>CAZIUI010000014.1:0-16927 GCA_964542585.1 uncultured Sphingobacteriales bacterium | reverse complement strand
TGATATTGATGAGCGGGCTAACCTGGACATCATCCGTGAGCTTTACAGCGGAAGGGCAAGTTTGCGCCATCAGCCCATTGGTCCATTGCAGGGCCAAATTGGCCTGGAAGTCCGCCGCACAAACCAACTGACCAGGGGCCGGAACGAACCGTTGGTTCCCAGTGCGGATATCCTGAACATCGGAGCTTTTTTGTATGAAGAAGCCCAATTCGGCCCCCTGACCCTTTCCCTGGGTGGCCGTTTTGACTACGAATCACAGGAAGCCCAAGCCAATCAAGTCCTGAACCTACCCGGGCAAGACGAAGACCAAAGCGACCTGGACAATTTTTACCAATCCTTTGCAGGTTCATTTGGCGCCAATTACCGCCTAATGGAGGAATTGGCCCTTATCGCCAATGTGGGCCGGGGTTTTCGCGCTCCCAGTGTTTTTGATTTGCATGTGGATGGCGTACACGGAGGGGTAGCTGCTTATCAAAGGGGGCGCCCGGACTTACAGCCAGAACATAACTGGAATACCGACTTTTCAGTGAGGTGGCAGAGCAAGGTCCTGCGGGCAAAGGCTACTTTTTACCGGAACTGGATCAGCGACTATATGTTCCTGACGCAAGTGCCTGGCGAGAAAGGTCCCAAAGGAGAAAAACCGCTTTTTGAGACAAGACAGGGAGATGCGGTGCTAACCGGTGGTTATGCTTCTTTTGCCTGGGACCTTTTAGAGCGCGTAACCCTGGAAGGTTCCGCTGAGATTGTGGAAGGCGCCAATCAAGGGGAGCCAGAGGACGTGGATGAACTTCCCATGATCCCGGCCAATGAAGTGGGAGGCTCGGTTAAATACCATCAGCCGGACCTGGGCCCCATCAAAGGATTTTTCATCTCAGCCGGTGTGCGCCATGCCATGCAGAAAGATGCAGCCGGCCGGTATGAACCCTTTGCGCAGTTTGATTTTGCAAAACCCTTTGGCCGTGCCTCCACTGCGGCATATACGTTGTTTGATGCCGGCATCGGAGGGCATTTGCCTTTCCAGGGCCGCCGCATTCACTTCAGTATACAGGCACGCAACCTGACGGATGAGGCCTACCGTAACTTCCTTGATACTTACAAGGGTTACGCCCTAAGCCCTGGCCGTGACATCCGCTTTAAGCTCAAGATCCCCTTCCGGATCATCAGTGGTCAAAACCAGGAATAAACCTTTAAAAAGCCCGGGCATCTTAACCCGGGCTTTTTTTTAGACCAGTGCATCCTTATTTCAGGATTGCTTCGTTTCCGCTGCTTTTGCATCTTCCTGTTCTGCTTGTTGCTGCTGAACTTCATTCGGATCAATGTCCCCGGACATGAAGTACTGCATCCAGCCAGGATATTCAGAAGGTAGTTCACTGACTTCATTCAAGCGCTGAAGCTCTTTATCCCCCAGTTGAATATCAACGGCCGCTAAGTTTGCCTCTAACTGGTCCATGCGCTTAGCCCCAATAATGATGCTGGTCACCACGTCCTGGTGAAGTAACCAGGCCAGGGCAATTTGTGCAACTGACGCATGGTGGTTAGCTGCCACTTCATCCATTACTTCAATCGTATCATAAGCCCGCTCCGTATTGACAGGCGGAAAGTCAAAATTGGTCCTGCGGGCATCTTCCGGCTCCTGATCCCTGCGGAATTTGCCCGATAAGAAGCCGCCGGCCAGCGGACTCCAGACTAACAGCCCCAAATTTTGATCCTTAAGCAAGGGGGCCAGTTCGCGCTCAAGGTCACGTCCGGCAATGGAGTAATAGGCTTGCAGGGACTCAAATCGCGCCCAGTCATGCAAAGCGGAGATTCCTAAAGCTTTCATTAGGCTCCAGGCCATCAGGTTAGAAGCCCCGATGTAGCGAATCTTACCGGCCCTAACCAAGTCATCAAGGGCCCTTAATGTTTCTTCTAAAGGGGTAAACTGGTCCGGACCGTGAATCTGGAAAAGGTCAATGTAATCCGTATTGAGCCGTTTTAAGCTGGCTTCCACTTCGTTGATCAGATGATGGCGGTTTAACCCGGCCTGATTAGGATTTGGGCCCATACGGCCGCGAGCTTTGGTAGCTAAAACAACATCCTGCCGTTTGTCACCAAGGGCTTTTCCAAGGATTTCTTCTGAAAGGCCATAGGAATAGACATTGGCCGTGTCGAAAAAATTGATCCCATGTTCCATGGCTTTGGCCACCTGATCATTCGCTTCTTTTTGTTGCGTTTGTCCCACAGTACTCCAAAACTCACGTCCACCAAATGTCATGGCGCCAAAACATAGTTTAGAGACCCATAAGCCAGTATTGCCTAGCAAATTGTAACGCATATTGTTTTGTTTTGAATAAATAAGACGCAGTGGCAAACACAATACCATCCAACCCTGCTGTAAACAAATTCCAGGTTAATGCATCTATAACCTATACAATTAGAGGTCATGGGACTAGCAATAGAAGATTCACTTAAGCTTAAGGGGGTGCCTGTAGTGTGCCTGTCCTTATTCCGCTTCCAGGGTTGGCAAAAGGCATGGGCTTTTTTTCAAATGGCTCGCGGACGTTTTTTATTGAATGATGAACCAGGTCTTCGTTTTTGGAAGCTTATGGGAACCGGTACAGGCATTGGGTTCAGTATGACTCCGGATTTAGGCCAATACGGGTTATTAACCGTTTGGGATGACGTGGAGAAAGCCAACAACTTTTTAAATAAAGGACAGTTAGCTACTGAATTTTATAACCATTCTTCCAATCATGAGCATTTTTATTTAGTGCCAGCTAAATCTCAAGGCCTTTGGTCTGGAGAAAATCCCTTTGAACCGGTGTGGGATCCAGAGCACTTAGATACGGAACATTTAAGAATGGCTATCCTTACCAGGGCAACCATCGCTTGGTCTTCCTTACATCGGTTTTGGCAGCACGTTCCCTATACAAGTAAGGCGTTGGCAAATAGTAAAGGAGTCAAATTTTCAGCAGGCCTGGGGGAGGCGCCATTTGTTCTTCAGGCTACTTTCAGCATCTGGGAAGATTATGGAGCTATGAAAGATTTTGCTTATACCAGCCCAGAGCATTTATCGGTGATTCGCAAAACCCGGCAGGAGCATTGGTACGCAGAAGAACTTTTCGCACGTTTTTATTTATTAGAAGATTTGGAAAATATAAATCCCCGCAATACCTGATAAAACCCGACTTTTAGCCAAATTATTGGATAATATTTATTAATATCACCAAACCCTTCCACTCTAAAAAATTAAATATAAAAGGACTGCTAGGCTTCTATTAGCTTAATATAAGCTCAACAGAGATTTCAGGACAATTCGCCCTTGAATTTTTCGAATATTATCACCGCTTGATTGGCCGTTCCATCTGTAGGAGGTGTACAGAATGCGCTAGCAAAGTATATCCTTAAAAAATGATTATTGGCTTAGTTTTATGTAGAAAGTATCATTTAGGTTATAAAAAGCAGGGTTCTTGAAACTTTTTTTGAAATTCTTTGTAATAAAAAGGTAAAGATGTTAAAACACTTATTAGTTTAAAAGCTTAAATTTGCAGTGATTGGTTTACCATAAGATGGTGTTTTTCATGAAGAACTTAGAAAAGCTACATAAACTTTATTTAAAAAGGAAAACCTTACTTAAAAATATTGAGGAACACCGTATACAAAATGTTATAAAGGGGTAAGATGGAAATAATACCAAAGCTATTTAATAGGTTTGTTACTAATGGAATTGTAAAACTAAGTAGTGTACCCTAAATGATTAATAACCATAATGACCTGTGACAAGCTTTAAAGCTCGATTTTATATATGGTTTCCACTTTATGGATTTAGGGATTGCTCAAAATCAACTTTTTAAGCTGTTAAGGCCTACAAACCTTGATTTTTTAAAAATAAAAAGATGCAAGCAAAGAATTTAAAATTAATTAAAAAAATTTGCTTTTATTTAAAGTATAGTAAAATTGCTATTTTCGTTACTTATTTTGAAACCCAATAAAATCAATTAACAATGGAAGAAGAACAATCATTTAATCGCAGAGGAAAGGGGAAAACCCACACACCTGAAATCCTGGCTTACAAAAAAGAAATTGGTAACAGGATTAAGGAAATTCGTCAGAGGGTTTTCGGTGAAAACCAAACCAAAGTGGCTAAGCGCCTTGAGATTCCGCAAAGCCACTTCTCTAACATCGAAAATGGGAACACCTTCCCTACCATCCCTTTACTAACCAAGATCATCAACATCTCAGGTGTTAATTGGTCCTGGTTAATGACAGGGAAGGGCCCCATGACCGATGAAGAACAGACCGGGGAAAAGGGTAAAACCCTTGCAACTCAAGTGAAGGAGTACGAAGAAGAACTTCGTAGTCTTCAAGAAACTAAGCGCAAGCAGGACAAAATCATTGAAAATCAAAATGTCCTGATTGACATGCTTAAACAAAAGAACCGCCCGCAACCATCCAATCAAGCTTCAAGCGAAGCAGATGATGCGGAAAACGGTGAAAATGCTAAAATGGAAAAAGCCAACGGTCAACACGAGACCGAAGAAGAAGATTAGGCTTACCATTATAGTTTAAGATCCTGAAGGTTTAATGGAAAGGGGCTTTCGGGATGCTAAAAAAGGGCGGAGTTTTCCGCCCTTTTTTTATTTATGCCAATAAGAGATATACTGTTAAACCACCAATGGCTAGCCACAGATTAATAATATTACTCACAATGGTGTTCAGGATTGCTGCGGAATATTTTTGCCGGTTTACTAAAGCAAAAATGGTCTTAAACTCTGGCCAGCTAGATAAAAAAGAAAGTATGATAAATCCAATCATTCCCTTTGGTGCAGCCGATGCTTTAGAGGTGAAAGCAACAACAGGATCCAACAAATAGCCAGCACCAACTAGCACTATTAAAGCTGGTATGGCCCAAAATCGCGATAACTGGTTTTCAGTATCCACCTCTTCATCAACTTCTATCGGTCTTTTGAAAAACAATACCAAGGTTATAATTAGAACTACTACCACCCAAAGCATATAGTAACTTTCAGGAAGGAAAAAAAAGCTCCCCGCCATTAGCATTGTTAAAGCTAAGGAAAGCAGCCAGTAACCTAAATGATTGCTTAAAGTTTTGGTAAAACTTCCCAAAAGTAAGGTAGCTGACGCCAGCACAAGGGGATTGACGAAATTAGATCCCAGCGGTGTGGAATTAGCAAAGAGAATGTCACCTTGCACCAAACCAACAATTACAATCAAAGCTTCAGGGCCATTAGTTAATAACCCTGTTATTGTGCCCAGCCCTTTCATGTGTTTGATGCATTCTATAAGTACCTCAACCGATAAGCCTACCAGAAACATTAAAGCTATAATAGCCAGGGCCCCGATCACGGCCTTAGCGATAGGCTTATCATTAATAACGGCCGAACCCATAAAAAAAACCATGACCAATAACCAGCCGATGATGTCATACCGCCAAAGGGCACTCTTAAGCATACTGCCCATAGGTGAAGCCTCGTTCATGTACCTAAGTGTTTAACTTAAAAAGCTTTCAAACATAAACAAAATGTATCAGCAGTCTGGGTGATACTTGTATTTTCGAATCAAAGAAATGACTTATCAGACGTCAGCAACTTAATTTCCTTTCGCTTTTATCCCTTGTAGTGTTTGTGTTCATAGGGGGGCTGATCCATCATCATTTTATGCAGGATTCCCTTTTCCTTGTTTTTTTTCAAGGCTGGCATTACGGGATTCAGGTTCTTATGGGCCTTGGTTTTGGGCTCATTGTATCCCTACTAGCCTGGCTCCTCATAAAATCTCCTTTTATGAAGCCTGTAAGGAGGTTTTTTCTTCAATTCCTTAAACCATTTGAATTGCGAGTTGGGGATATCATATTTATTTCAGCCTGCGCAGGAATTGGGGAAGAATTGTTATTCAGAGCCACCCTTCAGCCCATTCTCGGCATTTGGATTACAGCCCTTTTGTTTGTGACCTTGCATGGCTACCTTAGCATTCACAATTGGGCCTTGACGGTTTATGGGATTTTCATGGTCCTGGCGGCTGCTGGATTGGGCTATCTTTTTAGAGATGTAGGCATAGTAGCAGCAATTTGTGGTCATTTTGCCATCGATGTAGCATTGCTCATGTTAATACGGGCTGCTCCAATGCCCGAATATCCCCGAGAACAACATCAACAGACCAGTCAGGAGCAAGAATAGCTATTCAAGGCATAATCCAGTTCTAGTAAAGCCCTCAAAAAGCAAGGATAAAAGCTTTAACTGGTAAGCTTTTACCATTAGGGTGGGTTTAGAACCCCGCGCCTCAGATAATCTAAAAATAAGTCTTTGGTAGGTATAAATCATAAAAAAGTTTTAATGGTAGATTTGCGAAGTTTCTGAGTCAGTACAAACCATGTAGATCATCCCCTGTTTTTTAATTTAAATAATAACATACTGGCCTTTGTTGACTTATCATGAGTGATAATACTTACAAAAACGAACCTTTAAGCCCATTAAAGCGGTTTTTCAGTCTTCTTTCAGTAGATCGAAGGGAAATCATTTACATCTATTTGTATGCCAGTTTTAATGGGTTAGTTAATCTTTCCTTACCACTGGGTATCCAAGCCATTATCAATTTTATAAGCGGAGGTCAGGTTACCATCTCCTGGATTATTTTAGTGATTGCGGTAATTCTTGGGACGCTATTCGCCGGTCTCATGCAGATCATGCAGTTGGTCATTAGTGAGCGAATTCAGCAAAATATTTTTACACGATCGGCTTTTGAATTTGCTTATCGTATTCCCCGTCTTAAGATGGAAAATCTCAAGAACCACTATGCGCCTGAACTGGTAAACCGTTTTTTTGACACGCTGACTATCCAAAAAGGGCTTTCTAGTGTCCTGATTGATTTTTCAACCTCCACCCTACAGATTGCTTTTGGGCTTCTACTCCTCTCCTTCTACAGCACTTACTTTATTGCTTTTTCCATAACGTTTGCCCTTTTAGCTTTCCTATTGTTCAGGTATACCGGTCCTCCGGGTTTAAAAGCTAGCCTTGAAGAATCACAGTACAAGTACCAGGTAGTACACTGGCTTGAAGAGGTGGCCAGAACTATGCCCACTTTTAAGCTATCAGGTATTCCTTCCATTACTATGGATAAAACCGATGGTCTGGTTGGCAACTACCTATCCGCTAGAAGGCGTCATTTCAGGATGATTTTGACGCAGTTCATAGGACTGGTTTCCTTAAAAGTGCTCATAACCGCCGGCCTCCTGGTAATAGGCAGCTTATTGGTTATCAACCAACAACTCAATATCGGTCAGTTTGTAGCCTCAGAAATCATTATTGTAATTCTCTTGAATTCAGTTGAAAAACTTATCCGTAGCATTGAGACCATTTATGATGTGATCACTGCTACTGAAAAGCTCGGTGATGTAACGGACCTAAAACTAGAGCAAGAAGGCGGAACCTGTGTTACAACGGAAACGAGCGCAAAAGGAGTAGCGGTCTTTACAGAAAATCTTGGTTACAATTCGACCGTCAACCAAATGCCCATCCTCTCCAATGTTAACCTAGACGTTCATTCCGGTGAAAATATTTGCATAGCTGGTTACAATGGGTCCGGTAAATCAACTCTTATCCACATCCTTGCGGGGGTGTACCAGGAATTCACCGGTAGTGTAAGTTTTAATAACATCCCTTACCAGAATGTGGATATCAATGACCTCCGGAAGGGAATAGGCGACAATTTCACCCAACAGGACCTTTTTTACGGGACTATCGCGGAAAATATTACCATGGGAAAGAGCGATATAACTGATCAAAAGCTGCAGGAAGCTGTAGCATTTGCCGGCTTAAGCAATTTTGTAAGACGCTTACCTGAAGGTTATCATACCCATATTGGACCCAATGGTGTTTTTATATCGCAAAGCGTGGTTAAAGGTATCATTTTGGCGCGAAGTATCATACGAGATCCTATTTTAATGGCCATGGAAGATGACTTTTACAATTTTGAACGCCTTGAAAAACAGCGAATTATCCAGTATCTTACAGCCAATGATAAGCCCTGGACCCTCTTCATCGTATCCAATGATGCCATGGTTGCCAAATTATGTGACCGAGTAGTGGTTATGAAGGCTGGAGAAGTTATAGCCAACACTCCGGCAGAGCAGTTGCAAGAAAAAGCATGGTACAACGAAATATTCTAAAATAGGGTATGCTAGGAACATCCCCCCAGAATAGCATTCGTGAGCGCGTCAATCCTGATACTTTTCGATCGTTTGAAAAAGTTATGCAGGTAAGTGGCGGTTATTTTTTGGGGCGTATTTTACTTATTTTACTGGTGCTGGTTATTATTATCATGTTTCTACCCTGGACTCAAGTTGTCCACGGGCGTGGGAAAGTAACCGGTATCGACCCCTCAAACCGCCCACAGGAAGTACCAACAGTTGTTCCAGGGCAAATTCAGCAATGGTATGTGCAGGAGGGTGATATCGTGAAAAAGGGCGATACCATTGTTAGACTCACGGAAGTTAACAACCGGTACCTGGACTCGCAGTTGTTGACGCGAACTCAAAACCGGATACGGGCTAAGCGAGCACAAAAGCAGAGCTTAAATGATAAACTAAGCAATCTTAAAAACCAGATTGAGAACATCCGGCTGAACCGTAGCTTAAAGCTTCAACAGCTTCAAAACAAACTTATCCAGAACCGGCAACAGATCATTGCCGATAGCATGGACCTGTCGGCCGCTGAGATTGATGTTGACGTAGCCCAAAACCAACTAAAACGGATTGAAAAACTCCGGGAAGATGGATTAAAATCCCAAAGCCAGGTTCAGGATAAAAGGCTTACTTATCAGGCAGCTGTTGCCAAGATGGCCGCAGCCCAAAGTAAACTTAACCAGAGCCTGAATAAAAGGGAAAACATTCAAAATCGCCTGGAGCAGGTCAGCAATACTTTTCAAAATAAAATTGCAAACTACCGCTCCAAGATTAATACGACTCAATCGAAACGTAGTTCGCTATCCTCTACAATCACAAAACTTGAAAACCAGCTTGCAAACTTCCAGCAAAGGGCCGAATTCCGCCATATTACAGCGCCTCAACAAGGGCAGATTGTTAAGGTTGTGCGTGCCGGGATAGGGGAAATCCTCAAGAAAGGAGAAACAGTGGTACGTATCATGCCTGATAGCTTTCAACGGGCAGTTGAGCTTTACATTAGTCCGAACGATTACCCTCTCCTGAAAAAAGGCGAAAAAGCACTGCTACAGTTTGATGGATGGCCTTCCATTGTTTTCTCCGGCTGGCCTGGCGTTTCTTATGGTACTTTTGAAGGAGAGATTTATGCAATAGATAACTTTATCAGTAAAAATGGTAAATTCCGAATTTTAGTAAAGCCAAAAGATACTTATGCTCCTTGGCCTGATCCGGTAAGAGCAGGCTCTGGAGCTAGTGGAATGATCATGTTGTCAGAGGTACCTGTCTGGTACGAGATCTGGCGCCAGATTAATGGTTTCCCTCCCCAATATTACAATCCCAAAAAGGCCAAGAACTAATGGGTCCTTTGAGGTTCAAGCTCCTCCTGTTTGGGATTTGCCTGTTTTTTCCTAGCATATCCATGATGGGACAGCCGATGGTAACGCTGGACACTAGTGACCAAGGATTCCTCACTCCCGGTAATTTTAACAGCATGATCTTACGGTATCATCCAATGGCCAAACAGGCAGAATTCCAAAGCCAAAAGGGCCCGGCAAAGGTTCGTCAAGCCAGGGGGCATTTTGATCCGCAAATTTTTAGTGACCTCAATGTCAAAGCGTTCAACGGCAGCAATTATTACCGCATCCAGGAAACCGGGCTTAAGATCCCGACATGGTTTGGAATTGATCTAAAATTTTACCGGGAGCAAAACCGGGGTCAATTTTTGAATGATGAACGAAAAGTGCCTTCTGATGGCTTGTATGGCATTGGTGTAGAATTACCCATAGGCCAGGGCTTATTCACTGACAAAAGGAGGACAGCCCTCAACAAAGCTAAGGTGATGCGCCAGGTACAAGTCAATAAACGCCATCAGCTTCTAATGAAGCTGCTTAGCAAGGGTTTTCAGGATTACTGGAAATGGGCCACCTTACACCAGCAACGGGACCTTATGGAGCAAGCTGAGAACACCGCTAACCAGCGATTTCAGGATATCAAACAGTCATTCCGGGGAGGGGAGCGCACAGCCATTGATACGGTAGAAGCCATGAGCCAGGTTCAGCAATTCCGGGTACGTAAAAGGGCTTTGCAAGGACGATTGGATCAGCAAAGGGCAAAGCTCAGTACTTACTTATGGGACAAAGAGCAAAATCCCCGGAAAATTACCAATAACCTCGAACCGCCTTCCCTTACAGCCTTTTCCACGCAAACGATGGAAAACCTTTACCAAAAGGCCCGTCAAATGGATAGCGTGAATGACGAACACCCCGCACTTACCCAATATCGTAATAAGCTGGAGTTGTTATCGCTTGAGAATCGTTGGCGCAAAGAGCAATTTAAGCCCAAACTGGATTTGAAATACCACGCTTTACAAAATGCCGGCAATGCGATAAATTTAGAGGATCAAAACGTAAGGGATGACATTAAATGGGGTATCGGGTTTCAATTTCCCCTTTTTCTAAGAGAGGAACGCGGCAGTTTGGATTTAAACAAGCTGAAGCAACAATCCACAAGGTTGGAATTCAAGCAGCAGGAATTAAACATGCAGCGCAAGCTAGAGGGCGCCCAGCAAAGGCTTAAAGAACTGCTTGAGCTTATTAAAACTAACAAAAACAACCTGCAAAATTTCAAAAGCCTTGTAGAAGCAGAAAGAACCCTCTTTAACAATGGGGAAAGCACCTTACTTAAGATCAACCTGCGGGAGCTTAAGTACCTTAGGGCTCAGCAGAAACAAGTGAAATACCTGGGACAATTTTTTAAGATTTATAGCCTCTTACGGTATCGCTACACCTACCAGCGAAATTTAGTAGAAACGCAGGAAGCCAATTAGGACCATCTCTTAAATGAGGTCTTCCGCCAAGACCATTTGAATAGTGCTTCCACTGCTGTTTTCAAGTAGTACCGTGTGACCTCTTGTAAGCTGTTCCACAATAGCTTGGTTGTAATGCCGGATTGTTAGCATTGACAAGGGTGCTTGGGTAGTAACTTCAAATTCCCCGGATAAGCGATGCTTAAGTTGGGCTAGCTTCTCTTCGTCAAAGTCACTACAGAAGGAAAAGGTGATGGCGGAGGTGTTCATCAGGTTAAGGGTCAAGCCTGCTGTTGCCAATTCCTGGAAAATGGTACTAAGCGTGGAGGCAGCTATAAAACTATAATCCCTGGTGGATAGCTGAACCAGCATCTGCTGGGGTTTGCCAATGGTAACCGGAATATCAGGGATGCCGGGGTCAGTATTCTCAATACGGGAACCCTGCTTATCAGGCTCAAGAAAGGATCGTACGGTCAGCGGAATGCTTTTTTCCTGTAAGGGTTTGATGGTACGGGGGTGTAGCACTTTGGCACCATAAAAGGTCATTTCCATGGCTTCCTGGTAGGACAACGTATCAAATTTGATCGTATCCTTAAAAATACGCGGATCAGCATTCAGGATGCCCGGCACATCTTTCCAAGTGACCACTTCTTCTGCATTCAGGGCATAAGCAAAAATACTGGCGGAATAATCCGAGCCCTCCCGGCCAAGGGTTGTGGTGATGCCTTGCGGGGTAGCACCAATAAAGCCCTGGGTAATCACAGGGGTATCGGCTAATAAGGGATTCAGTTTTCGTTTGATCGCTTTTGTCGTTTCAGGCCATTGAACCTCAGCAGAGCGATAATGAGCACTCGTAAGCACCAGGTTCCGGGCATCCAGCCATTTATTAGGGATAACCGTCTGCAGGTAGCGACTCAGGATTTTAGAGGAAACCAATTCCCCATAACTCACCACCTGGTCATACGCATAGTTGTAAGAATGGTATGGCGCATTTTCCAGGTAAAACTCCAGATCCATCCATAAATTGGATAGCTCCTCAATTAAAGGATGCCCCTTACCCAACAGCTCGGAGGCTACGGAATGGTGGTGATCTTTTAATTTATTTAAATCGGCTTTTACCGTTTCTGCTTGGTTCCAATAGGCCTTTAAAAGCTCCTCCAGGGCGTTGGTGGTTTTACCCATGGCAGAAGTTACGATCACGTAAGGATGCCGGGCATATTGCTGAATAATAGATGCCACATTCCTTATACCTTCCGCATCTTTGACGGCTGCTCCGCCAAATTTTAAGATTTGCATGGTAACTATAGCTCAGGTTGAGGGTTTTTCAATACGAGAGGCCCAAGCCTGTATCCGATCACCGCTTATTTTGCCGGATAACCATTCATCCTCCAACCACGCTTGATAGCGCTTGTAGAATTCAATGGCTGGTGTGTTCCAGGCCAGCACCTGCCAGGCCATGCGGTTTACCCCGGTATTAGCAGCAATAGCCATTAATTTTTCAAAAAGGGCTTTACCAAAGCCCTGCCGCCGGTAAGCCTGGGTGATGATCATATCTTCAAGGTAAAGGCAGCGCCCCTGCCACGTTGAATACGTAAAGTAGTAAAGCGCCATTCCTACTAGCTGGTCTTCTAGCTCTACCACTAAAATATGAAAAAGGGGATCTCCAATGTAGAAATCCACCTTAAACTGCGCTAGCGTCAGGGTAACAGTTTGTGGCGCTTCCTCATATTCAGCCAGTTCCTGTATCAGGCTATATACCGCAGGAAGATCTTCTGAAACGGCATGCCTGATCTTGCTCACGGGGTTAGTATCCAGATTTCTGTATATTTGGCAATAAGCTCAAACAAAATTAGCGAAAACTTATGAAGGACGTTAAAACGCTGAATCAGTTCATCGTAGAGCGCCAGGAGGAGTTCTCCTATGCTTCAGGCGAGCTATCAAGACTGCTGAGTGATGTGGCCGTGGCTTCCAAGATCATCAATCGTGAAATTCGACAGGCGGGATTGGTAGATATCCTGGGTAGATCTGGAAGTGAAAATGTACACGGGGAAGATGTCCAAAAACTGGATGAATTTGCCAATCAGCAATTGATATCGGCTTTATCTTCAGGAGGAGAGTGCTGCGTCATGGCCTCTGAGGAGCATTCCGATATCATTCCTGTCAACACAGATGTGGCGGCCGAGGCTAAGTATGTTGTAAACTTTGATCCGCTGGATGGTTCCACAAACATCGATGCCAATGCCCCTATCGGGACCATTTTTGGTATTTACCGGAGGGTGACGACTCAGCAGGAAGCCTGCGCTAAAAAGGATGTCCTTCAAAAGGGGCGTGAGCAAGTGGCAGCGGGCTATGTGGTGTATGGTTCTTCTACCTTAATGGTCTACTCCACCGGCAATGGGGTCAATGGTTTTACATTGGATCCTTCTATAGGGGAGTTTTGCCTTTCCCATCCCAACATTACCCTTCCTAATCATTCTGGCACGTATTCTATCAACGAAGGTAATTATAGTGCTTTTTCGCTGGCTTTGCAGCAGTACCTCACCAACTGCAAGGATGGCAATAACCAAAGCGGAAAGCCCTACAAAGCCCGTTACATCGGCAGTATGGTTGCCGACATTCACCGAACCCTGGTAAAAGGTGGGATCTTCCTGTATCCGGGCACCAGAAAGGATCCCAATGGGAAGCTGCGCTTAATGTACGAAGCCAATCCTATGGCGTTTCTGATTGAGCAGGCCGGCGGATTGGCGACTGATGGAGAGCAGCCGATCCTTGACAAAGCCCCCCATGATCTGCACGACCGTACGCCAGTCTTTTTAGGAAGTAAGGGCATGGTGGAAGAGATGATGAGCTACGTGACTGCTAAAACAGCTTCCTGAATTTCCCTTGCTAAATATTTATTGAATTAGGCACTTAGACAATATTGGATTTGTTCCGCTCTCACAATGGGAGAGAGGCCAGGAGTAAGGGGCTTTTTTCCAAAAAACCTCAACCCTAACCCTTCTCCCTCAGGGAGAAGGGAACCTTGGCTTGCTAAATGCAACATATTAAGCATATTGACAAGGTGCCTATTGCAAAAATTTATTCAGCACGGGGGCTCAGGTCGTCCCCATCCGGCATTTCAATCAGCCTTGATAGCCTCGTGAAAGGTTTTGATATGCTCCGGCGAACCCACAACATAGAGGATATCCCCCACTTTAAATTCGCTATCCCGCCTTAATTGAAAATCATACTCCCCATCGCGCTGCCTTCCTACAACATTTACGTCATAAGTTTCACGGATTTGGGTATCCTTCAAGGGCGTGTTGACAATTCCCTTTGCTGCTACTTCAGTGCGCAGTGCTACGATTTCAACGTTTGGTAAAGCAAGATTGGTTAGCCCGTATTTTTTATCAAAATCCGGTGCTTTCCGCAGCATTGCATAGTTGGAATTCCGGATTTCACTTGTAAAATCATTGATCTCACTTACGGGCACTAAATACTTATGCATGACCCTGGTAAAAATCTCAATGGAAGTTTCAAACTCTTCCGGGATCACTTCATCAGCACCAATAGCCAGGTTTTCATCCATTTCGCTTAAAAACCGCGTACGTACAATAAGATGCAGTAATTGATTCTCATTGCGGACACTATAAATGATCTTTTTCGTAGCATCGGGGTCGGAAATCGCCACTACCACTACCCTGGCTTTTTCTACATCAGCATGATGTAAAATGGTAGGATTGGCAGCATCCCCGTAGTAAATCGGTTCACCCTTTTCTCGCTCATTTTTAACCGTATCCGGGTTCATTTCAAGGATTATGTAAGGCAGTTCAGCATAGCGCGCTGCTTTGGCCACATTTCGGCCATTGATGCCAAAACCAACGATCACTATGTGATCACTTTTATGCTGGGGAGCAGTGTGCTTTACAGAATGTCGGTTTTTCATTTGAATGGTATCAAAAAACCTTGAGGGAAGTCTGCGTTTTAGAATTGCTGCGGTAATCTTTTCCCCGTACTCAATGGTAAAAGGCGTTATGGCCATGGTTAAAATAGAAGCTGATAAAAAGTACTGGTAGCTGTTGTTGGATACCAAGTCATAGGAAACACCCACTTCAGCCAGGATGAAAGCAAACTCCCCAACCTGAAACAAATACAAACCCACGAGCAAAAACGTACGAGGCGGGTACTTTAAGAGCCAGCCCACAAAAGCGGCAATCCCACCTTTGAGTAAAGCAATGGTCAACGATAAGAGCAGAACACCTGGAATATGACCTAAGATAAAATCAATATCCAATAGCATCCCTATGGATACGAAGAAAATGCTGGTAAAGATCTCCCGGAACGGCAGGATATTTCCGGTAGCTTGGTGACTGTATTCGGACTCGGAAATGGTAAGGCCGGCTAAAAATGCGCCGAGAGAAAGGGATAAGCCCAGCAAACTGGTGAGCCAGGCCACGGAAAAGCAAATAACCACGATGGTTAAAATAAAAAGCTCCCGGCTTTGTGTGCGGGCAACGCGATACAATAACCATGGCACTAGGGTTCGGGCGCCTATAATAGCAAAACCAATGATGCCCACACTCTTCAGAAACATCCACAGAATAGCCTGCCCCGGTGAATCGGAAGTTCCGGCCAGAAGTGGAGCCAGCAACATCATTAAAACCACGATCACATCCTGGAAGATCAAAACGGCTAAGGAAAGCCTGCCATGCGGACTATGGGTAGCGCGTTTTTCCTGGATCGCTTTTAGGACTATGGCCGTACTGCTTAGCGAGAACATGAAGCCCAGGAACACAGCTTCGTTTAAGGGGAAGCCAAACTGAAAGGCAATCAGGCAAGTAATGGCGGATGTTAAAACCACCTGTAGCCCACCGCCTACCAAAACAGCCTGCTTAATGGCAAACAAGCTGGAAAGGGAAAACTCAAGCCCTATGACAAAAAGCAGTAGAATAACCCCAATCTCGGCCAGGACATCTATCTCATGGGAAGCTTCAACCAACGATAACCCATGCGGGCCAGCGATGACGCCTGTAACGAGGAAGCCAAGAATATTGGGCATGCCAAGCTTCCGGAATCCCATGATCACCAGAATGGAAAGCCCAAGAACAATTATGATATCGGTAAGCAGGGGTATTTGTACAGCAAGCAAGGATTTAATCACAGTCTCAAATTTAAAAGACAGTCAGGTTTTCGCTTACCTACTGCCACCGCTTAAGATGGAAGTAAACTAATCAAAGCGAGAAGTAGCCATCTTGGCAACGCATCAAAATTTAATGAATTACCCGTGAGATGGGAAGCTTATTTTGTTTTAACTAAGCTTCAAAACAATAATGTTCCTAAAAATAAGCTCATGGAAATAAGGCGCTTCATCAATACGCTTAAGGTAGAAGGTTTGGTCCGCTCTCCCACAGGAAGAGGGGTTTTGGAGTGAGGGGCTTTTTAATTTTTACTAAACCCCTCATCCCTACCCCTTCTCCCGGGGGAGAAGGGAATCTAATCTCACTATTATCAGGAGTTGGGAAATATTGCTTAATTCAATTCGGAAAAAACAACAGGCGATTCTCTTACTGACCTTCAAAAACGGCATTATAGCGCAGCAGGGCCGGAAAGCGAACCGCCTACTTGACCGCTGACGCCTTCAAGCCGGGATTTTGGGGCGGTGTATCAAAACCCAAAAATTCAATTTAGTGGAATTCAGGCTTTCATTAAGAATCTTTTCTCCCGTTTTTACTACAAAGACTTTTGATACACCCCCGATCCACAATCCACCCCACTTGCTGATTTAAAAATTTTACACGCAAATGTTTGTATATGAATTGACACTTGTTAGATTCGGTGAATGAGAGGAATAAATATAGAACCTGCCTAAAAGGCCAAAATTTTGATATGACGGAGCGGATGGAACATGGGAAGGCTATTAAAGGAAATCATGGAACGGTTAAAAAACCGAACAGCCAGGACATCCCCTTGCTAAACCTCAAAACTTTATA
>CAZIUI010000013.1:19785-72723 GCA_964542585.1 uncultured Sphingobacteriales bacterium | reverse complement strand
GGCGGGTGACAGTGATTCGGTAAATGGTAAAATAGTAAGATGGTAAAACAGGTAAGACGGGTAAGCTAGTAAGACTTGTTGGCAATTCTATGGTTTTGCCTTCAAATGCCCACTCGTTAAATACCATATGGTAGGCGTAGCGTTTTGCTTAATATCAACCCATGGGGCAGCCACAGCGAAAAGAGGCTATCATCCTCTTGAACGTTCCTCAAAATTGACAAAAGAGTTATGCAAGGCAGTAATACGGCCCGCGAATTGCGTGTTAGGTATAGTTCAAAAAGCTTGAAACTCATGCAAGATAAGCTTGTCAAAAAGCAACTTAAAAACTGGGCCCTAGGGCTCATCATAGCCAGTGTAAGCCTTTGCTTTATGCCCCGGGAAGCTTTGGCTCAGCGAAGTGACGCTTCTAAGAAGGAAAAGTTAGCAGTTCAATATTACCAAAGCGAGAAATACCAAAAAGCCCGTCCGCTTTTTAAGGAGCTTTTTCAATCAAAGCCAGGTTCTGATTATTTTTACAAGTATTACTTGAACACCTTACTCGAACTTGAAGCCTATGATGCGGCAAGCAAAATGCTTAAAAAGCAGACCAACCGCTACCCAAATAAACTCCGCTACCAAATAGCCCTTGGTTATGTTCAAGACGAAAAGGGGAATAAAGAAGCCGCTACTTCCACTTATGGGGGTGTATTGGAAAACCTTCCAGCTCGCGCTAACCAATTAAAAACCATCGCTAACACTTTTGAAAACCGGGGGAAATACCGGTATGCTATAAAAACATTTAAAAAAGGGCGAAACCTCATTCAAAATGATAAAGCCTTCAGTTTGTCCTTAGCCCGGCTGTACCGTAAGGCGGGCAATAAACCTAAGCAGATGTTTCGGTCCTATGTAGACGCCCTTATACAGGATCCACAAAAGGAGGGCATTATTAAGAAGGAGCTGCAATCGTTGGTCATGGAAAAGCAGGCTTTTAAACGTTTTAAAGCATCCTTGCTTTCAGGAATCCAATCAAATCCAGAGAGTAAGCTCCTTATTGATATGTTGTCCTGGTTGTTTATCCAGAATAAGGCCTTTGATCAGGCCTTTATTCAACTCAAAGCCCTTCAAAAACGGCTTGGTACCAATGGACAACGTTTGGTGGAACTTGCATCAGTGGCAAGGAAGAATCAAGCACTAAAAACAGCCGCCCGCATTTATCAGTACATAATCAACATTGGGCCGGAGAACCCGTATTATTTTCGGGCCAGGCAAGGTGTTCTGGAGGTTAAATACGACCGCATAACCAAACTGAAAGATTACACCACAAATGATCTAAAAAACCTTGAGAAGGCTTATCAACAGTTCATGGATGATAACCGCTTTAGTTTTACTGAAAATGGTAAAGTGGCATTACGCTTAGCTGAGATCAAGGCGCTTTATTTAAATAAACATGAAGAGGCCATCAACCTTCTAAAAAAATTGGCTGACAAAAGTGGCAGAGCAAGACAGGCATTAAAGGCTAAAGCCCTTTTAGCTATGGGTGATTATTACCTTTTAAAAGGTTGGGAGTCAGAAGCACAATTGACCTACACTAAAGTGGAGAAAATGCGGGAAGGTAGTGCTTTAGGCAATAAAGCTACATTCCGAAAGGCTAAATTGTCGTTTTATAAAGGCAATTTTGATTGGGCTGGTTCGCAACTGAAAATCCTGAAAGGGGCTACTTCGAAAATGATCGCCAATGATGCCCTGGAACTGGACATGATTATCAAGGATAACCGGGGTTTAGATACAACAGAAATTCCTCTTCAGATATATGCAAGAGCGGATATGTATTTGTTTAAAAATCAGTACCAGCAAGCCAGTAAGCGTCTGGATTCTATACTTGCCATTTTTCCGGAACATAACCTGACAGATGAAGTATACTTTGCTAAAGCTAGGGTAGCAAAAGCCAGGCGCCGGTACGATTCTGCTACCATGTTTTTAAAACGGGTTTACGAGAATTACAACAATGACATCTTAGCGGATGATGCCCTATTTAAAGCTGCTAGGATTTATGAAGAGCACTTGAATAACCCTAAAAAGGCTAAAAAGCTTTACGAGATTTTAATAAAGGATTATGGGGGAAGTATTTACCAGCTAAAAGCCAGGAATGCCTTCAGGCGTTTGCGTGGGGACCGTATTAATTAGGCCTGGGAAAATCTCATCTTTTACTCCCTTTTTCTAAGCTGTAAACCTACATTCATGACCCCGGGAAGCTTGTTTTTGCGCATGAGATGAACAAGTCTGAAGCGATGAGTACCTTTTTCGGATAAGGAAATGTTCTGGGGAACGGGGAAGCGATGGTCGTAGAGGTCGCCAATTCCCTGACCAGTCCACTTGCCACTTTTCTTAGCAAGCTGGAATTCTGCTTTCATGCTGCTAAGCGTTCCAGAGGGCGACTCATGTTGAATCAACAGCCAAATATTACGGTAAGGATAGCTAATTTTATTCCTAAGTTGCAGGGCAAGTTGATAAGGGTTGCTCGTATCTTTGATTTTGACCTTGAAGTTCAGCGTATCCTTCAACGACCACTGATAGTCCTCTATTGAAACATACTTTTCGTAAACCCGGTGATTCTCTTGGCAGCCAAATAAAACCCCAAAGCTAAGGAAGGTAATTAGTGCCAATTGCCCTTTATTGGTCATTGCTATCTTTATTATTGCCACTGCGGGAGATGGAAAAACGCTTTTATTTTGCTCGGCCTTTCCTTTGATTTTTTGCTTCACCGCCTTTGCGTTTTTTCTTTGAGGTTGATTGACGGTTTTTGCGCGTTTCATCAAAACGGGTAATGCTATCTGAACCGGCTGCATCCTGAAAGGCCTGCACCTCTTGCTCATCCTTTGAGGATTCGCGGATAACGGTGAAGTCCTCAAGGTCCATAGGTTTTTCCCCTTTCTCATTCATTTGCTGAATGGCCTGGACGCTTTCTACTTTCAGTTCATAAGTTTTATTCGCGCCCTGGGTATCGTCCGGGAAGAAAAACCATAGCAGCCGTTTTAAAATATCGATTTTCATGACTTTCGCCCTTCCTTTTTGGGTTTCAAGGACGGTATCTTCAGACGGGAAATCCTCCAATGCCTCGAGGTAAGTTTCCAGCTCATAATTGAGGCAGCACTTCAACCTCCCGCATTGGCCTGAAAGCTTTAAAGGGTTGAGAAACAGGTTTTGATACTTAGCAGCAACGGTAGGAACAGCATTGAACTCCGTAAGCCAGGTAGAGCAACAAAGTTCCCGTCCACAGTCACCAATGCCTCCTATGCGCCCAGCCTCTTGCCTTAGGCCTATCTGTTTCATTTCCACTTTCACTTTGAACTCCCGCCCAAGCTGTTTTATCAATTCGCGGTAATCAACCCGCCCTTCAGCTGTATAATAAAACGTTGCTTTGCGGTTATCACCTTGCACTTCCACATCGCTTACCTTCATTACCAATCCCAGCTCTTTGGCCATGCGCCGGGTTTCAAACATCATGGGTAGCTCCCGGGCCTTGGCTTCCTTATAGGTTTTTACGTCCTGTTCAGAGGCTTTTCTTAGAATTTCCGGGAGTTCAGCATCCTCACTTATCTTTTTCTTTTTCATCTGCAACTTTACTAGCTCACCCTTCATCGTAACAGTACCAATATCGTATCCGGTGTTGCTTTCAGTTACAATCAGGTCACCTGTTTCTAGATCAAGTTCCCGAGGATTGGCAAATATCTCCTTTCGGGTTGCTTTAAATTGCACTTCAACTTTTGAGCATTGGCGCTCTTCATCCTCAAAGGTCACATTGGCAAGCCAATCGTGAACGTCCAACATGTTTCCACAGGCACCATTATTCTGACATCCCGGATGAATACCGTCTTTATATTTCAGACTATTTTCACAGCTATTACAGGTCATAACGCTAATCTTTTGTTTAGACGTAAGCTGTGCTGAAATAGCCCTAGGAGTGTTGATCGGCCGCCAGCATTGTTTGATAAACCATGGACAGACGATTATGCGAGCCCCCCTTCGCTACCGGATATTGGCAGCATGCTGTCATCAATAGGAGGTGAGGCTTTAAGAAGCTTGATGGTATGGTGAATTTATGAACAAGCAAAATCGCTAAACTTTCCCAGGCCGCTATTTCAGCACCTTATTTGGATTCAAAATTTCGTTGATACGCAAAGATAATCGAAAAAGGACAATTTTCGCACTAGCGTTACGCTCGATGTAAAATATCGCTTGATTGATGCCTTCATATAATTTCTCAAATCCCTCATCGTCTAGTAGGCTGGCAAATTTCCTTGCGAAATCCCGGTCAGCCTCCCGAGCAAAGGATTCTTCTCCAGCTCCTTTATCCAATAAAAACAACGTCTCCACCATTTGCAAAGCAAAGCCAAGAAAGTGCTTTTGTTCCTCTCTTCCTTTTGCAGCCATTTGCTGAACCCATTCTAATAGTTCCAGGCCATTTTTACGATAAGATGCGCGCATCCATTGGATAAATTGCGATGAGTAGGCAGTTTCGTTAGATTCAGCCAGTTTTTGAGCTGCCCGATAATTACCGTCAGCTAAGCGACCAATTTCCTGGGCTTCAGCTTCATTGAGCCCATGGGAGTTTTGCAATCCTTCCTGAATGGCCTCCGTACTCAGGTGAGGAACACGCACTAGTTGGGTTCTGGAGAGAATTGTGTTCAGGATGTTATCACTATCATGTGCTACCAGTAAAAAGTATGTATCAGGTCCTGGCTCTTCAAGGATTTTCAACAAGGCATTGCCCTCTTTGCCCAAAAGCTCAGGCATCCAGAGTATCATCACCTTTCTCCCACCTTCAAAAGGTTTGAGCGAAAGTTTCTTAATCATTTCCCGGCATTCTTTCACAGAAATGTTACCTTGGCTATTGCCGGCTTTGATCATTTGTAACCAATCATATACGCTTAAGTAGGGATTATTGGAAAGCGCTTCCCGCCATTCTTCCAGGTAGTTGTCCGAAAGAGGATCTCCCTTATCCTTGCGGTTGACGGTGGGAAAAGCAAAATGAATATCCGGATGAATAAACTTGCGGGCTTTGTGACAAGACGCACATTCACCACATGTATCATTTTTTTGGGGATTGTCACACATCAAATATTGCGCGAAAGCAAGGGCAAGGGGAAACGCCCCACTCCCCTCAGGCCCTAAAAACATTTGGGTATTGCTCACTTTTTCCTGCTGAAGGCTCCGAAGTAATTTGGTTTTGATTCGCTGTTGGCCAATAACGTCTTGAAATTGCATAATAGGCGTCCCTTACCCCTTAAAACGAGGCACTTAAACTTTAGAATGGTTTTTCACTGGATCCAAATCCGATAACCGCCTCAGCAAATCTGTCTGAATGGCGGAGATATCCGGAAAATTGATCTTATCCTCAAAATTAACTTCAATAATAGACGGCCCTTTTGCCTCTTTCTCCTGGGTTTTCACATAATCGAAAAGGGTTGGCCAGTCTTCAGCCAGGTAATAACTACAATGATGCTGTTTAGCTGTATGGTAAAAGTCTGTGGGCAGCACATAAGAAAAATAGGAATCCAATTCCGGTTGGTCCTTAGCCCCTCTTAATGTCTTAAAAACACCACCTCCTTTATTGTTAAGAATGATGATCGTTAAATTGGAAGGTAGGGAGTGGCTCCATAATGCGTTACGATCATACATGAAAGCCATATCACCCAAAATACAATAAACCGCTTTTGAAGTTTCACTTGCATAACCCACAGCAGTGCTCAGGCACCCATCAATGCCGCTAGTGCCACGATTTCCTTTAACGGTGATCTCCCGCTCTTGAAATAAAGGGCCAAGAAACTGGGCATGCCTCACCGGCATGCTATTGCCTAATTGGAGTACCGCTTGCGGTGGCAGGTCTTTAAGGAGTGTCTTCATAACCCGGATTTCTGAAAATCCGCCTTCTTCAGTAGCTAAGCCATTGATGGCCTCTTTGACCTGTTGATTATAGTAATGCCAAGCCTGACAAAAAGCGTTTTCCTGTTTAGGCCAAAGCTTACCACCCAACTCCCGCATGAAGGTATAAGGCTCCAAAGGGATTAAACGCGTTAGTGCCTGGAAAGTATCCCTGGCTTCTCCCGCCTCATCAATATGCCAGTGTTCGGCAGGTTTGGCATTTCTGAGAAACTGCTTCAAGGCTTTGCTTATGAGAGGTCCGCCAAGCGTAATCACCAATTCCGGTTTAAGAATAGCGCATTCCTCTTCTAAAGCTTTTTTAGCAATCAGATCACCTCCAAGTACGGAAGCTGGTAGCTGATGGGTATTAGACAAAAAGTCTGAAACTAAAACCGCCCTTGTTCGCATCACAAAATCGCCAAGGACCCTGAGTTCTTGCTCTGTAGGGGCTCCCATTCCGGCTATCACCAGGATGCGATCCGTTTGTTTTAGGGTCTGGGTAAGTTGGGCATGATTAACAGTCGATAATCCTTGCTGGTAGCCTGATTTTTGAAAAGTTTTGATACGATCCTGAGGACTTGGCAAAGGCTCTGAAGGGTAAAGCGGTTCCCGGAAAGGGGCATTAACCTGTACCGGGCCACCAGGAGCACCCTTTGCATGGATTAGCGCTTTGGAAATTTGCTGATAGGCGTGCCATTCGTCAGGTTCTGATCTCAGATCAACCGGGATCTGAACAGAATCTTTGATATTAGGGTCAAACAAATTCTTTTGGTAAATCGCCTGATTTTCACCCTGACCAATCCATTCGGGCGGGCGATCAGCCGTAAATGCTATTAACGGTAAGCATTGCCAATAAGCCTCTGCAACCCCTGGCGCATAATTGACGGCAGCCGTACCTGAGGTGCATATCAATCCCACCAGCTTACCCGTTGCCGATGCTATTCCAATAGCTTTGTAAGCCGCTGACCGCTCATCCGGTACCACACGCCATTTAAACCCGCCATGGCGTATAAAGGTGAGCGCTAAAGGCGCAGAGCGAGACCCTGGAGACAAAACCACATGCTCCATCCCTTGCCTGAAGCAGAGCTCAGCAATGTTCATTAATACCTGGTAATCTAACGAGGGAGCCTGGTCTTGGAGCATGTTCGTGGTAAATATTGAAAATTAAAAAACGGCCTCCAACGTCTTCATTTTCTCAGCTGTTTCAGCCCATTCGTCCTCTGATTTGGATCCCTTAACCACCCCAGCACCTGCATAAATGCTTGCTTGACTAGGGTGTATCTCCATGCATCGCAAGTTAACAAACAGGTTGCTTTGACCATAAGGATTGTAAAAACCTAAAAAACCGGTGAACAAGTCCCGGTCAAAAGGCTCTTCGTTACGAATAAAAATTTTGCTCACTTGGTAGGGGTATCCGCACACAGCAGGTGTCGGATGGAGTTTTTGAAGAAAAGTTTTCCAAAGCTCACCCTGGTTACCCTTTAACTGGCCTTTATAATAAGCGTTGATATGCGCCAGGTTGCCAGCGTTTATCGCTTCAGGGCTTGATTTCTGATAATCAAGGGCCAGGTTTTCAAAAGTTTGTTCGATATACTGTGAAACTAAGACTTGTTCCTGTTCTTCTTTCTCGGTAAAATCGTTTTCATCATCTGATGATTGGGTGCCAGCAAGGGCTGCCGTTTTGATTTCAGAATCGTTAAAGTTTAATAACAATTCTGGTGTGGCTCCTACCCATGTTCCATATTGTGGAGTGCTTACAAGTGATGTATAAGCATGGGGATAGGCCTTCTTAAGCTGGAAGAAGTAATTCAATGGCTGGAAACCCTCTGGCAGTTCACTTACTTTTTTGTTAGCTGCAACTACTTTATCAAAGGAGCCAGCCTTAATTTGCTCTATACCGTAGCGCACCAATTTTTTGAAGCCCTCTTTGCTAAAACTTTCATCTTCAGCGGTTCGGAAATGCCACTTCAATTCATCCTCTTCCACCTCCTCTTCCATTGTAAAAACCTCAGTTGGCTCAATAACAAGAAGCTCGTTTTGAAAGGTAAAGGGCGCAATTAAAAAAGCTTCGCGATTTGGGAGTGTTGAGAGGTTATGAAACGCGGTAGGACCGTAAGTCAGATAAACCTTATCATCTTCCGGTAAGGAATGAAGGGCAATTCCAAAATTATTGGCCAGGGCCGCTTTGATAGTAGGTTTAAGGTTAGCCTCTGGAAGATTGCCCTTTGGAGTTTCTATGAGCATATGCCAATAGTTTTTTCTTCTTTCGGCGAATTTACAGGGAAATAAAAAAGCCGGCATTAATTACCGGCTTTCACTAAAAAACCAATCTAAAAAGCGTAGGTTGAACACGCTTGAATCATTCTTATTTGGATGGCTTCCGCGCTTCTTGGGCTTGCATTTTCCTCATTCGATTTTGTAAGGTGGTGTCCTGGCGGATGTTCGTTAATATCCTCCGATATTCCTGCATGGACATCCCTTGATTTTTAATCGCTTTTTTCATCTCCTGACGCATCTTTTCGCGAATAGGCCTCATGTTATTTTTTGCTTTGTTAAACTTCTTCAGTTTTGATTCAGAGATATCAGATTCAGAATTCTGTTGATTACCTTGCATTCCTCTACCCCCGCCTTGCTGCTTACGGCTGATCATACGATACTCTTGCATGGATAACCCCGCATCTTTAACGGCCTTTTGCATTTCAGGTCTCATGCTTCTTTGAATGGCCCGGTTCGTATCCATGGCACTTGAGAATTTTTTCAGCTTTTGATCTGTGATCGTATCAGAGCTGGCACTTTGCCCTTGTTTAAATTGTGGAGCCTCTTGTTTTTGCTGGTTACCTTGATCTTCTTGAGTGGTTGTTTCTTTATTACTGCTATCCCCACTTTGATTGTTCGAACATGAAGACAACATTAAACCACTGATAGCCAGAATAAGGGCTACATAATTCTTGATTTTCCCTGCGCTAGACATAATAACTGTTTTAATTTAAGTTTTGCTGTTCGTGTTTTACAATGATAAAAAGATTTTTCCCAGGTTTTGGTTTACAATCATCCCTAAAGTAAATCTTTACAATAAACCGTAAGAATCTTTTAATGGGTTTTCTAATCTATGACTTACTTAATAGGGACTATAATTAGGAGCTTCTTTGGTTATCGTAACATCGTGAGGATGGCTTTCCCGGAGTCCGGCAGCCGTTACTTTGATAAGTTTCGCTTTTTGCAAATCAGCTATTGTAGCGGCTCCTGAATAGCCCATACCTGCCTGAAGACCCCCTTTGTATTGCTGCATTACTTCGGATAACGTGCCTTTATAGGGAACACGACCTACGATCCCTTCCGGCACTAACTTCTTAATTTCTTCCTCAGGATCCTGAAAATAGCGGTTGCCTGAACCTTGTTTCATTGCTTCTACAGAGCCCATTCCTCGGTAAGTTTTAAACTTTCTTCCCTCGTAAATAATGGTCTCTCCCGGCGATTCCTCAACACCTGCAAACAATGACCCAGCCATTACAGAACTTGCACCTGCTGCAATAGCTTTGACAACATCACCCGTATATTTAACACCGCCATCGGCTACTACGGGAATACCTGAGTTCGCCAAAGCTTTAGCGCTTTCGTAAACAGCCGTCAGCTGGGGCACACCAATACCCGCTACAACCCTGGTAGTACAAATGGAACCTGGCCCAACTCCCACTTTAACCGCATCCGCTCCGGCATTAGCTACCGCTTTTGCCCCTTCGTATGAAGCGACATTTCCTGCCATTAGCTCAACGTCTGGTGCATGTTTTTTAACGGCTTTTATCCCTTCCAAAACTCCACTAGAATGGCCATGAGCTGAGTCGATAACAATCATGTCCACTCCTGCTTTTTGAAGCGCTTCCAATCGATCAAAAAGCTCATCGCTAACAGTAACGGCTGCCCCTACGCGGAGACGTCCATAATTGTCTTTACACGCATTGGGATGATCCTTAACTTTTTTGATATCTTTAAAGGTGATCAATCCTTTTAGCGTGTAGTCGTTGTCCACCACGGGTAATTTTTCCACTTTATGCTGCTTAAGGATGGACTCTGCTTTTACTAAATCAACCCCTTCCTGAACGGTGGTCAGGTTATCAGTGGTCATGACCTCTACCACTGAGCGGGTATGATTCTTCTCAAACCGTAAATCACGGTTAGTAAGGATGCCCTTTAGTTTGTTCAGGTTATCAACTATCGGAATGCCACCAATGCGGTTTTCCTGCATGATTGCGAGGGCATCACTGATCGGGGCGTTTTCATCCAAAGTAATGGGATCTTTGATCAACCCGCTTTCAGAACGCTTTACTTTCCTAACCTGGGCTGCCTGCTCATCTATGGTGAAGTTTTTGTGCACCACGCCAATACCGCCCTCACGAGCTATGGCAATGGCTAATTCGGCTTCTGTAATGGTATCCATGGCAGCGGAAACCATTGGTAGATTGATGGAAAGGTTCCGGCTCAGCTTAGTCTCTAAATTCACATTAGATGGCAATACTTCGGACTTAGCCGGAGCCACTAATACATCATCGTAAGTAAGCCCTTGATAAATAATTTTTTCGCCTGTTGGATCATGCATAGCGGCTGAATAGCTTAATAGTTGCTGTCTGAGAAAGGGAAACACCCTTTAAATTACTTTGATTCCTAATAGCGCAGCAGTTTAGGAATCGGTTCCTTTCCAGGTTACTTCTTCTACTCCTAGTTTTTGAGCCATGAATCGCGCCAGGACAAAAAAGTAATCAGAAAGTCGGTTCAGATAGGTTATGATCAGAGGATTAACCCGCTCATTTTCATTTAATTGAACGGTTTTACGTTCAGCACGGCGGCATACCGTTCTAGCAATGTGGCAAGATGAAATGAGTGAATGCCCGCCAGGTAAAATAAAATTACGCAACTCGGGTAGCTGCCGTTCAATCTGATCGATTTGATTTTCCAACGCTTGCACATCCTCTTCTCCTATTTCTGGCAATTTCATCTGGTTGTGCCCGTCTGTGGCCAAAATAGAGCCTATGATGAAGAGGTTATTCTGAATTTTATAAAGAAATGCTCTTACAGAATCATCCTCCACGGCATCTCTGAGAGCTCCAACTTGGGCGTTAAGTTCATCTGTAGAACCATAAGCTGCTATTCTGTAATGAAACTTGGCAACCTGTGCGCCTCCGATTAATGAGGTGGTGCCAGCATCCCCTTTCCTGGTATAGATTTTCATTGTTAATGATTTAAACTTTTAAAGCTGTTTTAATATTGATTCAAAAACTATCAGAACTCGGCTTATTGTTAGCCTTAGGCTGTAGCGGGCTGATGCGGTTCATCCTCAGCTACAAGGCCATCCATAAGCCTTATTTTCCTTCTGCTATGATCTGCAATGTCAGGCTCGTGTGTAACTAAAATAATCGTGTTACCTCGCTGGTAAAGGGAGTCTAATAATCCCATAATTTCCTCTGAGGTTTTACTATCCAGGTTACCCGTTGGTTCATCTGCAAGGATAATAGAGGGGTTATTTACCAAGGCCCTGGCCGTAGAAACCCGCTGCCTTTGGCCTCCCGATAATTCATTGGGTTTATGATAAAGGCGGTCCCCAAGGCCTACATCTTCCATGGCTTTTTCCGCATTTGCTAATCGGTCATCTTTTCGCATACCGGCGTAAACAAGCGGTAAAGCCACATTATCAAGGGCTGACATCCTCGGAATCAGGTTAAAGGTTTGAAAAATGAATCCAATTTCCTGGTTACGGATGCTGGCTAACTCATTATCCGTCATTTCACTTACATCCCGCTGGTTCAAAAAATATTGACCGGTACTTGGCGTATCCAGGCAACCCAGCACATTCATCAAGGTGGATTTCCCTGAACCGGAAGGTCCTGTAAAAGCTACGTACTCATTGGCAGCAATGGAAAGCGATATGGAACGTAAGGCGTAAACTTCCTCTTGTCCTATCTGGTAAACTTTAGAAACCGCATGCGTTTCAATTATTTCCCGCATAGGACCCTACCGATTGAAAACTTTCGGTACTTTAAAATAATCAGCATCTTTTTCAGGTGCGTTTTTAAGGGCTTCCGCCTTACTTACAGCTGGTTCTGCTTCATCCCTGCGGAGGTTATTATACGCTTCTGACATAAAAATAAGTGGCTCAACATCTGTCGTATCCACCGCTTCTAATTTCCCACACATCCCTAATATTTCGTTCATATCCGCTTTTATAGCTTCCTTAGCTTCCCCTTTAAAACTTAACTTTGCTAAAAAAGCTACCCGATCTACGATCTCGTCATTGACTTTCATACTTGAAATTTTAAATGGCAAAAATACTGCTTAGTAGCATGCCACCCATAGGTTTACCCATTTTAACGTTGAAATAGCTTAAACGTTAAGTCCCCTCTTAATCTGGTTTCTTACTTCTTCCTTCAAATCCTCTGTTTTACCAGTTTCAGGCTTCATAACCGGCTTGAGCACCACTCTAATAGTTCCGGGGAAACCACTTTTTTGAAGAGGATGCAGGATTCGCCAGCTGTTTTGGATCGCAATGGGCTGTATAACCGCTTGACTATTGGCAGCTAGTAGGAAAGCACCCTTTTTAAATGGCTGCAATTCAGCCGGGTCTCCGGCTATACCACCTTCGGGAAAAATAACCACATTGTAACCCTTGGAAAGTCTTTCTAATGCGGTTTTATAACTTCCATAGGCTTTAAAAGCATTTTGACGGTTTACTCCGATGTCTAATTCCCTAAAAAATTGGCCAAAAAGGGGTAACTTGGCCAATGGCTGTTTTCCAAGAAAAGCATAGGGCCCTTTAAAAATGCTTAAGAGCACTATGATGTCTAATTCTGAAGAATGGTTACTACAAAGTATAAAAGGCCCGGAAGTGGTTGACTGACGATGGTCTACAACCTCAACCCCAATCCCATTGAGTTTCAAAAACCAAAAGGATAGCCAGCTTCTTAGCTTGTAAGCTTTACCATGCCAATGTTGTTTACTTACCAGGATCATTAGCACCGGATAAGCTAGTATGAACCAAAAGGCTAAGGCGGTAAAACAGTAATAAAACCATACATATCCCAGAAAACGCCGAACCATATTACTAAACTATTATCCTTCAATCAAGTTTAACATTGCGTTTTTTTATTGCTTTATGGGAGGGTTGCGTCATCATTTAGAATTCAAGGCGAAATCAGAAATTTGTTTGTCATTCTAAACAAATTCATAACCAATCGCTTCTTAAAATAATTATCCGGCCATGCAGGATGAAAGACTTGTGGTGAGTGGAATCAGATCAACGGGGTTTCTCCATCTTGGTAACTACTTTGGAGCTTTAAAGCAATTTCTGGATATCCAGGAAGAAGATAAGTGCTACTTTTTTATTGCTGATCTACATTCCCTTACTACCCATCCAAAGCCCACTGCTTTTTTTGAGAATACTAAGCAAGTTTTAGCTGAGTACCTGGCGTGTGGGCTGGATCCTAAAAAAGCGGTCATTTACCGTCAGAGTGATATCAATGAAATTACCGAGCTTTACTTGTACTTAAACATGATAGCTTACCTCGGCGAATTGGAACGTGTTCCTACTTTCAAAGAGAAAGCTAGACAGCAACCTGATAATGTGAACGCCGGGCTTTTAACCTACCCTACCTTAATGGCGGCTGACATTTTGATTCATAAGGGAAATCAGGTTCCAGTAGGCAAGGATCAGGAACAGAACCTTGAAATGGCCCGAAAGTTTGCAAGGCGATTTAATGAGCTATACGAGCAAAACATTTTCCCAGAACCTCAGCCTTATAGCAGAAATGAAGAAAGCCTTGTAAAAATACCGGGCTTAGATGGCTCTGGGAAAATGGGAAAAAGCGAAGGCGAAGGCAATGCCATTTTTATCAATGACGAGGCGGAGGTTATCCGCAAAAAGGTCATGAGAGCTGTCACAGACCAAGGCCCAACCGGCGAAAACCAGGAAAAGTCAGAATCCGTACAAAACTTGTTTACCTTGTTATACCATATTTCTGGTCAGGATGCCCATACCTATTTTGATGAACAGTATGCCAAGGCTACTATTCGTTACGGGGATCTTAAAAAGCAACTCGCTGGTGACATCATAAGTTTTACTGAACCTCTTAGAGAACGTATCCGTGAATTAATGGCTGACCCTGAATACATGCGCCAAGTAGCTACTGAAGGAGCCGAGCAGGCAAGGGTTAGTGCTCGCTACACTGTAGAAGAGGTTCGCCATGCAATTGGCCATCAATCATTTTAGCAGGATAAGTTGAGCCATCTCTTTTAGCAGGTTATAAACCAATGCTATGGCAGATAACAAACTTCATGAGTCAGATTTTAAGCATGTTGCAGTTGCTGGGAACATTGGTTCAGGAAAAACCACTCTGGCTCAATTACTGGCTAACCAATATGGCTGGTCGCCTCACTTTGAGGAGGTTGAGCAAAACCCCTACATAAGCGACTTTTATGCGGATATGGAGCGGTGGTCCTTTCACATGCAGATCTATTACCTGAACAGGCGGTTTCAGCAAATATTACAGATCAGGCAAGGTTATGATAGTGTAATTCAGGATCGCACAATTTACGAGGATGCCCACATTTTTGCTCCCAATCTTCACGCAATGGGGCTAATGAGCGAGCGCGATTTTCACAATTATCTCAAATTGTTTGCTACTTTAGAGCAATTCATTCAGCCTCCTGATCTTCTTATTTACTTGCGGGCCACCGTTCCCACATTAGTGAACCAAATACAGAAAAGAGGTAGAGCGTTTGAAGATGCTATCCGCCTTGACTACCTAAAAAGGCTCAACGAACGGTATGAGGAATGGATCGAGGGTTACCAAGGTCATCGATTATTAGTAATAGACGTTGACAACAATGATTTTACCGAAAGTCGCGAAAATCTGGGACGTATCATTAATCGAATAGAGGCAGAAAAGAGCGGACTGTTATAAATTACAATTATGAGACTTGAGCAGGACCTTCATGATGGTGTTACAGAAAGCCTGAAGCCTCTTTTTGGCAATGAGTTTCAAATCCGGGAATACCAGCCTGTAAGTGGGGGCTGTATCAATAATGGCGGCTACTTAAGAACCAGTTGCGGAGCTTTTTTCATTAAATATAATTCTGATGCTTATGCCGGTATGTTTGAGGCAGAGGCACAGGGCCTCAAACAATTACAGGCAGCCGATGCCTTACATGTTCCCACTTTTTATGCCACTGGTAAATGCGATAGCGGCCATACCTTTTTGATTACTGAATGGATAGGTAGTGGAAAACCCGCACCTGACTTCTGGGAACAATTGGGACATGGACTGGCATCCTTGCACAAGGAAACCGCTGATTCATTTGGGCTAGACTTTGATAACTACATCGGAAAATTGCCCCAATACAACCAGCGAGCTGCTAAGTGGGGCGAATTTTTCATCCACCAGCGTATAGAGCCGCAGATTCAGCTAGGGCTTAGCAATGGTTTACTTGATGATTATTTAACGAGCTCAATAAGGGCCTTGTATCCTCATTTTGATCAATGGTTTCCGGAGGAACCGCCTTCCTTACTTCATGGGGACTTGTGGAGCGGCAATTTATTGGTTGATGAGGCAGGTCATCCAGCTATTATTGACCCTGCTATCTACTATGGCAATCGTGAAATGGAGCTCGCTTTTACAGCCTTGTTTGGCGGGTTTAATGACAACTTTTACCAGGCCTATCAGGAAGCTTGGCCTTTAGTAAGTAATTTTGAACACAGGAAAGATTTGTATAATCTTTATCCTTTATTAGTCCACGTTAACTTATTTGGCGGTGCGTTCATTCGCCAATTAGCGGAGACTGTGAAGGCATTTAGGGCTTCAACTTAAATTGAAGCTTTAAAATAAAAAGCTTTAGGTAGCGTTTTGGCGAGATGAGGGTTAAATCTTTTGTTCATATTGTTCTGGTACAGGTTTTTGTCCTAGCTAATATTCCATTTGTTGCTGGTCAAGAAGGCAAGCAAATTACCATCTCTGGCAATCTTCAGCTTACCAAAATCAGCAATCAAAGTGACTACAATGGACGTTCGCGTATAAATTCTGATGTAATAGAAGAGAAAATAACACCCGAGAATACTTACAATCCTGCTTTTCGTATTCGCTATACCAATAATTTTCAAGCTAACTATGGCTTTCAAACAGGCATTGCTTATCTCAGAGGAGGTCAACGGTATAGTGGAAAAGTGGATGACACCACCAATAACAGCGTCAAATTTAATTCCGAAGTAACGCTCGAATACCTGCGGCTTCCTATTAAATTCCGTTTTAATTCTTCGGTGAATGAGGATGTTCAATCCGTTTACTTGAGTATAGGAGCCGGATTTAGTTTAGATTACCTAACCGATGTAACCCTTTCTAATTCAGAAGCCCGCCTGGGTAGTGAGAAGTATAAGCAGCTCCCGAACCAAACAATTGATTACAGGCGACTATATAAAAATGTAACCGTTAGCTTCGTGGCAGATGCGCTCCTCAACATCAAACTCAGTAAAAAGCTTTGGCTTGTAACCGGATTTAATATGAGTTATGGGTTAAGCGATATTGAAAATAAAAACTTTGATTTCCCGGACAAAGCCCCAAAAGAACTGTTCTTTCCTGCTAGTACTACCAAGTTTAATAAACCTGATGTCCAAGCTCGTCAAAGGGCTAGAAATACGATATTTGGTATCGAACTAGGTCTAAAATATCACTTTGATCAGCCACAAGAATGATCCCTATAGGTTAAGGGGAATGATTCAGGTAGCCGCTTACAAAGCGGTATAAGTTAAAATCCTCATCAGCACTTACTAAGCTTATTTCTGAAGCAAGTGAGGCTTTTGTAAGGTCCTTCATTCGGTCATTTTGTATTAACCGATAAGCTTTTTCTGCCAAACGATAAGGCAGTTCACCGCTAGTATTCAAGTGTTGCCAATGTTCTTGGAGGGTTTGTACAAGTGAATCAATACCACTTGATTCGGTAGCTATCACAGCATGGACCGGGGGAACAAAACCATTTTCAGTATGAGCCCTATTATGGGTCATTTGCTGCAAATAATTGGCAAATTTTTTTGCATTAGGTCTGTCAGCCTTATTAACGACAAAGACATCAGCAACCTCCATTAAGCCTGATTTAATTACCTGCACCTCATCCCCACCTTCTGGGACGGTTACTATTACTGTCGTATCCGCCAGACTAGCAATCTCAACCTCTGATTGCCCCACACCTACTGTCTCCACAATGATATAATCAAACCCGGCCGCTTTCATGAGATCCACGACCTCTATAGATTTGGCTGAAATGCCCCCCAGCGCACCGCGGGTAGCTAGGGACCTTATGAATACATTGGGATTGTTATAGTGATCATGAAGCCTTACGCGGTCGCCTAGCAAAGAACCTTGGTTGTAGGGCGAGCTAGGATCTACTGCAACAATACCTATGTGTTTATTAGCACTTGACCAGTAGTGAATGAGGGCATTAATTAAGGAGCTTTTTCCAGCACCTGGTGGCCCTGTTATGCCAATTGTGGGGACATTAGAAGGTAAAGGGATTTCTGCTAACAAGCCTTCAAATTCAGCTTGATCATTTTCAATACCAGTAATACATCTGGCAAGTGCCCTGATATCCCCTGAAGCAACCCTTTTGGCTAATGCATGAGGGTGATTACCCATATTTAACTAACTTCAAACACATAGCTGCGGATATCATCAATGACCCATTGCGGGACTTCTTTTGGATAAAGGGCTTTTTGGAGGTAATCTTTAAAGCATCTTTCTGCTTCGTAGCGGCCTTTACAATTACAATCATTACAGTTCTTGATGTGTGAAAAAACCACTTCTTTTTCGCTAGCCGGCAGTTCACCGTCTATTAATAGCTCCAATTTCTCATAAACCTCTTTGCAATCCATAGTTGTAAGCTTTAGCCTTTGTAACCTTTTTTTGACGCGTAATCTTTCAACTTCTCCTTAAGCATGTTTCTGGCTCTGTGGAGACGAGAGCGAACTGTGCCTATTGGAACATCAATAATTTTAGCTATTTCTTCGTATTTAAATCCTTCAATGTCACAAAGTAGTATAATTAAACGATAATCAACGGGTAAAGCGTTCAAAGCTTTTGTAACTTCATCTCCAATAAGGCTGTCGAAAACCTCTTGCCTTAAATCAATAAAACCCGTATCCTCACTTTCATCACCGGTATAGAAATCCTCAAAGCTTAAGTGAACCGGTTTTTTGGACTTTTTCCGGTAATCATTGATAAACGTATTTTTAAGAATCCTTAACAACCAAGCCTTAGCATTGGTATCCTTCTGGTAGTAAGTAATGTATTTGTAAGCTCGCAAATAGGTTTCCTGAAGCAAGTCTTTGGCTTCATCCTCGTCATTAGTCAGGTAAAATCCAAAGTTGTATAAAGAATCAATGTGAGGAAGAAACTCATTTTCGAAAGTTTCCTTTTTCTCCTGAGGAGATAATTCCTGGCGCTTTTTAGCCTGGTTCTCATCTTGACCTAAAGAGTTGTCAGCTTCCTCTTTATTATTTTGCTTTTGATTTTTCGTTTTATCCTCTTCCATAGTTAAAGTGTTCTTGCAAATGGTCAAATGATCAATAAGTATATTATCGATCAAACATAATTCGGCAATTTTCAAGCCAATTCTTTTCTGAAATTTTATAATAGCCCATTATAGCTTGTCATAATTCATAATTTATACTTAAATGCGCTAAGAAGTGCCAATTTGATAAACCGGGTTTCTACGAGCTATATTTGGTCTTTCGCTTTAAACTTTGCCTTCCTAAAGGTCTGTCAGTAAGTAATTTTTAAGGCTGTATAATAAAATGATTTTTTTGGGAAGTGCTTTCGTTATTAAATATTGAAACGCTAGGATTTAGCTTAAAAATATAGCATTGGATTTAACTAAATTCAAAAGTAGCCATTTGCTTGTACAAATTTCAAATAAACCTCTTGCCCTGATGGTTACTTATTTGGTTAGGCCGTCTATTTTTTTTCTACTTTTGTGTGAATTAAACTTGGAGCTTAATGGATGAACCCGATAACAGAAATGAAGGCGAGACCAGAGAGCTAGTGCAGCGGTATGAAAATTTGCTGAAAAATAATGAGAGTTTTTTTCTGGAGATTGAAGAGTTTGAAAATATCATAGAATACTACCTTAATAAAAACAATATCAACAAAGCCTTAGAAGTTACCAATACCGCTCTCAGGCAGCATCCTTTTGTAGTCAACTTTCTTACCAGAAAAGCTGAGCTACTGCTTTTCGACCAATCCTTTGAAGATGCACTTGAGCTCTTAGAAAAAGCTAAGACCCTTGAGCCATCCAATCACGATATTTACCTACTTCTGGCTAGTGTTTATGAGGACCTCGAAGATTTTAGTGCTGCCATTGAGTCATACGATACTGCCCTGGCCCTCGAAAGTAGCAACCCTGACGAGATTTATCTGTTAAAAGCCTTTACCTATGAAGGGTGGGACAAATTTGATGAAGCTATCGAGTGCTTGAAAATGGCCTTAATGGAAAATCCGAATAATAAGCAAGCCCTTTATGAGCTTGCCTATTGTTACGACCAACAAAACATGCCTGAAAAAAGTATTGAGTTTTATCAGCAGTTTATAGATGAAGATCCTTTTGCTTATCAGGCATGGTATAACCTCGGATTGCTGTACACCAAGATAAACATGCTGGAAAAAGCCACTGAAGCTTTTGATTATGCCGTGGTCATTAAAGATGATTACGCACCCGGGCATCAACAACTAGGTAAGACTTACTTGGCCCTTTATAATTACGAAAAAGCAATCGAGCATTTAAAGCAGTATATTCAGCATACGCGCCCTAATGCATCCACTTATTGCCAGATTGCTTCCTGTTACCAGAGCCTGGAAAATCAGGATGAGGCCAGGGAATACTACAAGAAGGCATTAGGGGTCAATGATGACTTTTCGGATGCCTGGTTTGGGTTAGGTACAACTTATCAGAAAGAACTAAGGTACCAGCAAGCCATACCATTCCTTGAAAAAGCGATTGGAATAAAAGATGAAGAAGAAGATTACTGGTTTGCATTAGCGGATAGTTACAATTTTCTTGGCAGGGAGGAGCAGGCAAAAGATGCTTACAGGAAAGCTATTACCATTGATCCATCCTTAATCGAAGCTTGGATAGAATTTTCTCTCATGCTTTATGAAATAGGGCAGTCGGAAGCTGGTATTGATCTTTTAAAAGAGGGTATAAAGGTCAATCCTGATTCTGATGAGCTGTACCTGTTGCTCAGCGGCATTCTCATAGAACATGGTGCTAAAACTGAAGCCTCTTTTTACCTTGATAATGGCTTGAGGCTAAACGCCTATGGTGGAGATACACTATTTGAGTATTTTCCCCATTTGAAAGATGATGTTTGGTTACTGAATTTTATCCGAAACAATCAGATTTAGATTATGTCGGTCAATTTTGATTTACGCGATATACCAGAGCGCACGACCAAGGAGCGTGATCACGGCCTTACCATGGTGATGGATAAAGGGCTAAGCTGCAAGATGGTAGAAGACCTCTTAGATACTTCCGGGGAATACATCGACATTGTGAAACTGGGCTTCGGTAGCGCTTTCGTAACACCCAATCTTGAGCAGAAGTTGCAGGTTTACCGCAATTTTGAAGTGCCAACCTATTTCGGGGGTACTTTATTTGAAGCGTTTGTCATTCGAAATCAATACGAGGACTATAAGCGTTTAATGGACAGGTACCACATCCGCCACGTTGAGGTATCCGATGGGTCTTTATTAATCCCCCATGATAAAAAATGTGAATTTATTGAAGACCTTTCCAGAGACTTTACAGTACTGTCAGAAGTTGGCTCAAAGGACGCTGAAACCATTATACCTCCCTATAAATGGATCGAGTTGATGCATAAGGAGTACGAGGCTGGAAGCGAAAAAGTTATTGCTGAAGCTCGGGAAAGCGGTACGGTTGGTATTTTTAGAGAAACAGGAGAAGTCCGCTCAGGGTTAGTAGATGAGATCCTCACTCAAATTGATGGGAAAAAAATTATTTGGGAAGCCCCACAGAAACCACAGCAAGTTTGGTTTATTAAGCTGCTTGGGCAGAACGTTAACCTCGGAAATATTGCACCTCAGGATGTTATTCCGCTGGAAACGATGAGAATAGGAATTCGTGCAGACACTTTTGCAGATTTCCTTTATAAAAACCACTCGGACTTTGAGCTCAGGCAGGTTTAATTTTTTGCTTATTTAAGTTCTCCTGAATAGGCGATTCCTCAATTTTAACTTGACAGGATTGGGATAATCAAGAGGGTTGGTTAAATTTAAGCTTTAGCGTTTAATAAAAAGCTTTATGCGATTAGCCTGCCTATTACCTTGCCTGTTGGTATTATTTATTCCCCTTTCTCATTCGAAACCAACTGTCGGTTCTGGTCACCAGAATGAATATCAGCTCTACAAGGCCAATCAATGGGTAGATTCTGTTTACCAAAGCTTGACCCTCGAGGAGACGATTGGTCAGCTAATGATGGTTGCTGCTTACAGTAATAAGGGTAAAAATCATCGCCGGCATATTTCTAAATTAGTTACCAAATATAGTGTAGGCGGGTTAATTTTTTTCAAGGGTTCTCCAACGCGCCAACTACAGCTAACCAACACCTACCAGCAAAAGGCTGATGTTCCGTTATTAATTGGTATGGATGGTGAATGGGGCCTATCAATGCGACTTGATAGCACAATGGCTTTCCCAAAACAGATGACATTAGGAGCTATCCAAGATAAGAGTTTGATAAAACGGATGGGTCGGCACATTGGCAGACAATGCCAACGGTTAGGGGTTCATATCAATTTTGCTCCTGTTGTGGACGTGAACAACAATCCAAAGAATCCCGTAATCCACATGCGCTCTTTTGGTGAAAAGCCGGAATCCGTAGCGCATAAAGCCAGAGCTTACATAAAGGGATTACAGCAAGAAGGGGTTTTAGCAGTTGCTAAGCATTTCCCGGGGCATGGTGACACTGATCGGGATTCGCATAAATCTCTTCCAGTACTAAAGCATGATAAAGCCCGGCTGTACAATACTGAGCTTTTACCTTTTAGAGCCGCTGTAGATCAAAAAGTTGGTGGTATTATGAGTGGGCACTTAGCTGTTCCCGCTATTACTGGTGAAAAGCAAAAACCTGCCTCTCTTTCTCCAAAGGTTGTGGATGACTTTTTAAAAGATTCCATGGGCTTCGATGGCTTGGTTTTTACAGATGCTCTGAACATGGCAGGAGTAACGCAAAAGTACGGTCCGTCCCAAGTTCCCCTTCAGGCCTTAAAAGCGGGCAATGATATCTTGCTGTACCCGGAAGCTGTGCCAGATGCTATTAAAGAGATCAAGCTAGCTGTACAAAACAATGAATTACGGCTTAAAACGATTGAGAAAAAAGTTAAGGCCATACTTAAAACCAAATATTGGGCTGGTCTTTCGGAATGGCAGCCCTTGAAAAGAAAAAACTTAAAAAAAGACCTCCATCAGCCTAAGGCAATAGATGTAAAAGACCAGCTTATTGAAGAGGCCATGACCCTAGTAACTAATAAAAAGGACCTGGTACCCTTAAAAAACCTTGAAAGCCATAGAATAGCCGCTGTAAGCTTCGCAAATAAGGCGCCTACCGCTTTTTTTCAGCGTTTAAAACAATATGCGCCAGTCCAAACCTTTCACTTAAACCATAATGCAGGCAATAATGCTATCAAAAAACTTAATGAAAGGCTTAAGAACTACAACACCTTATTTATCAGTGTACACGATCAGAACTCCTATGATGTAAAAGATTTTGGGCTAAATAGTAAATTAGTAAAAAATATAAACAAGTTAGGAAGCCAGAACCGATCTGTTTTAGTGAATTTTGGTTCTCCTTATGCTCTGCGCCTTTTTGAACAAACTCACGAGGGAGTGCTTCAATCATATGAAGATGGGGAGACTTTTAGGCAAGTGGCAGCTCAAGCGCTTTTTGGCGGCATTACTTTGAGAGGGAAACTGCCAGTTAGCGTTGGAAACCGCTACACCGTGGGTACAGGATTAAAAACCGGAAGCGCTATTCGCCTGAATTACACGTTACCTGAACGGGTTGGTATCTCCTCTTCTTATCTCAAAACGCATTTAGATTCCCTTGCAAGAAGAGCAATAAGAAAAAAGGCCACACCAGGTTGCCAATTACTAGTTGCTAAACAAAATAAGGTTATCTACAATAAAACTTATGGTCACTATACTTATGATAGTCAAAAAGATGTGAAGCCATCTTCCATTTACGATATTGCTTCTATTACCAAGATCGGGGCTACCGTCCCGATTGCTATGGACCTGTATGAAAGCGGGGATTTACATTTAGATTCTACGCTTGGTTATTACATGAACCAGTATTTAGACAGTATTAAGCGAGAGCTAAGGCTTAGAGAGTTGTTCACTCATCAAGCAGGCCTAAAGGCCTGGATCCCTTTTTACCGCTACACTTTAAATGAGGAGGGCTTTTGCGATTCCAATTATTGCTACGATCCTAATAGTTTTTTCTCTTTACAAGTAGCCGATAATTTATTCCTGCAGCGCAGCTATCGTGACTCTATTTGGCAAATGATATCGGACTCTAAAATTGAGGGCCGCGGTTCTTATAATTACAGTGATTTGGGATTTTTCTACCTCAAAAAAGTCCTTGAACAATTCCTTCAGGTTCCCTTCGAAAAATATGTACAGCATCATTTTTATGATCCTTTAGGGATGAGAAACACATCCTTTCTCCCCTTGCAACATTTTCCATTGCCGCGCATAATACCAACCGAAAAAGATGACTATTTCCGTCATCAACTGATTCATGGGTATGTCCATGATCCGGCGGCCGCTATGCTAGGCGGTATAGCAGGCCATGCCGGTCTCTTTAGCAACGTTAATGACTTTGCTAAACTCATGCAGATGTTTTTAAATGGTGGCACTTATGCAGGAAAGCGGTATTTTGATAAAAAGACTATCGACCTTTTTACAAGCAAGCAGTATGAGGACAATAGAAAAGGCCTTGGTTTTGATAAGCCTCAGATGAATCCTGATAAAGTTAGCCCGGCTAGCCACCTCGCAACTAAGAAAACGTTTGGCCACACTGGCTTTACAGGAACTTGCGTTTGGGCTGATCCCAAACATGATTTGATTTATGCTTTTTTTTCAAATCGGGTCCATCCTACAATGGAAAATGGCAAGTTAGTTTCAATGGATGTCCGTACGGATATTCAAGATTTTATTTATCGGTCCTTTCTTAGTAAAGAAGAGTTAGCAATAAGAGAGCAAAAGGAATAACTTTTGTTTCATGTGAAACATTAGCGTAAGAAATGGTTGAAGCCTTCGCGCTAATACATTCTGCACTTGTTAGCACCAATTTCTAATGATAAAAAGAATTCTGAAAAACCACTATCTCTTATTTACAGGATTATTGCTCCTGACCATAACCACAATATCCGATAGTTACCTTATTCCTTTTTATAAAAAGCTGCAATTAGAAGATTTTCCAAAAACATTTCAAAAGGAAATCTTTGAGAAATCAGCATTTGCCGATTCATTAATAGCTACAGCTTCAAAAAAGGTTTCAAAAAGTAATAAAATAAATTTTTCACCCTTATCCAGAAGAGCGAAGAACGAAAACCTACATTTTTACGCTTACTATAAGGGTAATTTAGTATTTTGGAATACCAACAGCGTTCTTCCGAAGAAAAAGGTTTCCTCTACCCGAGGTTTTAGAACTGTAAAGAGAGGTAATGGCCTTTACCTCCAAAAAAGCCGTAAACCCGACAATTATACCTTCAAAGTCCTCTTACCTTTAAGGCAATCTTATAAAATCAAAAATGATTATTTAAAGGACGACATCAAAATCCCTGCTCCCACCTCCAATTCCTATGACATCAATAGGAACCAAGTTGGTCATTCTATTTCCAACAGTAACGGGGATTACCTCTTCAGCCTTAATCCGCAAAAATTTAGCTGGAAAGCAAAAGAAATTTTATGCTTTTACCTGGCAGGTCTTATTTTCGTTTTCTTAAGTTTTACACAGATTACGAGAAAGCTTTTTCTGAAAGGCAGATTTTATAAGGCTTTTGGTTTAATCGCCCTTTGGATAGGGTTCATCTTAGCTTATCCTCATTGGATAACTTACCCTCAAGAGCTTTTCAATTTATCCATTTTTTCGAGGGATATTTTTCCGGCTAACGATTTAATCCCTTCGTTGGGTTATTTTTTTCTGGCCGTAGTCCACCTATCGGTTTTTGTGCATTACTTAACAAAGCACTGGACCTTACCAATAAAGCCAAAAACGGGATTCTCGACATATGCATTGGTAGCTATTTTATTCCTACTTACTACTGTTGGCTCCCATTTAATTTTGAGTGCTTTAAATTCATGGATAACGCATTCAAACATTTATTTAGGTAGCGGAAACTTAGAAAGATTAAATGGGTTATCGGCACTAGCCCTAGGCAGTTTATTCCTTTTATTTTACACGCTAATTACTTTAAGCTACTGGTTTTACAACCACATAAAGATTTTTGCTAAGAACAATTATGCTTCAATAATAGGAGCATTTTTATTAATAATCCTTTTATACCAATTTGGATGCCAGGAAGGTTTGTTTCCGAAGTATTATGCTGCCCTTTTTAGCTTATTGATTTGGTTAGGGTTTTTAGCCTTTTATCCTTTAAACTTAACCTTTTATAGTCCGCTAATTTTCCTTGTAGCTATATGCAGCGGTTATTCAGCTATTTACCTAGGGAAGTTTAACGAGGAAAAGGCAGTTCAAAATCAAAAACAATATGCAACTCAAGTTACCTATCAGCGCGATGCGCTCGCAGAAAGACTTTTTAGAAATGTTTCACGTGAAATAAAAACCGACAAATACGCTAAAAATTTCTTTTTTAACCCCCTCTTATCACGACAATTCTTAAAACAACGAATCCAAGAATTGTATTTAAATCGTTACTTGCAGAAGTATAAATTTAAAATCCATACTTACAAATACGGTGGTATTCCTTACAAAGGAAAACAGGAAAAACCTCTCTCCTACTTCCAAAACCTGGTAAACAAATACGGGCTAAAGGCACCAGCTAAAAACCTCTACTACATCAATAAAACTGGGACTAGTCCAGCTTACTTAGCTTTTTATCGTTTTAAAGCTTATGGAGAAAACTATGGAACATTGGTTTTAGAATTACAAGAAAAAGTATTTTATGAGGATCGGATCTATCCGGATTTATTAGTTAGCGAACAGAACCTTAATAAGGATTCTGATAAAGATTACGATTATTCCATTTACAAACAGAATAAGCTAATTGCCCAAGAGGGACAGTACCCTTACAAGACAATAGATTCTTTTATAAACAACAGCCAAGTTTACAAGACTAAGGAAACGGAGAACTATGTACACCTCTACCACCAAGTAAGCCACAATGCTTTTGTTATAGTGACAAGAGAAAAAGAGTCAACTTTAAACAAGTTGTCAATTTTCTCTTCATTATTTATTTCCTATTTCATTCTTACCTTATTATTAATATCTATCTTAAGAACCTCAGACTTTCCATTTATTTTAAACTTTAGGTCATTATCTTATGCATTTAGAAATCCTTTTAGAAATGTTTTATTTTTAAGAAAGATACAACTAATTATATTATTTACCGCCCTTTGTATAATGGTCACGGTAGGTTTCAGTACAGTATCATACCTTAAAAAGAATTTTAAAGATCAACTGATTAAAGATGTCAGTAATAAAACGAAGAAGATCGTTCCCTTGGTAGAAGATTTTCTGCAAAATACACCGCGCGCGACCGTAGAAAATTCAAAGGAACAGTTATTTGCGCATGTCAGAACTTTAACCAAGCGTTTTCAGACGGATATCAACATTTATAACCTCCGTGGCAGTATTATTACCACATCACAGCCCACCATCTACGAAAAAGGAATCATTTCCGAGAAAATGAATCCCATTGCTTATAAAAAAATGCGAGTTCAAAATAAAGCTCAATTAATTCAAGAGGAATCAATAGGCACGTTAACATATTTAGCAAGTTACGCTCCTATTCGTAACGAGGATAACAAAGTTATAGGCTTCATCAACATCCCTTACTTTTCACAACAGCCTATTATACAAAACGAAATTTCCTCTCTCATCGTGACCTTAATAAACCTCTACTTTTTAATATTTCTTTTAATCATTTTTGTCTCTTTAATTATTTCGAACACTATAACTCGTCCCCTAAACCTCATCCGGGAAAAATTGAGGAGAACTCAGCTTAGCCAACAAAACGAACCAATTGATTGGCAAAGTAGGGACGAATTAGGACAATTAATACAAGAGTACAACCAAATGATCGCTGATTTAGACAAAAATGCCAAAGTTTTGGCCCAGTCAGAAAGAGAAGGCGCATGGAGGGAAATGGCACGCCAGGTAGCTCACGAGATAAAAAATCCTCTTACGCCTATCAAGTTAAATATCCAGCACTTACAGAGACAATTTCCTCCACAGACAAACCAATCGCAAAACTCGGTAACAAAAATTAGTAATACCCTCACAACCCAAATTGATCATTTAGCCAAAATCGCAGATGACTTTTCAGCTTTTGCAAAAATTTCCTTAGGAAATCCCGCATTTATAGACCCTAATCAAGACCTCAAAGACCAAATAGCGTTTCTTGCCAGAAACCAAGGTGTCCCGATCAATACATACCTTGACTCTAATCCACCCTTTATTTGGGTAGACCCCAATCATTTAAACAGGATCATCAATAATCTTGTAAAGAATGCCTTTGAAGCTATGGAGGATCAAAAAGATCCCAGTATCGCGATCGGTAGTTTCATGACTGGTAGCAAAACTTTTTGCCTCTGGATAACCGACAAAGGTCCGGGAATACCTGCTGACAAAAAGGAAAAAATCTTTCAACCCAACTTTAGTACAAAAAATTCTGGTACTGGATTGGGGTTGGCCATGATCAAAAAAATGATGGAAAACTCAGAAGGCTCTATAACTTTCTCTTCTAAAGAAAACAAAGGAACAACATTCTACCTTTACTTTTTAGCCAAAAAAAAGGAATAAACGATGTTGTTCCATTTGAAACTTCCGATTGGTCTTTACCGCCAACCCTTGTTTTACCTTTGCCTAAAAGGTAAAATATGACAGCACCCAGAACCCTAATTATCGGCTCTGAAGGACAGGTAGGCTCAGAGCTGACAACGAAACTGAGGTCCATCTACAAACCATCAGATATTATTGCCACAGATCTTAAAAAATCTGATGAAGTACAAAACCATTCCGGGCCATACGAACCTTTGGATGTATTGGATTACAATTCAATTACCAGCATTATTCAAAGGCATAATATACACGAGATCTATAACCTCGCTGCAATCCTTTCAGCATCCGCTGAATCTCAACCCCTGTCAGCATGGAATGTAAACATGAAGGGTTTGTTAAACACCCTGTGGCTGGCTAAAGATTCAAACGTAAAACGCATTTTCTGGCCAAGTTCAATTGCGGTTTTTGGCCCCTCAACACCCAAAGAAAACACACCACAAAACACCATAATGGACCCGAATACGGTTTACGGAATTTCGAAGCTTTCAGGAGAGCGTTGGTGTCAATATTTTTTCGATAATTATAAAATTGATACCCGAAGCATTCGTTACCCGGGATTGATTAGTTACCTTACAGAACCCGGAGGCGGGACAACCGACTACGCAATAGATATCTTTCATCAAGCTTTGTCAGCAGGGTCTTATACTTCATTCTTGAAACCAGATACCTACTTACCAATGATGTACATGCCTGATGCCATTAATGGAACGGTACAACTCATGCACGCAGAATCATCACGACTGAGTACCCACAGCAGTTACAATCTGGGAGGATTTAGTCTTGCCCCGCAAACATTAGCTAGTGCTGTAAAAACCCATATCCCGAATTTTGAAATAACGTATCAGCCAGATTTCCGCCAAGGGATTGCAGACACCTGGCCAAGTTCCATAGATGACTCGCAAGCAAGGGATGATTGGAATTGGTCTCCGGCATATTCAATTAATGGCATGGTCATGGATATGATTGAAAACCTAAAAAAACTAAAGAGTGATTATTTATCATGAGAATAGGAATCGTAGGCTATCCTACTTTTGGCGGAAGTGGTGTAATAGCGACTGAACTAGGTAAAGCATTAGCCTCAAAAGGCCACCAGGTTCACTTTGTTTCTTATAAACAACCCGCTCGTTTAAACACACCCGAGGAGAATATTTTTTTCCATGAAGTCAATATCGTCAAATATCCTTTATTTGAGTATCCCCCTTATGAACTAGCTTTGATCAGTAAACTCGTGGATTTAATTAACTACGAGAAAATTGAAATTCTACACGTCCATTATGCCATACCACACGCATTTGCTGCTTACATGGCTAAAACCATGTTGGCTAAAAATGGCTATAATATTCCTATAATCACCACCTTACATGGGACCGACATTACGCTTGTCGGCAATGACCCTACATTTGAAACGGCAGTTACTTATTCCATAAACCACTCAGATGCTGTAACTGCAGTATCTAACCATCTGAAACAGGCAACCTTTCAATACTTTGACGTCTCAAAAGACATCCAACACATCCCGAATTTTATTGATATTGAAAGTTTTCCAGAACCTCCAGGCCCCGATTTTCGTCCTTCATTAGCGGATCCCAACGAGCCAATCTTAACCCATATATCTAATTTTAGAGAGGTAAAGCGGGTAGAAGATGTGGTGAAAATATTCGCAGAAGTAAGAAAAACGATGCCCGCAAAACTGATTATGGTTGGGGATGGTCCTGAGAAAACCAAAGCAGAGAAGGTTTGCCGGGATCAGAACTTCTGTGAGGATGTCCGTTTTTTGGGTAAAATGGATGACGTAGCAAAGGTTTTAAATGTATCCGACTTGTTTTTATTACCATCCGAAACTGAAAGCTTTGGCCTAGCAGCTTTGGAAGCCATGACTGCTAGCGTCCCCGTCATTTCTTCTAACACTGGAGGTTTGCCAGAAGTAAACATTCATGGAAAAACGGGTTACACGGCAGATGTAGGTGATATTACAGCCATGGCGAAAGGAGCCAAAAACCTTTTATTAGACAAAACGCTCTTAGACCAATTCAAACAGAACGCATACCACCACGCCCTTTTATTTGATATCAGCCAAATAATGCCCCTCTATGAGAAAGTATACGCTGATCTTCTGGAACATCAGTTACTATCAAAGTCAACAAATTAACCATATTTAAGGACCTAATTTAAACTTAAGATCACGCATCTCCCAGTTAGGCTTCACTTTTATAATTTTTTCAAAATAAAAAACCTTCTCGGGCAGTTTTTTGGTAGAAAGGTTACCTTCATCCCAAAATCCATTTCCATTAGCATCAATTATTCCTTTAACTCGATAACTTCCTGGCGTTAGTTTATCAAATAAAAATTTATTTGTCCCTTTCTCTTGACATTTACGCCTAATTAAATCCCCTTCCTTATCCCTCAGTTCCAATATTATATTACCACCGGCCGGCAGTCCTTTAGAAACATCAACTTGAAGCTCCATCAATCCATATTCTTCCTTCTTTTTGAATTTTACAGTTTCATCCAGAGTCCTACTCCTGTTACCATAAATATCCCGGAATGCTCCTGAATCAATTAGGAGTTTGTAAGAAGAGTCAGCGCCAAAGGAACCACGAACGCTTACTTTTCTTGAATTTTTTCCGGTTATTTCCCCTTTTATGCCATCATAAATAACTGCCGAGTCTTTCATATAACCAATAAAAGAATCCACAACATTTTGCAAAGGATGACTAGCTCTAAATACGATTGGTGAATCAACAGGTAACTCTTTTTTACTTAAGGACACAGTCAAGTTGGTATCCCTTTCCAATCCATTTTTTCCTGTTAATGACCGTATTACTATAGCTGTATCTAACCGTTTTTGATTCAACCTTACTAAAAAGCTTATAGAATCTTGCTTTGAAGGGTAGAAAAATATTTGCCCCTTTTTCCCATCCTCTTTGAGGTTCCAGTAAATAGAATCTATCGTTTGATTGATTACCTCAAATGTATCTACCTTTTGGTTGAAAGAAAGCTTCACAAGGCCCTTGAAAGGATTGGTTACTTTCACAATTCCAGCTGAATCTGTCGGCTGCTCAAATAACCTTAATGGGCTTATTGTCGTATCTTTTTTAACCGTTACTGGCCGTTCTTTAAAGCCGATCTTTTCCCCGGGATCAAACTTTAGATTATTATTTAAATCCTTCAGAGCAAAAACATGATACTTGCCAGGCCGTAAATATTTAAAACTGAATCCACCATTATTGGAAACCTCGGTATAATAATACGGTCGATTGCTCCGAATGGTATGGTCATTAGCAGCTCGATAAAGCAAAATGCTTCCATCGGTTATAGAATCAAGGGTATAAGCATCCTTTAAGGATCCTTTTAAAGCCAAGGAGTCTAGGTTATTCCCTGTACTAAAAACATATTCAAAGCCCTTTAGCGTATTTCCTTCAGTTATATCTTTAATAGAACTTCCAAATTGAATCGTGTGAGTTACCGAATCTTTAAGAGAATCCTTTGGCAGTTGGATTTCTACACTTTGTTTTCTTCTAACCAGGTCATAACCTTCTATAGGAGGGCTAAACAATAAATTTTGACGCTTATTTTGAAGTTTTATAAACTCGTCAAAAAATATCCTCACAGTACCAGGACGCACTCCAGTAGCTCCTTTCTCCGGAATAGCTTTTACAAATGATGGTGGCTTTTGATCTTTCTTCCCCCCTGAAGGTGATGCAATCTGGGCACAACCCGATATCGACAAAGCCAATACCAGGATAACCAATGGCCGTAGTACCTCCACTAAAATTTTCACTACTATCTACCTAGATAAACCATTAAAACACTTATATCAGATGGAGAAACCCCACTTATACGGCTAGCTTGCCCAATAGTTTCAGGTTGTACTTGCTCAAGTTTTTCTCTCCCTTCTGTAGAAAGTGCTTTAATATTACGGTAATCAATCTTTTGATGAATAGAAATATCCTCTAACCGGTTCATCTTTTCAACCATTTCCCTTTCTTTGTGTATAAAGCCTTTGTATTTCATTTGAACTTCGGCCTCATCAAGAACTTCATGGTCAAATTGGCTCAAAAATTTATCTACTTTGGGTATGTAGGACCTTAGCTCGTTCATGTTTACCTCTGGACGGGACAGGATCTTTTCCAATTTATGTTTTTGCTTAACCGTCTTAGAACCGACAGCTTCAAGTGTTGCGTTGATTTCTTCCTCTTCTGCACTTTCATTTTTCAGGAATGATTCAATTTCCTGCAACCCTTCTTCCTTTTCCTGCACACGTTTGTACCTATCCTCAGAAGCCAAACCAATTTGAAAAGCTAATGGTGTTAAACGAAGATCAGCGTTATCCTGTCTTAACAACATCCGGTATTCGGCACGGCTAGTGAACATCCGGTAAGGCTCCTTGGTGCCTTTGTTGATAAGATCATCAATCAAAACCCCTATATAAGCATCGGATCTTTTCAATACAATGGGGCTGAGACATTTCGATTTCCGATGCGCATTAATCCCAGCCATGAGTCCTTGACAACCTGCTTCCTCATAACCTGTAGTGCCATTAATCTGACCAGCAAAATATAAATTTTCTACTAGTTTGGTCTCCAGGGAATGCTTTAATTGATGGGGTTGAAAATAATCATACTCTATAGCATAACCGGGTCTGAAAAGTTTGGCATTTTGTAGTCCAGGAACTTGCCTGATAGCATTCTCCTGAATCTCGTAGGGCAGTGAAGTACTAAACCCATTTACATAAACTTCCACTGTATTCCACCCTTCCGGCTCAACAAACAATTGATGGCCGTCTTTATCTTTAAACCGGTCAATTTTGTCTTCAATAGAGGGGCAATACCTAGGTCCGATGCTTTGTATTCTCCCATTAAACATGGGTGAGCGATCAAATCCTTCTTCAAGCGTCTTGTGAACTTCAGGATTGGTAAACGTTATATAACAACTTAGCTGCCTTTCAGGAGGTTGAGTAACGGAAGAAAATGAAAATTTACCAGGATCTTCATCACCAGCTTGCTCTTCCATTTGGCTATAATCTATCGATCGTCCATCTAAGCGTGGAGGGGTCCCTGTTTTCATTCGACCCGTTTCAAAACCACGATCTAGTAATTGTTTGGAAAGCCCTGTGACAGCTTTTTCGCCTGCTCGACCCCCACCAAAATTGATATCCCCGATATGAATTAGTCCATTAAGAAAAGTACCGTTTGTTAAAACAACAGCATCCCCATAAAAAGGAATACCCAATTGCGTTTTAACGCCAATAACTTTATCACCTTCAAAAATGAGCTCCTTCCCCATTTCCTGCCAGAAATCAACATTAGGAGTCTGTTCCAGTGCTATTCGCCATTTTTCAGCAAACCGCATCCGGTCATTTTGGGTCCTTGGACTCCACATTGCCGGACCTTTGGATTTATTCAGCATCCTGAACTGCACCATGCTCTGATCTGCAACAATCCCACTCAATCCCCCCATAGCATCTATTTCCCTTATAATTTGCCCCTTAGCTATACCACCCATCGCAGGATTGCAAGACATCTGGGCTATTTTGTTCATATCCATGGTTACGAGCAAGACTGAAGAACCAAGGTTTGCAGCCGATGCAGCCGCTTCACAGCCAGCATGGCCACCCCCTACTACAATTACATCATATTTTTCAGCCATTTTTAATCCTTGTTTACCTTTTTTAAGTAATAATTTTCTTCTTGCCTCATACGTTCTGTTTGTTCCTCATCTTTGTCCATAAAGCCTACTAAGTGTAGTACCCCGTGAATAACAACTCTAAGCAGCTCATCTCCTACAGTAATTCCATAAGATTGAGCATTTTCTTGAATACGGGATAGGCTAAGGTAAATTTCGCCACTAACTTCATTTTCTTGATCACTTAGGTCAAATGTAATCACATCTGTATAGTAATCATGGCCCAAGTAGTTCCAATTAATTTCCTTCAATTTTTCATCATTGAGAAAAATAACATTAAGCCCTAGAAGATTGTAACATTTGTCGGTAACAATGAACCGAATTCCTTTCCGTAGCTCCTCATACCACGTATAAAGCTCAAACCCTGAAACACCCTCCTCGAAGAATTGTATTGGATCTTCTGCCATTACCCTATCATCGTATAACCCTAAAAGTACCTTTTTGGGTGCTTACCTCTTGGTTAATTCCAACGATAGTTAATTTGTACAAATAAATACCCTGGGCGGCAACCCCACCGTTGTATTTACCATTCCATCCTTCATTCAGGTTATCTGAATGGTACACCCTTTCACCCCACCTGTTGTAAATAGTCATAGAAGATGCTTCTTTCTCAATGAATGCACCCTTTGGTTTAAAAACATTATTAACCCCATTAACAACTATAGCATTAGGAACAAAAACTTCAGGGTCACTGAGCAAACAAACAATGGTAGATAAGCTTGACCCTTTAAAGCCAAATTCATTACCAGTTTTTTCCACAGCTTTAACGCGGAAGCAAGCACGATTTTCGTCTGAATCTCGGAACTCATTAAGTTTTGTATAGGTGAGCTTATCTCCGCTTACGGATGTCAGGTCTTTCCAATTTTCAAGATCTCCGCCTCGGGTTTGTTTTTGAATAATATATTTATCTACCCCAGCATTAAAAACTTCATAAGCATTCCACCGGAGAATTAAGGAATCCTCAATGGTTTTTTTCTTAAGTTTAATAGTCCGACCAAGGTTACTCTCAACATTTTTATCTTTACAAAGACCATTAGCTTTTAACTGATAATAAATAGGATCATTTTGAGGATCGCTGAATGAGTCTACAATAGTAAACTCATTGCTTTCTAAAGGGCTGATGGTTCTAAAAACCTCCAAATCATTTTGGTTTGATCCCTTTAGTATTTCAACATTGCGAAAGGTTTTACGCTTACTAAGACCAATCCTTATTTTTACTTGGCTATCAACAACACTGGCACTCCGCAAATAAGCAACACCTAAATCGGCTGCCAGTCCAATATCCAGATTAATAGTATTAGAACTAGCTGTAACGCGTTTTCCACCGTTGCTTTTTATTGCTCTGATATAAATATCATAGTTCTCTCCACCAGGCAAGGAATTCACAGTAGTAGAGGTAGTAGTCCCATCCACCGTTTTTGCAACTTGAGCACCGCCGGTATCTGTAACAGCAATAATAGCGTATGACCCCACTTCCCATCCTTCATAGCGACTCCAGGTTAGTTCAAAGCTACCGGCACACGTGTCAAGCGTAGGTTTCTCTAAAAACATTGACTGGTGGACATTTGCACTTACGGCACTTTCATTATTACAGCTATCAAACGCACCAATCCTATAATTTTCAACACCATCCCCTGGATTACCAATATCCTGATCAATATAGGCGGTTTGATTGGGTCCCCTAATTTCATCGATTTTCCTTGTTTGTCCATTTTCAACGAAGTAAATGGAATAGCCTTTGATATCATCAGCTGATGATGGTGACCACCCTAACACCGCATTTCCGTCTTCCACACTAACTGAATCTAATTCAATTGAATTAGGCCTCTGCTTATCAATTTGTAAAGTATCACTAAACCTTACCCGAAAAGGATTGCAGTCAGCTGTGGCTTTAATAATATATTGCCAGTCCTCAAGGTTATTTAAGTTGTCTGGCGTGTGAATATATTTCTTTGACTCCGCTTCGGTAACGGTATCAATAACTTTAAAACTTTGCCCAGATCCTCTTTTCCAAAAAATCTGATAGGAAACAAATCGCGTACAAGTATCCTTAAGCGGGTTAAAATTCAATGTAATGGTATCATTACTCTGGCAAATACGGTACAACGAAAAGCCAGAAGCTTTTTCGGTGCCAATCAGGAATAAAGCAACTCCTACAACAAGAAATAATAACCTCCGCATAAACAGCTTATTCTTTAACTACTTAATAAACTTGAATTCCTATGGGCAAAACGATCAGTCACGATGAGTATCCTATTCGTTTAAACCGCTATCTGGCCGTCTGTGGAATAGCATCCCGCAGAAAGGCAGAAAACTTGATCATAAACGGCAAAATTAAGGTAAATGGCAAAACTGTAACGGATCTTTCTTCACAAGTTCAATTTACCGATCAAGTTCATTACAACGGCACACCAGTAACACCTCATCCCCTTATTTACCTAATGCTCAACAAACCAAAAAATTCGATTACTACTAAACATGACCCCAGTAACCGACAAACCGTTTATAAGTACTTGCAAAGTCATAACCTCCCTCAAATTTTTCCTGTAGGCCGATTAGATCGCAATACATCAGGTGTCCTTTTATTTACAAATGATGGACAACTTGCTAACAACCTCATGCACCCAAAACAAAAGATTGAAAAAGTTTACCATGTTACGATAGATCGGGATATACATCAATCAACACTTGAGAAAATGGCTCAGCCACAATATGTAGATAACGATTTCATCACACCCGTTAGTTTGGTTATTCCAATTCCATCAGATAAAAAACGGGTTCATTTAAGTATTGCAAGTGGACAAAACCGCATTGTTAGGCGCTTGTTTAAAAAATGGGGATTTGATGTGAAGAACCTTGACAGGCTAGCTTTTGCAGGATTAAAGAAAAATCAATTAAAACCAGGGGATTGGCGGTATTTAAAGCAAAGGGAAGTGCATATTATTAGAAATAAGGCTGGATTATAATCCACTTTATACCATTTCCTGTCCACAACTTTTTCGGAGTAATTTCCACAGAATTGTTAAATCAAAATGTCCACAAACTATAAATTAGTAAGTCTCAATTGATTGTTGAAAAAACCACTTATTACAGCAATGACAAGCATTAGAAGTGTGGAAAACATGTGGAAAACATGTTTTTGTTGAGGAAATAATTAACAAGCCAAATAAACCTGAACTTTTTTTTCCTCAAATCCACATACCTGATAATGATTTTGCTCTTCTTAATCTTTAAGTTGTTACAAATCGGAATTGTGGAAAACCCTTCATGCTAGTATTCTAGTTGAAAATTGCCTGATTTATTTTTATTTTTGTGGTAATAAAAGGGGACCGAATTGTCCCCTTTTTTTGGTTGTACACATCTATGAAAAAAACTGTGGAAGAATACTTAGAAGGGCGATTACCTGTTTATTTATTTGTTGTGGACATCAGCATGAATGAATCAAAAAATCATTTAAGTGTTTATCTTGATGGGGATGCGGGTGTTTCTGTTGAAACTTGTGGAAAAATTAGCAAAGAGCTAGAAAAAATTTTAGATGAAGAGTCCACTACTCCTGGTCAGTATACATTAGATGTAAGTTCAGCGGGTATTGGTTCACCACTAGTAAACCGCCGCCAATTCAAAAAAAACGTAAATCAAAATATTCAAGTATCAACTAGTGAAAATTATTACCAAGGTCAATTGGTACTTGTGGGAAACGATCATCTAGCAATTAAAAACCCTAAAAAGGAAACTATGGCTATTAAAATGAAAGACATCCGGGAAGCCATAGTAGAAATCTAAAAGTCTTTAAACGATGAATGTTGATGAGTTAAAGGAATCTTTCGCAGATTTTAGGGAGTTTAAGAATGTTGACCGCGCTACAATGATGCGGGTTCTTGAAGAAGTCTTCCGAAACATGTTGCGGAAGAAATACGGTACAGATGAGAATTTCGATATTATCATCAATGTGGAAAAGGGAGATATTGAGATATGGCAGAATCGGGATATCGTAGAGGATGGTAAGGTCACGGATACCACTTCTGAGGTTGAACTTTCACAAGCCTTAGAAACCGAACCCGATTTTGAAGTCGGCGAAGAGCTATCAGAGGAAGTAAAACTAGAATCATTTGGTAGGCGTGCCATAATGGCCGCTCGCCAGAATCTTATCAACAAGATCCTGGAATTACAAAAAGAAGAAGTTTACAACCTTTATAAAGATAGAATTGGAGAAATTGTATCCGGGGAAGTTTACCAAGTTTGGCGTAAGGAGTTATTGGTACTTGACGATGAAGGCAATGAGCTCATCCTACCAAAAGAGGAAATGATCCCTAGGGATTTCTTCAAAAAAGGAGACACGCTTAGGTCAGTAGTAAAAAGCGTTGATACTCGTAATTCAGCCCCATTAATTCTTCTTTCAAGGACAGCTCCCGAGTTCCTTGAACGCTTATTTGAGCTTGAAGTGCCCGAAATCGCAGATGGGCTGATCACGATTCATAAAATTGTTCGTGAACCCGGAGAGCGGGCCAAGGTAGCTGTTGAGTCCTATGATGACCGTATTGATCCTGTTGGGGCATGTGTTGGTATGAAAGGCTCTAGAATTCACGGGATTGTACGGGAACTAAGAAATGAAAACATTGATGTTATTAATTATACAACCAATACAAGGTTGTACATAAGCAGAGCATTAAGCCCTGCAAAGGTTAGCACCGTGGATTTAGATGAAGAAAACAATAAAGCAGACGTCTATTTAAAATCAGATAGTGTTTCACAAGCTATTGGCAAAGGCGGTCTAAATATCAAGCTAGGAGCAAAGCTAACCGGCTTTGAAATTGATGTTTTCCGTGAAACTGATACTGATGAATATGATATTGATCTAGATGAATTCAGTGATGAATTAGAAGGTTGGATTCTGGATGCACTTAAAGAAATTGGCTGCGATACAGCCAAGGGTGTCTTGGAACTTTCAGTTGAAGATTTAGTTAGACGCACTGAACTAGAAGAGGAAACCATAAAAGAAGTGGTTTCCGTCCTGAATGCCGAATTTGAGCAATAAGGGGAAAGTTGATATATGACAGCAACCAAAACATCAAAAAGGTTATCGCGGGTAGCCAAAGACCTGAATGTGGCCACTACGACCATTCGGGAGTACCTAGAAAAAAAGGGGATAGAGATCTCTTCAAACCCCAATGCACGGCTATCTAACGAAACCTATGAGATTCTTTTAGAAAAATTCCAGCCTGATAAGCTAGCAAAGGAAAAAGCGGAGCAAGTAGTTTTACCTGGAACTGAAAAAAAGGAAGAAAAGGCTGAGAAACAAGAAAAAGAAGCCCAAGCATCCCAACAGTCCACTGTTGGTTCATCAAATGAAGAGGCTGTCAAAACTGAAAAGGAAGAAGAAACAATAGCCCCTGAAACCCATGAAGAGGATAATGACTCCAATGACCAACAAGACAGTGAGGCTGAGGTAGTAACACCTGAAGAAGAAACGGATACTGAAAAGGAAACTCCTGAAAGCTCTTCTCAAGGTAATGAGGAACAGCAATCTGAGGAGCGTTCAGCAACTGAAGAAACCCAACCTGAGGAGATAAGTAGTGAAGAAGAATCAACCGAAAAAGAAACCCAAAAAGGGCCTAAGTTTCTGGGTAAGGTAGACCTGGATCAGATTGAGGAAACTAAACCTAAAGGAAAGTCTAAAAAACAAAAAAGTAGCAAAAGCCAAACTAAGTCATCTAAACAAAAAGAAAAGGACTCAGATAAAGAAGAACCTCAAGCGGAGGAAACTTCATCACCAGAAGAGCCTAATGAAAAATCACCGGAAGGGCCTACTGAAAAAGAAAAGTCAGTAACTGAAGAGTTACAGAGCTCAGAAGATCAGAGCTCGGAGTTATCACCTCCTGAAACGCAGGAGGAGTCATCGGAAGAGGAAACGGAACCAAAAGAGGAATCGCATTCCACTGAAAAAGCCAAAACCGGTGATGAAGAAGTAACCCATGAAGACCCCGAAGTTGAAACTAAGGAAAGCGAAGAAGAAGCAATAGGGGATCAAAAAGCTGAATCATCTGATTCCCTCTCTAAAAAAGAGGATTATGACCTTAAAGGACCTACAGTTGTCGGTAAGATAGACTTAAGTGAAGTTAAATCCAATAAGCCAAAGAAGAAGGAACCTGTAGCGTCTACCTCCGACCTCTCAACCACACGGAAAAAGCGCCGCAAGCGGAAACCGGTCAAAGGTGAAGAAACAGCCCAAAAAGGAGAGGAGAAGCAGCAAAAAGATACCAAAAAATCAGCTGATCAAAGTCAATCTACCGAAAAACAGAAAGAGCAACGCAAAAAGAAGGGTAAGAAAAAGACTAAAGAGAAGGAAGAAATTGACAGTGGTCAGGTTCAGGAACAGTTAAAAGAAACCCTGAATAAGCTATCAGGCGGAAAAAGTGGCGGAAGCAGATCCAAGTTTCGTAAGAAAAAGCGAGATGAGGAAAGGCAGAAAGAAGAAGCACGACAAGAGGAAATCGCTGAGAGTGAAAAGAATAAACTCCAGGTTACGGAGTTTATAACGGTTAATGAGCTTGGTAACCTCATGGACGTACAGGTTACCGAACTTATTGGTACCTGCCTTAATCTCGGTGTAATGGTCAGCATGAATCAGCGGATAGATGCTGAAACGATTACCATTCTTACTGATGAATACGGCTATGATGTTGAGTTTACAGAGGCTGAAATGGATGAGCCATCCCTTGAAGAAGAGGATAATCCTGATAATTACCTCCAAAAGCCGCCAGTGGTCAGTATAATGGGGCACGTAGACCACGGGAAGACATCGCTGTTGGACTATATCCAAGGCTCAAAGATTATTGCCGGGGAATCCGGCGGAATTACCCAGCACATTGGGGCTTATGAAATAACCCTTCAGAATGAACGTAACATTACTTTCCTTGATACGCCTGGACACGAAGCCTTTACGGCTATGCGGGCAAGGGGAGCAAAAGCAACTGATATTGCTGTGATCATCATAGCAGCAGATGACGAAATTAAGCCCCAGACTAAGGAAGCTATCAGCCACGCTCAGGCTGCGGAAGTGCCCATGATATTTGCTATCAATAAGGTAGACAAAGAAGGAGCAAGTCCTGACCGGGTAAGGCAGCAATTAGCAGAAATGAATATCCTTGTTGAGGAGTGGGGTGGTAAGTACCAATCTCAGGAAATATCCGCTAAGCATGGTGAAAATGTGGATGACTTACTGGAAAAAGTTCTGCTGGAATCTGATCTATTGGAATTAAAAGCTGATCCTGAGAAGCGAGCTGTGGGCTCTGTGGTTGAAGCATGGCTGGATAAGGGAAAAGGTTATGTAACCAATCTGCTTGTTGAAAGTGGTACTCTAAGAGTTGGTGATCCTGTACTGGCAGGTTCTAACATGGCCAGGATCAGGGCCATGATGGATGAAAGAGGTAAGCGTGTAGAAGCAGCAAAACCCGGCACTCCCGTTCAAGTATTAGGATTTGATGGCGCCCCTCAAGCAGGGGAGCGTTTTTATGCCACAAATGATGAACAAACTGCCAAGGAGATCGCCAATGAGCGGAAACAGCTGATACGGGAGCAAGGAATACGAGCTACTAAGCACGTGACCCTGGATGAGCTAGGAAGGCGATTAGCCATAGGAAATTTCCAAGAACTGAAGGTTGTCATCAAAGGGGACGTGGATGGTTCTGTAGAAGCTATTGCGGACTCCTTGCAAAAGCTTTCCACAGAAGAGATACAAGTCCGGGTTATTCATAAAGGGGTTGGCCAGATTTCAGAATCCGATGTACTGTTGGCTTCAGCCTCCGATGCCATTATCCTGGGTTTCCAGGTTCGCCCTTCCTCGAATGCTCGAAGGCTAGCTGAACAAGAGCAGATAGATCTGCGGATGTACTCAGTTATTTACGATGCGGTACAAGAGGTCAAATCTGCTATGGAAGGTATGCTCACGCCTAGTGTGGAAGAAAATATCGTGGGCAACGTAGATGTTAGGCAGGTCTTCAAGGTCTCCAAGGTAGGGACAGTAGCCGGTTGTAAGGTTACCAGCGGAAAAATTACCCGTAACGCCAAGGTTCGGGTTATCCGAGATGGTGTGGTTATACACACGGGAGAAATTGATACCTTAAAACGCTACAAGGATGATGTGAAAGAGGTTGCCTCAGGCTATGAGTGCGGCCTGAATATCAAAAATTTCAATGATATCGTTGAAGGTGACTACCTTGAAGTTTATGAAGAGGTAGAAGTAAAACGCTCCTTGAATTAATTCACCATTAAATCCGAAAAATTTTAGCCTAATGAATTCCAAGCCGTTTCCGTGGAATTCATTAGGCTAAATAAAAGCCACTTTCACTAGGCCATTATTATGGCTTAAAAGCCGGCTTTTGGGATAGGGTTTTGGTATTTTTGCAGGGTATTACATGCAGTGTTTACCCCTATGAGTACAATAAATCAAAAACCAACACAGCCCGTTCCCGCCGAAAGAGGTGTGGTCTTATCAGGAGGCGGATCCCGAGGTGTTGCTCATTTAGGTGTACTCAAAGCCCTTGAGGAGTTCGACCTTGAACCAAATTTTATTTGTGGGGTAAGTTCAGGGGCTATCGTTGGAGCTTTCTACGCGGATGGTTGGAAACCCGATGACATTTTTGAACTTTTCCAGAATCAACATTTCTTCAAGTTCGTCAGGCTTTCGTTTCCCATTACAGGTATGCTTAAGTTGAGTGGTTTCACAAAACTTTTGAATGAAAACCTTTCTGTGACGCGTTTTGAAGATTTGAAAAAGCAGCTTGTGGTCATGGCTACCAACTTTAATGAAGGATCAACTGCTTTTTTTAAAGAGGGAGATTTAGTGAAGCCAACCCTAGCCTCATCTTCTATACCTGTGCTGTTTAGCCCTGTCAAAATAGGCACTGATCTTTACGTTGATGGCGGCCTTGTGGACAACTTGCCGTACGAGCCTGCTAATGAATATTGTAATTTAATTATGGGTGTGCACGTCACCCCACTAGCAAGAAATCCGAATATTGGGAATATGGTAGAAGTGGCTGAGCGGACCTTTCAGCTAAGTGTGGTGGCGAATATTAGGGATAAGTACGACAAATTTGACCTCCTTATTGAACCCAAAGGTTTGGACCGCTTCAACATTTTAAGCCTGGCCAATGCCCAAGAGATATTTGATATTGGATATCAGGAGGCCTCCCGGCAAATTAAGCAATACCTTATGGAGACTGAAAGGAAGGAGCTTTAAAAAGACGGTGTTTTTATAAAAACCCAATGAGCCGCTATCGCTTTAAATTTATAAACTTCTAGAGGCTCACAGCCAGCACTTATAACTGCCAAAACCGGACATTTAACCCCAAAAATCCTCATAATTTTCGGTTTTTACCACCCTGTCAATGATCATAAGCCAGTGCGGCTCCATCATCTTTTACGGTAAGTTTAGCTTTAACACCTAAATAGCAAGCATGGTTAAAAGGGATATGCCCAACCGGAAAGCCAAATGCTATTGGCCCGGAAAAGTTTTGAAAGTGACTTTTAAGAAGGCCTTCAGCTGAGTCTCCAAAAGGAACGTCATTGTCTTTCATGGCGGTCATTCCTCCTATGACAATGCCAGCTAGCCCCTCAAATTTTCCAGCTCTAAGCAAGCTCCATAGCATCCGGTCTAAATGGTATAAGTATTCATCCACCTCTTCCAGGAGCAAGATTTTTCCAGTGGGATCAAAGGATTCGGAGCTACCCAACAAACTGTAAAGTATGCTAAGATTGCCGCCAATTACCACCCCTTCTCCCACACCTGGTTTATTGTACGGATGTGCTGAACTGCTAACTTTTTGCAGGGTGCCCTCTAAGGCGGAAAAAAGCGTTTTAAGGACCTGCCACCTTTCAGGTTCATGATCGGGCAATTGGGGCAGTGGCCCATGAATACTGGGAATGCCTAAGCGCCCGTTCAAGTAAGCGTGGAGAACCGTTACATCGCTAAAACCTGCCAGCCACTTAGGCTGTTTTTTGAATTTAGTCCAGTTTAGCTTATCCATTATACGGATAGTTCCATAACCACCTTTAGCGAATAAAATGGCATGGACCTGAGGTGAGTCCAGCATGGCCTGTAGGTCATCAGCTCGGGTTTGATCGCATCCGGCAAATTGATGCCAACTAGCCCCAATGGTGCGGCCAAGCGTAACGTTGTAACCTAGGGCTTCCAGCTTGGATTGAACTGGTTTAACGGCATCAAGCTCTACTTTTCTTGCCGTGCTTACAATACCAATAGTGTTTCCAGTTTTTAAAAAAGGGGGCACCGAACTGTTAACTTTGAAATTTTCCAAAAGGATAAAGCTACAAAGTATGACCCAATATCCGCGGCACCTTATAACAGCCGCCCTTCCCTATGGTAATGGCCCCATTCATATAGGTCAATTAGCGGGAGCTTACTTACCTGCAGACGTGTATGCGCGATACCTCCGCGCAAAAGGTGAAGAGGTTTTCTTTATTTGCGGAGCTGATGAGCATGGGGTTCCGATCACCCTACAAGCCAGGAAGGAAGGTGTACATCCCCAAACAGTAGTAGACAAATATTATGAAGTGAATAAACAAAGTTTTGAGGGCTTTGGGATATCCTTTGATATTTTCCACCGGACAAGTGCAGACCTCCATCATGAGACTGCGCAGGAATTTTTTAACCACTTGTATGAGAAGGGGATTTTCTTTGAGGAAACCAGCGAACACTACTATGATTCTCAGGCTGGCCAATTTCTCGCTGATCGATACATCATGGGTACATGCCCCAAATGCGGATTTGAAGAAGCCTATGGCGATCAGTGTGAACGCTGCGGCAGTAGCTTAAGCCCTAAAGAGTTGATCAACCCAAAATCCACCTTAAGCGGTAATGACCCCGAGCTGCGCGAGACTACGCATTGGTACCTCCCCCTCGACCAGTATGAACCGTGGCTACGGAAATGGATCCTTGAGGACCACAAAGCGGATTGGAAATCCAACGTTTACGGTCAGTGCAAATCCTGGCTGGATCAGGGCCTCAAACCAAGAGCCATTACCAGGGACCTGGAGTGGGGCGTCCCGGTACCTTTAGAAGCGGCTAATGAAAAAGTGCTTTATGTCTGGTTTGATGCGCCCATAGGCTACATATCAGCTACCAAAGCTTTATTCCAACATAAGGCAGCCGAGGATCCACAAAATTACCAGGAAGCCGACTGGCAGAAGTACTGGAGTGATGAGGATACCCATTTGGTGCACTTCATAGGAAAAGATAACATCGTATTCCACTGTATCATATTTCCAGCCATGTTGCACAGCCATGATCAGTACATCGTACCTGATAATGTGCCTGCCAATGAATTTCTTAACCTGGAGGGAAGTAAGCTTTCAACAAGTCGCAATTGGGCGGTTTGGCTCAATGAATACCTGGAAGATTGGCCTGGTAAGCAGGATACCCTGCGCTATGTGCTAACCGCTAATGCTCCCGAGACAAAGGATAATGATTTTACTTGGGCGGATTTTCAGGCGAAACACAACAATGAGCTAGTAGCCATTCTAGGTAACTTTATTAACAGGATCGTAGTGCTAACCCATAAGTACTTTGACGGTAAGGTGCCGGAGGTTGATGACGAAAGCGATGCTGAAAAAGAGATTCAAGCCCAAATTGCACACTTTCCGGAAACTGTCGGTAACGCCCTGGAAAACTACCGGCAGCGGGAAGCCCTTAACGAAATGATGCGCTTAGCCCGTATAGGTAATAGGTACCTGACGGAAACTGAGCCCTGGAAACTCTGGAAAGCCGGCTATATCGCCAGGACGCAAACCATTCTTAACTATGGCGTGCAGATCGTGGCCAATTTGACGACCCTGGCAGCGCCTTTTTTACCCGATGCCATGCACCGAACCCGGCAAATGATGAACATTCACTTTTTGGATTGGGACAAAACGGGGCAATTGGATCTAATACAGAATGGCCATGAGCTCAATAAGCCGGAATTGCTTTTCGAAAAAATATCCGATGATCAGATTCAGCAACAACAGGACAAATTGCACCAAAAGTCTGGAGCCGTGGCAGAAGAAACCAAAGACCAAACTGAGAAGCCGGAAATCGATATTGAAGACTTTACCAAGCTTGATGTGAGAATTGTCCAGGTCAAGGAGGCCGAATCCGTTCCTAAGACTGATAAACTATTGAAGCTCACCGTTGATACCGGCAGTGAGGAAAGAACCGTGGTGGCTGGACTGGCCAAGCACTTTGATCCGGAGAAGCTAAAAGGGCAAAAAGTAGCCATGTTGATAAATTTAGCTCCTAAAAAAATGAAAGGTGTTGTATCGCAGGGCATGTTGCTAATGGCTGAGGACGATGATGGTAACCTTTCATTTTTAAGACCAGATGAAAGAATGCCCCTGGGAGCAAAAATCCGCTAGCATTTTATTCAAATGCTGTGGCTGATCAAACTTCCCCTTTGAGGATGGTTCTCAACCGTAAGGGAAGTTTCCAGCCCTTCTTTCAGGGTTTCTACGTGAGAAATAAGGCCTACAATACGGTTTTCCTTTCGCAAGCGGTACAGCGTATCAAAAACCAGGTTAAGTGATGAACGGTCCAGTGATCCAAAGCCTTCATCCAAGAAGAAGAAATTCTGAGGGGACTTTGTTAGTTGCTGAATGCGCTCTGCCAATGCCAGGGCCAGTGAAAGGGATACCTGAAAAGTTTGGCCCCCAGAAAGGGTTTTGACACTTCTTAGGCGGCCGTCATTTAGCAGATCCCTGATCTGCAGTTCAGCATTACCGGTAACTTCTAATTGTAGTTGGTTATGGGTCAAATGCCGGAAGCGCTCATTGGCTGCTCTTACTAACTCCCCCAGAAATACAGCCGAGATGTACCTTACAAAACCTCTACCCCTGAAGAGTTTTTCCAGAACCTCAAGGTTGTTCAATCGGTTTTTAAGGGATTCTTGCTGTACCTCCTTTTCCCGCTTTTCCTTAAGGGCGGTTTGCAAACGGTTTAATGCTTCTTTTTGAACGGCTACCGCTTGCCCTGCAGATTCCAGGATCCCTTGTGTTTCCTCCATTTTTTCCTTAGCAGCTTGGAAGGCCTGCTCATCATATTGCTTAGCTTTATCCATCTTAGCCTGAAGTTCGTTCAAAACGCCTTTCTGCGCTTCGTATTGGCGGCTAAATTCATTTAAGCGTTCTTCCTCTGCATCCACATCCAGGTTTTGATGCTTATCCAGTATCGCCTGCACTTCTCCTATAGATGTAAATTCTGACTGGCTTAATAAATGATCCACTTCTTCTTGTAATTCTGATTTTGATCGCTGTTGCTCTTTAATTTGCGTCTGTATTTGATCCACTTGTTGGCGCTGATTATGAATAGTTTCCTCCAATTGCTCAAGCGTCTGGGCCAACTCTTGCATTTCTTGATACCAGTTATTCCAGGTTTCAAGCGTTTCCTTTAACCTGTTTTCATCATAAGCCTGGTAATCCCCCACCTTCAAATACTGTAATTGGTTTTTATGGTTGGCAATTCGGTCGCTAAGGAGGTTTACTTCTTGTTGGTGTTGCTGTCGCTTTTCATCGACCTTTTGAATTTTGTTCCTGGCCTCTTCTCGATACTTTTCGGCTTCATTTCTTTTTTGTTCCATTGATTGCATTTCAGCTTGGTAACCCTCCGCCTCTTGCAAGGCCTTATCAATATCAGCTTCGGTCATGCCGCGGTAATCTTCCCAAACAAACCCTTGCTCATGATTTTCCAATTGTCTTTCTGTTTCGCTGAGCTGTGTTTCCTGCCGCTTTTGTTCTTTTGAAAGTTCCTGGTATTGCTGTTTTAACCCCTCAAGGGCTTGTAAGGCCTGGTCGATGGTTCGGACCCAGGATTTTAATTGATCTCGTTCGTAAGTCTTGGCCTTTACCTGAGATTGCGTATCCCCAACTTTTAAAGGGTTTGGATGCTCGTATGCGCCACAAACCGGGCATGGCTCGCCCTCGTTCAGGTGAGAGGCATGCTGTTCTAAGGCTTCCTGCCTTTGGAGTTTAAGGATTTGCTGCTCCAGCTTATCTTGCTGGGTGTTGTATTGCTCCTTAAGTTCATGAAGAGCTTGCCGTAAAGTTTTTACCGTATAGGAAGGGAAGTCGGCATTCAATGAAGCCAATTGGTAATTTTGAATAAGTTGTTGGTACTGGCTTTTCATGTCATCAATGGCTGCTAGCTTGTCATTGATTTCCTGCTGAGCTCTTACTTTTTGGTCTTGATAGTGCCGTTGTTGGTTAAACCAGCTTTTTAAGGCTGTCAACTTTCCATGGTCGGGCATTTTTTGGTAATACTCCTGAAGCTGTCCCTGGATTTTTTGCCATTGAGCTTCCTGCTCATCGAAGGCCTCCTTAACCTGTGTCAGCTCTGTTTGTGCTTGGTCTCTTTCTTCTGATTGCTCCGTAAGTTGTTGCTCATACGTTCTGATGTCAATAATGGTCTGAAGATCCCTGAGGTAATCCTTAAAGGTGGATTGATCCGTAAATCGGGCCTTTAGCTTATTCAGTTGATTCTGGTATTGGTTGTATTGGTTTTCTTCTTTTTGCAGCTTTTCCTGGCCTTGTGATAAATCGTTATTGTGCGCTTCAAGCGATTGTTCGAGTTTTTGAATACGCTCCAGCCGATCCTTGAAAGAATAACGGCAGTTTCTGACCTGACGTATCGTCTCCGCTAACTTATCAAACGAAGCTTTCTTTTGTGCCAACTCGTTAAACTTATTCTGAGCCTCTTGATAACGGTCGTTTAACTGCTTAACCTGCTCTAGTTGCTGGTAATGACGTTTAACTTCCTCATATGTTAGTTTCAGTTCTGCCAGGTCGGACTGGAGGACATGTAAATCTTCCCATTGGCTTACCAGGCTCTCAGGCGATAATTCCCGATACCTCACTAGCTCCCCTTCCACATGCTGAAGGTTCTCATTTGTTGAGCTTTTCAGAATTTTAACGTTATCCTGAAGGTCAAACCGGTGCAGGTCAAAAAGGTCCTGCATCATTTGCGTACGATCCTTGTCATTAAGCTGTAAAAACTCCTGGAAACGGCCCTGCGGGATAATGATCGTCCGCTTGAAATATTGGTAAGATAGCCCCAGAATGGGCTCAGCATCGTTTGCTTGGAGGGGAATCCATTCATTGTTCTCCCACTTGTATTGCTGGCGATCAAGGCTTTTGACCTTGTCAAAATCTTTATGTTGTCGCTTGGATTTAACGATGAAACGGTAACAGGCCCTCTCAGCGCCTGCTTCAAATTCAAAATCAATGAATAAACCCGTTGAACGAAGGTTCATCAGGTTGTAGTTAGGGCTATCATTTTTACCTAATCGCTCACTAACGCCATATAACGCTAAACTGATAGCTTCAAGAATAGTGGATTTACCACTTCCTACATGCCCAAAAATGCCGAACAATTGGCTATCAGTGAGTCGTTTGAAATCAATGGTTTGGCGTTCCTGGTAAGAATAAATACCTTCTATTGTTAACTGAATAGGTAGCATAACCGCATTCTCTTATGATTAGCTGATTGAATAAAGATGGTACGCCAGTTGTGAAGGTTAATATTAAAATACGTCACTTATTGCACTTAACGTTCATACAAATGTAAAATTGGAAACTTTGGCAGTTAGGAGGTTTCCTGTGAAACATAACCCGTATATGAATCAATATGGTAAGTTATTTATAAATGGCAACCCTTCAGAGGAAAAAGAAACACTAACAGTTACCACCGATGATGATGCCTTAAACATGAGGCTGGTCCTCTACAATGACGATTACCATACGTTTGATTTTGTCATTGAATCCCTTCAAACAATCTGCGATCTGGATCAGCATCAAGCTGAACAGCTCACCTTGTTAGTCCATTACAAAGGAAAAGCCACTTGTAAGCGAGGTTCTCAGGAAAAACTGGACCCCATTTGTGCTAAATTAAGAGAAATTGGTCTGGATGCAGAGGTCAAATAAAGCACCCCGTTTGCGACAAGCCTATAGGGGTCTTACGCTATTATTGCTAAGCCTCACCGTTGGCTTAAATGGCTGCCAAAAAGTTCCTGTGACCGGGCGCACGCAAATGAACCTGATCTCCCCGGATCGCATGATGAAAACCAGCCTGAAGCAATATGACCGCTTTTTAGAGAAAAGTGATGTAGTCAAAGGAACCAAACGCTCGCGCCAGCTTAAAACAGTCGGTAAGGATATAGCTACTGCTGTTGAAAACTACCTTAAAGAGAATGGGTATGAAAACAGGGTTAAGGATTACAATTGGGAATTCAACCTTATAGACAAGCAAAAGGTGAATGCGTGGGCCATGCCAGGTGGTAAAATTGCTTTTTACCAGGGAATCATGGATGTGTGTAAAAATAAGAATGGTATTGCTGTGGTAATGGGCCATGAAATTGCCCACGCTATTGGCCGGCATGGGAATGAGCGGATGAGCCAAATGATGGCCGCTAAGCTGGGAGGTCAAGCGCTAAGTGTTGCCCTTAGCAAAAAGCCCGCTGTCACCCGTAATTTGGTAATGCAAGCATATGGTATGGGGGCCCAGCTGGGCATGATGCTGCCCTTCTCAAGAAAGCATGAGAGTGAGGCCGATCAAATGGGTTTGATCTTTATGGCCATGGCAGGCTACAACCCACGGGAAGCCGTAGAATTTTGGCAGCGTATGAAAGCCCAGTCCGATAAGGAAAAGCCGCCCGCTTTTTTGAGTACGCACCCACCTACAAAAGACCGTATAAAAGACCTGAAATCCCACATGGACAGGGCTTTGAAATATCATAGTAACAATGCCAGTGGGGCCCAATCTGCTCGGTAATTCCCTAATTTTGCCCTTTGTAAAAACGTTAAAGTGGGATGGCTGGTGAACTTGAGGAAAAGCTTAAAAAATCACTGAATCAGCGGAAAGCGACCAATGCTTACCGGTCTTTAAATCCTATTAGTTCAGCTGTGGATTTGCTTTCCAATGATTACCTGGGGCTGGCAAAAAGTGATAGTTTATTGCCAGGTCCAAAGGAACGCTTACAACCCGCTGGTTCCACGGGCTCTCGTTTGCTTAGTGGAAACTTGCCCATACACCAATACTTGGAATCCGAGTTGGCGGATTTTCACGAAACAAGGGCAGCCATCCTTTTCAATAGCGGATACCAAGCAAACCTGGCCTTACTCAGCAGCCTGCTTACAAAAGAGGACACCATCCTTTACGATGCTTATTTACATGCCTCTTTAAGGCAAAGTCTGCAATTAACAAATGCGCGCTGCTATAAATTTAGCCACAATGATATTGAAAGCTTAGAGAAGAAGTTTAACGCCTCCAAAGGGCAGGTTTTGGTAGTGGTCGAGAGCATTTATTCAATGGATGGGGACGAGGCCCCGCTTGTTGATCTCGTTTCCTTCTGTAATCAACATCAATGTGAATTAGTAGTGGATGAAGCTCATGCTACGGGAATCCATGGCAAAAAAGGGCAAGGGCTTGTTCAAGCCATGGGCCTTACTGAACACGTAATGGCAAGAGTTCACACATTTGGGAAAGCAGTTGGAACCCAGGGAGCTGCCATTGTGGGTAGTCAAATCCTGAAGGATTATTTGGTGAATTTTGCCAAGCCTTTCATATACAGTACTGCACCACCGCCTCTTTTATTGCAATGCATCCGTAAAAGTTACCAAAAGTTTCCTTCTCTGCACCAGTCCCGTCAACAGGTGAAAGCCCTTACGCAGTACCTGGAGGATCGGTTAAGGGAAGAAGCTTGGCAGGTCATTCCGGGCCCCGGTCCAATTAAAGCGCTTATCATGCCCGGAAATGAGGCTGTGAAGGCCTTAAGTGCCCATTTACAGCAAGCGGGTTTTGAGGTTCGGCCTATTTTAGCACCCACCGTGCCGGCCGGCCAGGAGCGCATCCGCTTTTGCCTTCATGCTTACAATACCTTTGAACAGCTAGATGCCTTATTAGCCACATTATCTAGAGTTGAAACGGCTCAAATCACCGAGAATGCCTAGTACAATTTTTATAACCGGGACAGGTACGGATGTTGGAAAAACCCTTGCAGCAGCTATTACAACCCAAAGCCTACAAGCTGATTACTGGAAACCTATCCAGGCGGGCAACTTGAATTATACTGATCGGATGATGGTAGAGGAGTTGGTAGACACCAATTGCAGGACCCACCCGGAAACCTATTGCCTATCCGTCCCCGCTTCCCCGCATGATGCTGCAAAAAAAGATAGCATAACAATCAGTATGGACGCTCTCCAAACTCCACCGTTAACCAACAATAACCTGGTGATAGAAGGAGCTGGCGGCCTGATGGTACCCCTGAATGAGAAAGAACTATTGATCGACCTGATTCCCAAAGTTGCTGATGAAGTGATCCTGGTTTCTGCTAATTTTCTGGGCAGCATCAACCATACCCTGCTTTCCGTTGAAGCCCTGAACCACAGAAACATTCCATTGACAGGGATCCTGTTCAACGGAAAGCGTTATGCTGCCGGCGAGGATTGGATCATTGAAAATACGGGCGTTCCTTTTTTAGGGCGATTGGAGCCGCAGGAATCGGTTGACAGATCAATGGTCCGGCGGTATGCTAACGAGTGGAATTTTGAAAAATAAAAAGCATCATGAGCTTAGCTGAGCGCGATTTTGCCCATATATGGCATCCCTTTACCCAGATGAAAACTGCCCCCCTAAGTACGCCTATTGTAGAGGGAAAAGGAAGTTGGTTATACGATGACCAAGGAAAAACTTACCTGGATGGGATCTCATCATGGTGGGTGAACCTGCATGGGCATGGGCACCCATACATTGCCGAGCGGGTAGCTGAACAGTTCAAAACCCTGGAGCATGTGATCTTTGCGGGTTTCACCCATCCACCAGCTGTTGAGCTGAGCGAGGAGCTGCTAAAGCAACTACCCCAAAACCAGGATAAGGTTTTCTTTTCTGATAATGGCTCAACAGCCGTGGAAGTAGGGCTGAAGATGGCTATTCAATATTGGTACAACCACGGCTATACCCAAAAGCAAAAGATCCTGGCTTTCAACAACAGCTACCATGGTGATACTTTTGGCGCCATGGCCGTAAGTGAGCGGGATGCTTTTACCGCGCCCTTTCACCAGCAACTGTTTGAAGTCACTTACATTGATCCGCCTTTTCCTGGTCAAGAAGGCCATTCCCTTCAGCAATTGCAATCCGTTTTAGCTCATGCTGACGATTATGCAGGCTTTGTATTTGAACC
>CAZIUI010000013.1:0-19775 GCA_964542585.1 uncultured Sphingobacteriales bacterium | reverse complement strand
TGAACCGCTGGTACAAGGCGTTGGCGGTATGGCCATGTACAATGCCGATGCCTTGGATCCGCTAATCGACCTTTGCACCCAGCACTCCTTGATTACAGTGGCTGATGAAGTGATGACTGGCTTTGGCCGTACAGGAACGTACTTTGCTACGGATCAGCTTAACCAAAAGCCGGATATCATATGTTTATCAAAAGGCCTGACCGGTGGCACCATGGCCATGGGAATAACAGCTAGCCCTCAATGGATATACGATGCTTTTTACGACAATGACAAGATGTATACCCTGTTCCATGGTCACTCTTTTACGGCTAATCCGGTGGCCTGCTCTGCTGCTTTAGCAAGTTGGGAATTACTCCAAAAAGCAGAAACGTGGCAGCAGATCCGGCAAATTCAACAAAAACATGAGGCTTTTATTGAGCGTGTAAAAAGCCACCCCAATGTTAAGCAAGCCCGGCAGACCGGCACAATCCTGGCGCTGGAAATGGGTAGTCAGGAACGTACCTCCTATTTCAGCCAAATTACTGATCAACTCAAGCCTTTTTTCATAGAAAGGGGGCTGCTTATTCGTCCATTAGGCAATGTGCTATACTTGATGCCACCGTATTGTGTGACTGCCCCGGAACTGGATCAATTGTATGAAGGGATTGAAGCGGGATTGGCTTACCTGGATCAGGTTGAACAGCCCACTTCAACTTAACTTGTACCTCATTTAAAAGATGATCAAATCCAGGAAATTCATGGCTAAGGACTCCCCGGTTATTGCTGTTGAAGGTGCAGCTGCCCTTTGCGGATGGGGGTTATTGACAAGCCCTAATGATCTTATTCCTGGAGGGTCCTGCCTGGATCAAGCCACGTTAAACGACCAACGCTGGCCCCTAGGCATCCTACCCGATGCAGCAGAAGAGGAGATACAAGCCCTGTGCAAACAGAAACCTTATCACCGCTTAGATCGAACAGTGCTATTGGCCATATCAGCCGCCCGCCAGGCTACCAATACCATCCAAAAAGGGGACCTAAAGACCGGCATCAATATCGGATCTTCAAGAGGTGCCACCGCTACGTGGGAGCATTACCACCAAGCTTACCTTGATCAAGGTGCTGATAACTTGGCACCACATGCTTCCCCAACCACCACCCTTGGTCATATAGCTAGTTGGGTCATGCAGGATCTGAACATTCATGGGCCCACGTTAAGCCACTCCATTACTTGCAGCACCGCTATTCAGGCGTTAGCCAATGCGGAGGCTTGGCTAAAGGCAGGCAAGGCCGATGCTTTTTTAGCCGGTGCTTCGGAAGCCCCGCTGACGCCTTTTACTTTAGCCCAAGCGCAGGCTTTGGGAATCCATGCCACAGATCACTCAGCCGCTTATCCCAGTCAACCCTTGGCTCAGGCTGATCACAATGCAATGGTCCTCGGTGAAGGAGCGGGCGCTTTTTGGCTTGTCCCTCGCGATTGGGAATCATTGTTTCAAGCACCACCCTACGCTATTCTTGAATCCACAGGTTTCGGCAATGAACAGCAAACGGGTTTCGCAGGGATTGATGACCAGGGCCAAGCCTTTCAGCGAGCCATGCGCATGGCTCTGGATCAACAGGAAACAGGTTTTAAAGTGGATTTGATACTGATGCATGCGCCGGGTACCCGGAAAGGCGATGAGGTAGAATACCACGCTATCAAGGAGGTCATGGGTAAGGAATTGCCCGCTGTGTATAGCAACAAATGGCAAATTGGCCACACCTATGGAGCTTCTGGCGCCCTAAGTGTTATGCAGGCTGTCCATATCCTGCAGACCCAGCAGATTCCTGATTTCCCGTATGCCACGTTACCGTCCGGATCAAGCGTAAGGCCCATCCGTAAGGTGATGGTAAATGCAGCCGGATTTGGAGGTAATGCTGGAAGCCTGATCTTGTCTAAACCTTTTTAACGGTCTGTGCTTATGCGCTTACTGTTGGTCCTGGTAATATTACTGAGTGTAGGCCATACGGTCCTTTGCCAAAATAGCCGTGATATAACATTTATAAGTGACACGATACCCCTGAAAGGAACCTTGACCCTGCCGGAAGGCGAAGGGCCTCATCCTGGGGTGTTACTTATTCATGGATCCGGTCCTAATGACCGGGATCAGCGGGTGGTTCTGAAAAATACACGGAGTGCTTGCCTTTATCCCGAACTTCATGAAGATACCCTGCAAAATTTCCGCTCATTAGCAGCCTTTTTTCAAAAAAGTGGCATAGCCACCCTACGGTATGATAAACGTACCTACACCTATCAGGCATCGGTAAACCTGCTGGAACTGACCTTATCGGCGTTTATAAAAGATGCCAAGGCTGCCATTAATTATTTACAAGCGCAGCCATCCGTAGCTTCTGACCGAATTTTATTGGTAGGCCATAGCCAGGGAGGTACGTTCCTGCCTGTTTTAGCCCAGCAGTCCAAGGGTGTGAAGGGGTTGGTAGCCATGGCCACTCCAGCACGTAGTATTGATACCGTTCTATCAGGCCAGGTTAAGCGGATGATGACCAAATGCCGGGATAGTACTAAAGCCTTGGTCAGGGCTGAACGGATACTTTATGCTTTTGAGCGGCTGCGGAATGGAAAATGGGAGAAAGGAAAACCATTGATGAATGCTTATCCCCGTTTTTGGAAAAGCTGGCTTTCTTTAACGGATACGACCCTAAAAGCTTACCAGCAAGTAGCGGTACCCACCCTTTTTGTCAATGGAACGCAGGACTACAATGTACCGGTCTCTCACTTGAAACGCTTCAAAAAGCACTTATCAGGAAAAAGGTTTAGTTTTCAAAAGCTAAAGGGTGTCAACCACTTCTTGACCCCTATGGATACGGCTGTCTTATCTCCTGCCCTGAAAAACCGCCTTTCAGAATGGCTGGACACCAACACGTTTTAAGCAAGTTGCATAAGCCAACACGTTGATCTTGACCGTTTTCTTTGAGGGATTGCGCACTTTCGTGTGCTATTAAGGCAGAACCGGAAGCATGCAAGGCCGCCAACATTTCACGCTGTCCCTGGCCACTGCCAGCGTATGGGTATCTCCGCAAATCGGGGAGGCAACCACCCCTACTTTTCTGGTCCTGGGCGGTGTAGCTTTGGGCTCGCTTATACCTGATGTCGATGCCAAGGAAGCTGCGATCTTTAACAATCAACGGACGCCTCTGCATCCATCCCTGGATTACCTGTTCCGGATTTCAGTGGGTTGGCTGCTGCCGTTGTTTGGTTACCTAACCAAATACCTTATTTTTAAACCAACGCTTATTTTTTTCAGAACATTGCTGCCATTCGTACGGATAAATGGGGGCCACCGCGGTTTTGCCCATTCAGTTTTAGGAATTATAAGTTTCACAGCAAGTAAGGGGTTGTACCTGTGGTTATTGGTTCGGGTTGCGGAGGTTTTATCAATTGCTTTTCTGATGCCCTTCTTGTGGGGCTACCTCGCCGGTGCGGTCCTCCATTTGATCCAGGATAGCTGTACCCCGCAAGGAATAGCCTGGGGCCATCCCTTTACAAGGGTGAAACTTCGAGGTGAAATAGAAGTTACCAAAAGCACCCTGCGACCAGCTTTGCTATTCTATGCATTGGTAGCTTTGGGTATGGGGGTTTTTTATTGGCGATTATGGGGAAGCCCCTGGCTACAAACCCCCATCGCCATTGGTGGCAGTCTTATGCTTTGGCTACTTTTCATGATCTTAACGGGAGTTTACGTCTCCCGGACTTAATGTTTAGTGAAAGCCTTTTTATTTACGGAATAGCGAGAATAGGGATAGTTTGGTAATTTTGACCATGCAAATCATTCCTAAGGGAATAAAGCCGTTCTTATGGAGGCTGTAAAGCAATTATTGGTAGCTGTTGATTTTACAGAGTCCGACCAGAACCTCTTCCGCTACGCCCAATATTTGGCCCAAATTGTTGAGCCAGAAGCTATTCACTTTGTGCATGTGCTAAAATCCGACCAGGGTCGCGAAGCCATTGAGCACTCGTATGAGAAACACATTCAAAAGCCGTTAGAAGAACAGCTCAAAGACGAATTGCAGCGCCAGGCCAATGAATATTTTAGTGGTGAGCAACCACACCACTCCGTGTCTATTCTTACAGGTCAACCCTTTGAGGAGATCCTGCGCTACACAGAGAAAAATGATATAGATCTGATCATCGTTGGTGAAAAGCAGGACAGTAGTAGCTCTGGGATTATTCCCAGTAAATTATCCCGCCAAGCCGGATGCTCAATATTGTACGTTCCAGATTCCAGGAAAGAAGCCATAATTGACAATGTGCTGATCCCTGTTGATTTTTCATCTTATTCGGATTTGGCTTTAGACTTTGCTGAGGAACTAAACCAGAAGAATGAAATCAAGCAGTTTTATTTCCAACACATTTACCAGGCGGTTCCCTCCTACAACATGATGAAGACCTATGAGCAAATGCGATCTACGATCGAAGCCAATGCCCGAGAAGCTTATGAACGTTACATTGAAAAGCGTAAGCTGGCAATAAGTGATGCTAAAATCCAACCTCTCTTCACGCTGGACGAGAAAAACAGCCCTTCCAATCACATCCATGAGGAGGCACGTAAGCACTATTGTGACCTGATTATAATGGGAGCCAAGGGCCATTCTAACGTGGCCGCCATGTTCGTGGGTAGCACGACCGAAAAACTGCTGAAAATCGATAAGGTAATCCCCGTGCTGATCCTTAAAAAGAAGGGAGAAAACCGCTCGCTGCTTCAATCCTTGTTCTATGCCCAGTAGCTTGCGGATCTCCATTGGCATCTGCACCTACAACCGGGACCGTTTCCTGTATGCCGCACTGGAAAGTCTGGCCTGGCAGAACCTTGGATATGATGCCTATGAGGTGATCCTGGTAGATAACAACAGCACGGATAAGACTCCTGAGTTGGCCAAGCAATTCCGGGAAAACTATCCCAATGTCCATTTCAGCTATTTTCTAGAGGAAAAGCAAGGCCTTTCTCATGCACGGAATAGGGTTGTGGAAGAGGCTCAATCCGATCTTATTGCATTCATTGATGATGATGCCATCGCTGATCCTGCCTACCTATCAAATTTATTAAGTTTTTTTGATTCGCACCCGCAAATAATGGCAGCCGGGGGCAAGATCCTGCCTTACTTTCATCCCCATAACCAAGAGCCAGCTTGGCTAAGCTGGTACCTGATTGGCTTGCTGTCCTGTTTGGATCTAGGCGATGAGGAAAAGCCCTTTCCCCGCTATCCCATAGGTTGCAACATGGCCTTCAGAAAAACCGTATTTGAAACCATTGGACTTTTTGATCCACGGTTGGGCCGAATTAAAAACAGTTTGATGGGTAGTGAGGAGAAGGACCTTTTTATTCGAGTAAAAGAAGCTGGCCTTCCGGTTTACTACGTTCCGCAAGTTTTGGTTTATCACACTATTCCCACAGAGCGAACGGGGGATCCCTTCCTGCGAAAAGTTTCTGAAGGCATTGGAAAGAGTGAGCGTTTAAGAGTGCAGGAGGCAAACAAATCGGGAAAGCTCCAGATCGTGCTTGTTCAAACTTACCGGACACTTGGAACCCTGATCATAGCCTTCGGCTATTTGTTAAAAGGAAAACCTGCCAAAGCGCAAATGCTGCTGAAATACCGGAAATGGTTTATCCAAGGTTTTTTCAGCAGACCCCACATAAGGTGAATGGGATCATAAAAGTTTGAAGAATGGCTTACTTTGATCAGGACTTCCTGAACTTTTACCGGCAATTAGCACAAAACAACCACAAGCAATGGTTTGATGCCAACCGTAAGCGTTATGACCAGATTGTCAAAAAACCGTTCAGGGCGTTTGTGAGTGACCTGATCCAGCAAATGCGCTTTTTTGAACCTGATCTCTACATTGAGGCCCGCGATGCAGTTTTCAGGGTCAACCGGGATATTCGATTTGCCAAGGACAAATCCCCCTATAAAACGCATTCAGCGGCCAATATTGCACAGGGAGGCCGGAAAGATGAAAAGCCCGGTTTTTACCTTCACTTTGGTGCCCATCAAGTGATCCTCGGAGGTGGATGCTATTGGCTGTCTACTCAACGCCTCCAGCAAGTCAGGGAGCTTATAGCTGATCAACTGCCGGAATTTCAGAATATCATTCAGGAAGACGGTTTTCATTCTTATTGGGGTAGCGTAGAAGGAACCCAAAATAAGCGCCTGCCAAAAGATTTGAAAAGCATCTACGAGGAGGAATCGCTCATTGCCAATAAGCAATTCTACACCTGGCGCTCCCTATCGCCAGAACTGGTTTTGCGGGATGACCTCATGGATATGGTGATGGCCTTTTACATGGCCCTTAAGCCCTTCAACGATTTTATGAAGCAAGCTTTTGATAAAGGATAAGCACTCCCCAGCTCAGCTGAGAAGCGCTTAGTAAGCTGATCCATAACCCATATTTACCGGCATTTCTGGGCTATCTTGTTAAGGTCAAATTTTATCTTTTGGGCCTGTGTAGGAATGGTTACAAGGTGATAAGGGCCGGTCATATTGGCTGTGACCGGGCAACCCTTTTGTGGTCTAATCATGTTAGCTTTGATGGTTAATTGGTTACCCTGCTTTTGAGCTTTTTGAATGGCCACTTCGTAGCCACCGGACGGTTTCTTTCCGTAAAAGACACCGACTAGGTCTTTTGCTGAAAATCAACTTTTGGTACAGTCGGTGTATCCATCTTACGGCTATGAATACCGTTCCATACACGTTTCAATTTTGATTGACTCCGGATAACCTTGTTTTGTTGATTTTGGACGTTCGAGGCCATGCCCCCCTTGTTTAGGGTTGAAAAACTGACACCACCGGAACCACTTTGAGATCCGGTTTTAATATACTTCTTTACTACCTGCGATTTGAAGCTAACTTGCAATTGGTTCAAGTTACCATTGACCGCACTGCGGCTAACTTTTACCAGATGATAAGGATGGGTAATGGCTGACGGAACGGCAGAGCCTTCTTTCGGTTGGGTTTTGGTCACCTTAGCCGTCAGTTTCTGCCCGGAAAGGCACAGCCCGCTGACATTGATCTTAAACCCGCCAGTGGTTTTTTTACCTTGGAAAACTGCAACAACAAAATGCTGGTCAAAATCAACACTTCGTTGCTTTGCGTTAATGCCAAGCTTATTCCACAACTGGCTGTAAGCCTGTGCCGTTTTGATTACTTTGTTATCAGCCTTTGCAATCCGGCTTTGCCTACCCTTTTTGAGAGTGTTAAAGCTGATCTTGGTCCCCTTACATTGGTGGTTCATGGTTTTTAGGGAGTCATCCGAGTCCTTAGGATTATTATTACCGGGGTTGCCATAAGGAAACTTATCACAGCTCTGGAAGCCTAAGCTCAAGCTTCCCGCAAGTAATAAAATCCCTAACCTTTTTAGCGATTCTGAACGCTTCTGTAACATAGCTAGGATTTTTGGTTTCACTATGTAGTGGGCTAAAAAGGCTAAACGGTTGCATCGAAGCCAGGATAAAGCCAATAGACCCTTACAATCCCTGGCATATTGGTTATGGGAACAATTATTGAAGGCGGACCGGCAAGCATCTTTTAAATTTGAAATAGGAAGTTCCTTGCATAATGATTTTAAAATATCCTTTTACCACAAACTGTTAACCAATAAATAACTTACCTATGGGTACGAATGTATTTGGCGAAGCCTTAATAACCTGTGGCACAGATCCCATCACAGGCTTTTACCGGGACGGCTGTTGTAACACGGGTCCTGACGATATGGGCACCCATACCGTATGCGCGGAAGTGACCCACGATTTCCTGGAATTCACTGCTAAACAAGGCAATGATCTAAGCAGCCCTCGTCCGGCTTTTGGTTTCCAAGGCCTGAAAGCCGGTGATCGCTGGTGCCTTTGTGCCTCCCGCTGGAAAGAAGCCTATGATGCAGGTTGTGCGCCCAATGTTGTCCTGGAAGCTACCGAGGAACGAACGCTGGATTTTGTCCCGCTGGAAGTCCTCACCCAGTACGCCATTACTACCAAGCCGTCATCTGATTAAACCCTAATGCCTGCCTAACTAGGCCATTATTTCTGCTTTTCATGACCTGGGTCTTTTTTGCCGGCCTAACGGCTTTTTTTGATTCCCTCAAAGTGGTGTTTGGGAAGCACAGCCTCGGCAACACGGATATTTATGTTACAGGATGGTCCTGGCGGTTTTTTGCATTCCTGGCCTTGTTACCCGCGTTGTTATTTGTCCCTTTACCCACATTATCGGCCAATTTCTGGTGGGCCATCCTGATAAGCGGGGGCATTAACCTCTTGGTAACGCCCCTCTACATGCGGGCTATCCAAATGGATGACCTTTCCCTGGTCATGCCGATGATCACCTTTACCCCGCTTTTTTTGCTGATAACCTCGCCTATTGTTGTGGGAGAATTTCCGTCATGGCCCGGTCTTATGGGGATGGTGCTGATCGTAATGGGCGCTTACAGCCTTAATATTGGCGAGTTTAACAAAGGATGGTTACAACCCTTGAAGGCATTGGTGGCCAGACGTGGCCCGCGGCTCATGTTATTGGTGGCCTTTCTGTGGAGTATCAGTGCCAATTTTGATAAAATAGGTATGCAGGCGTCCTCTCCCTTGGTTTATTCCATAGGCGTATTGGCTTTCCTGACTTTGGGACTTACCCCTTTTGCCCTGCGACAGAGCCGGAATCCGGTGCAAGCAGTCCAGGGTAACTATGGGCCCTTAGTCCTGCTTGGTATTAGCTCGGGTTTGGTGCTGCTGACGCAGATGTTTGCCATGGAGCTGACGCTAGTGGCTTATGTAATCGCTATAAAACGCACTAGCGCAGCCCTGAGCGTTTTATGGGGTGCTTTATTTTTCAAAGAACCAAGCCTAGAAACCCGCTTACCAGCTGTTGTTATTATGTTAATGGGGGTTTTTTTAATCACAATCGGAGATCGCTTTGTTAATTAGTGTCAAAAAGCAAGCTGTTCATTTATGACAAAACACTACAATATTCGTGTAAGCGGACGAGTACAAGGCGTTTGGTTCCGGGCTGGTGCCCAGCATAAAGCCCAGGAACTCGGTTTGACAGGTTTTGCCCGTAATGAAAAAGGTGGCACCGTTTACATTGAGGTAGAAGGTCCGGAAGAGCATCTACAGGAGTTTCTCGATTGGTGCTTAGAAGGAACTATGGCGGCCAAAGTGGAAAGCAGAAATTGGGAAGAGGGGTCATACCAAGGCTATGAGCGGTTCAAAACAGCTTAGGAATCATCAAATAACCGCATAGGAAGCCGGTAAAGGTTCCCCTGCTCATCAGTTAAATAACACCAATTACTATTTAGGAAGGCTATCCCTTCCGTTTGCGAATGCGGAATGGAAATCCCTGTTATTTCCCCTTGATCAAGGCTGTGGGGTTTGAAAGGCTGAAGGCGGTAAACTTTTCCGTAACTCATGAGAATCACCTGACGACCATCGGGGCTTATGTCAGCTCCCGTGATCATGGTCTTTATCGGAAAGCTATCCAATAGCTGCGCTTTTGCTTTTGGGTCCGTTGCCATTCGGTAAAGCTTTGTATGCGGGCGCTTTCGCACACGGGTTTTGGAAAACCAATACAAATGGCCTTTCCAGTAAAAACTGCCCTCAGCATCAAAATTCCAGTTTGATCGAGGGGGCGGGAAATGCGCTTGATCCGGGTACTGAAAGGGCAGATGCTCAGCCTTCCGCTGCTCTGGAAAAACTTGCCATATTGCGAGGTTGGTGCGGGCATTCATGTTATTCCCAAAATCCCCGATGAAGAGCGTATCACCCTTGTGCGTTAGGCTTTCCCAATCGGTATTTGTTGCATTGGTGATGGATCGTTGCCTAAGCAGGTGGCCTGAGGAGTCAAAAGCGTACAGCACGGGTTCATTGCCGCTGTCATTGATGCTCCAAAAGCGATTCTCACTCATCACTACCAGTCCTGAGGACTCATTCAGCGCTCTTGGCAGCGTACAGACCCGTTCAAGCCTGCTGCCTGGTTTTTGATCAGCCTGCAGGAAAAAAGCTGCTAGCAGTAATAGACTGTTATACTGGATTTTTTTGCGAATGAAGCGAACCATTTGGCGGAGGGGGCTTAGTCCAGTAAATTTCGCAACTACAACAATAAAAAAATGAATAATTTGGGGAAAATAGCTTTCATCACCGGCGCAACCTCAGGCATTGGCCTGGCCACAGCTTACAAGTTTGCCGATAACAACTTCCACTTGATCCTTACCGGCCGCCGAAAGGAACGACTTCAGGAATTAAAAGATGACCTGACGACCAACTACCCGGTTGACGTTCATGTATTAGCACTGGACTTACAGGATTACGAGGCGGTTGAACAGACCATCAATAACCTTCCTGCGGAATGGCAGCAAATTGATCTCCTGCTAAACAATGCTGGATTGGCGAAGGGGGTTAGCCCCATTCAGGAAGGAAGCCTCAGCCATTGGGAGCAAATGATTGATACAAATATCAAAGGCCTCCTTTATGTTACCCGGTTAGTAGCTCCCATGATGGTAGTAGAAGGCAAGGGCCACATCATCAATGTTGGATCCCTGGCCGGTAAAGAAGTGTACCCTAATGGCAATGTATATGCCGCTTCCAAACACTTTGTAGACGCCCTCACCCGCGGTATGCGTATTGACTTGCTTCCGCACAATGTGAAAGTCTCCCAGGTGGCGCCGGGATTAGCTGAAACCGAGTTTTCCGAAGTGCGGTATGACGGGGATAAAGACCGGGCTAAACAAGTGTACCAAGGCTTTCGCCCGCTTACGGGAGCAGATATTGCAGACGTCATTTTCTGGCAAGCCTCAGCCCCCGATCACGTGAACATTGCAGATGTGCTGGTCATCCCAGCTGACCAGGCCAATTCCACTACGGTGAATAAATCCTCCTAAGGTTGACTATGAGATGGCTGGCCGGCTTGCTAATAGTTGGCTTCCTGAGTGCCTGTAACCCTATGCCTGAAACTGTTGATAAAATCTTCCATAATGGCCGGATCTATACCGTAGATTCGGCTTTTTCCGTGGTTGAAGCCCTTGCCGTTAATGAAGATACCATTGTAGCCACAGGCAGTAATCAAAACCTGCTGAAGGGCTACAATGCTGATACGACCATTGACCTGCAAGGTCGGCCGGTTTACCCCGGCTTTATTGATGCCCACTGCCACTTCTATTGGCATGGGCAGCAGCTTAAGCAGGTAGACCTGAGGGGTGCTGAAAGCTTTCAGACCATCTTGAGGCGGCTACAGGCAGCTGATAGCAATGATGCTGGCCAGGGATGGCTACAGGGTCGCGGCTGGGATCAGAATGAGTGGGATACCCGTGACATGCCGGACCGCCAGCCGTTAGACCGCTTATTTCCGGAGCGCCCGGTTTTCCTGACTCGTATTGATGGCCATGCTGCGCTGGTAAATAAAGCAGCTTTGGAAAGGGCTGGCATTGATCAGAATACTCATGTGGATGGTGGGATCATCCAAACGGATAGCACTGGCCGGCTAACCGGCCTGGTCCTTGATGAGGCAGTGGAATTGGTTCGCCAACGGCTACCCGAACCCGATTCAGCAGAACGCCATGAAGCCTTAATGGCAGCTCAGGAAGATTGCCTTGCCAGGGGCTTGACCACAGTCAGTGATGCAGCTATGGACAAGCCATGGGTAGAAGCCATTCGCCAGGCGCAGAATGAGGGCGATCTTAACATCCGGGTTTATGGGATGCTGAATGCCAATGAGGAAAATCGTGAAGCCTACATTAAAAATGGGGTAGAAAAGAATCCTTATCTGCATCTGGGCGCTATCAAGCTGTTTGCGGATGGAGCCCTGGGCTCGCGAGGCGCATGTTTGTTGGAACCGTATGCTGATGATCCGGGTAATTACGGTTTTTTACGGCATGATACGGCTTTCTTTAACAAATGGGCCAAAATTGCGCATGAGCAAGCCTATCAGCTGAATACACACGCCATTGGGGATTCAGCTGTGCGGACTATGCTAAACATTTACAGCCAATACCTGAAGCCAGCTAACGATAAACGCTGGCGCATTGAGCATGCGCAAATGGTTCATCCGGATGATGGGGCAATGTTTGGCAAGTACAATATCCTTCCCTCCGTTCAGCCGTCTCATGCCATTGCCGATCAAGGTTGGGCAAAGGATCGGTTAGGAGCCGAACGCTTACCAAGGGCCTATGCTTACCAGGAACTGTTGGCTGAGAATGGCATACTGGCTTTGGGCAGTGATTTTCCCATTTCGCCCGTTGGGCCACTGTGGCAATTTTATACCGCTGTCAGTCGGCAGGACGAAAACGGAAAGCCTAAGGGGGGCTTTTTACCTGAAAATGCCCTTACCCAGCAGCAAGCCCTCAAAGGCCTGACGCGATGGGCGGCTTATGCGAATGGCGAGGAAGAACAGAAAGGTAGCCTGGATTCCGGCAAGTTTGCAGACTTTGTGGTGCTGGATCGGGACATCATGCATATATCAACGGAAGAGGTACCAGAAGTACGGGTGAAAAAGACCGTTATCGGTGGCGAGGTTGTGTTTAAAACTCATTGATCATATAGCTTCAGTATATGCTTAAAAATTTCCGAATTTTGCACCTCGAAAATTAAAAGCGAAACGTATGGGTTTAAACACCGTAGGCTCCATTGCCTTTGACACCATTGAAACCCCCTTTGGTAAGACGGATAAGATCGTTGGAGGCGCTGCACCGTACATTGTGCTGTCAGCTTCCTATTTTGGATTGGATGCCAATAACCTGATTGCGGTCGTTGGTGAAGATTTCCCGCAGGACTACATTGACATGTTCAAGCAAAAGCACATCAACACCGAAGGCCTGGAAGTAAAAGAAGGCCGCAACACCTTTGCCTGGCATGGCCGCTACCACACTGATATGAACACAAGGGATACCTTGAATACGGAACTCAATGTCCTGGAAGACTTTGATCCCAAGATTCCCGCTAGCTATCAGGGCGAGGATTACCTGATGCTGGGCAACCTAACCCCACAGGTCCAAAAGGCGGTTGTCGAGCGGCATAAAAGTCGGCCCAAGCTCATTGCCATGGACAGCATGAACCTCTGGATTGAGCACGAAAATGAAGCCCTGAAAGATACCATTCAGCATATTGATGTGCTGATCATCAATGATGAGGAAGCCCGTCAGCTCTCAAATGAATATTCCCTCAAAACAGCAGCCCGCAAAATCCTGGAAATGGGACCGGAATATCTCGTCATCAAGAAGGGTGAACACGGGGCCCTCCTTTTCCACGGAGAAGAGGTTTTCAACGCTCCAGGCCTTCCTCTGGAAGAAGTTTTTGATCCGACCGGAGCTGGCGATACGTTTGCCGGTGGCTTTATGGGTTACATTGCGAAGACCGATGACACCTCTTTTGAGAACATGAAGCGGGCCGTCATTTACGCTTCCACCATGGCTTCCTTCTGCGTAGAGAAGTTCGGCACAGAGCAGCTTCAAAACCTTACTGACAAGCAAGTCAATGACCGCTTGAACAAGTTTCTGAAGCTGGCTACTGTGGATATGAAGATGCAGCCAGCTTAACCTTATCCGATTTGTAAAATATCCAGTTTACCAATACCTAAGCCTTGGTCCTGTGAGGATCAGGGCTTTTTTTTAGTAGCTGGTGTGAAAGCTTTAAGGTAGATCGGCTTTCGATACCAAAATTGGGCAAACAAAGCTGGATACAATAACCCATCGGTTAAAAGGGTTCCGGTACTGAATCGCACATCATCCACTACTTCCGCGCCCCCTTCAACAGCCCTGATAAGGTGCCAGTGCTGCCATTGCTTTAGGAAAAAAGGCAACTGCTTGCCTTGATCCACAAAATAGATCTGCTCGGGAGTGTGCTGATAGTCTGTGATCTCACTGATCCAGTTCTGTTTAGTCACCAATAAATTCAACGCCAGTTGTACCTTATCCCCAGGTTGATTCCCATCGTAGCGCACCAGCTTAGCTGAGACCCACGGTGGATTCAGGCGTTCCAGAAGGTGCTGATCAAATCCTTCCCAAATGCCAGACGGATTTTGATTGGGGATAAACGTAGCAAAATAAAGCCTCATAAAGCATCAAGGTTATCCAAGTAGGATTCAGCCTGATTGAGGATCGCTTCCTTGTTCTTCATTTTATCCAGCGTTTTGTAAAGCATCCCCATTCGGTAGTTGTTTTGCAATTTATCCCGGTTCTGCTCCATGAAATGCCAGAAGAGGGAATTAAAAGGGCAAGCTCGCTCACCGGTTTTTTTCTTAGGATCGTAATAGCAGTGCTCGCAGTAATTGCTCATTTTTTGGATGTAAGAAGCGCTAGAGGCATAGGGCTTAGTAGCCAGTTTGCCGCCATCAGCATATTGGCTCATGCCGCGGGTATTGGTGATCTCCACCCACTGAATAGCATCCATGTAAACGCCTAGGTACCAGTGATCGACCTCGTCCGGGTGAATGCCCGCTATGAGGGCAAAATTACCCGTTACCATCAGCCGCTGGATGTGGTGGGCATAGGCATTATCCAGCGAATTGTTGATCGCCTCGGAAAGGCAGTTCATGTGCGTATCGCCTGTCCAGTAAAAATCCGGTAGCTGGCGCTGATGATTAAAGTAGTTATAGGTCTCGTACTCCGGCATCTGAGCCCAGTAAATCCCTCTAACGAACTCTCGCCAGCCTAAGATCTGCCTGATGAAGCCCTCGATCTGCGCTATGTCGATTGTATCCTGATGTGCCTGCCAGTAAGCTTCAGCTCGCTGAACAACCTCCAAAGGATCAAGGATCTTGCTGTTCAGCGTGAAAGAGATTAGGGCATGGAATAGTTTGCCTTCTCCCTGTACCAAGGCATCTTGATAGGTTCCAAAGGCTGCAAGCGCATTTTCCAGGAAGTGGTCAAAATGCTGAAGAGCCTCTTCTCGATCCAATGGCATCCCGAAATCCGAAGGATCCTGAACGCGGCCCATGGTTTCAATCCCGGCCGTTTGAATAGCTTCGGAGATATCAGAAAGGTCATGGTGAAAATGAAGGCGCTCGGGGACGGGAACCTTACCATCATACTTTTCTCTGTTTTGCACGTCAAAATTCCATTTATTGCCCACCGGCCTGCCATCACCAGTCATAAGGATTTCGTAGCGCTTGCGCATTTCCCGGTAAAAGCTTTCCAGGAAATAGGTTTTCTTATTGCGGAAGAAGTGCTGTACCTCATAGCGCCCTGTAATAAAATGTTCCGTATCCTGACTCGTAACCGGCACTGGCAGGCGGTCAGCCATGCCCTTAAGCTTTTCGTCAAGTCTAAATTCATCGGGACTCAGGTAACTTACATGGGTAAAGCCTTCCTTTTCTATCAGGTCCTGAATTTGGGCTTCAAAATCCTGTTTGTTTCCCGGATCATTTAGCTTGTAGTAATAAACGGTATGGCCTTCGGCCTGAAGTTGTTCAGCGAAACGCCGCATGGCACCAAAAAAGGCCATGATTTTTTGTATATGATGAACGGTATAGTCAGTTTCCGAGCGGCATTCCATCATCAGGTATGTAACCGAGGAATCTACATTTTGAAACCACGAATGCTTAGGGTTGAGCTGGTCGCCCAGGATCAATCGCAGGGTTTTTTCATCTTGTGCCATAGGCAAGTTTATTTCAACCCCTAACAAGCGAAACCAAAGGCCGTTTAGCCTGTTCTTTTAGGGGATTAGGAATCCGATAAAGTGACAATTTATCAACTTTGCAATCCTTGCCTTTGAAAAACCTTAAAAATTTTTATGACGACCGCTAATACAAAACAACTAACAAAACTCACAGATGATCCCATCAATGCTTACTACGGGGAGTTGTCGAATGGCCTGAGTGTTTACATGAGCGTGAATGACGAAGAGCCCCGCATCCAAACAGAGATTGTAGTGAAAGCCGGCTTTCAGGATGATCCCGATGAAGTTACCGGCCTTGCTCATTACTTTGAGCACATGATGTTCAAAGGTTCTGACCGTATGGGAACTGCTGATTGGAAACAAGAATCCGAGTTACTAGGCCAAATCGAGCAATTGTTTGAAGATCATCGGTACACCACTGATCCGGAGGAGAAAAAAAATATCTATGCTCGCATAGATAAGCTTTCGGCTGAGGCTGCCACTTATGCTTTGCCGAATGAGTACGACAAGCTTTTGTCAGCCATTGGTGCGAAAAATACCAACGCCTACACCAGTTTTGATCAAACCGGTTTTTTGAATAACATTCCCGCCAATGAACTGGAGCGCTGGTTAAAAATAGAGTATGAGCGTTTTCGCAATCCGGTTATGCGACTTTTCCATACAGAGCTGGAAACTGTATACGAAGAGTTCAACATGCGCACGCAAGACTCCGACCAGGGTAAAGTCTTTGACGCTGTATTTCGCGGGCTTTTTCAGGAGCATAATTACGGCCGTCAGCCAGTGATCGGCAAGCCTGAGCATCTTAAGAATCCCTCAATGCGGGAGATTTACAACTTTTTTGAGCAATATTATGCACCCAATAACATGGCCATCTGCTTGTCCGGGGATCTGGATCCGGAAAAGACCCTGGATTTGGTGGAAAAATACTTTGGCCATTTTAACCCGGTTGATCTTCCTGAGGATTCGGTAGCTAACGAACCGAATTTTGAGGCTCCGGTTGAGAAAGAAGTTAAGGGCCAGGAAACCGAAAGCCTAACGCTAGCTTACCGGTTGAATGGGGCCAATTCAGAAGATGCCAAGTACATGAAAGTGCTTGAAGGCCTGCTTTACAATGAGCGAGCAGGCCTAATAGATCTAAACCTGAATCAACGTCAGGCGGTCATGCAAGCTATGAGCGCCTTTGTACCATTGAAAGATTACTCGTTGCTCATTGTTAACGCGATTCCGCGCAGCGGCCAATCCTTGGAAGCCGTTCGCGAACTTGTATACGAGCAAATCGAAAAACTGAAAACAGGCGAATTTGAGCCATGGATGATGGAAGCGGTAGTTAATGATCTTCGCCTTAAGCGTAAAGAACAGCTTGCCCAGAATAGTGGAAGGGTTGAAGCTTTTGTAGATGCTTTTAGCAATGAAGTTTCCTGGAAAACTTATGTGCAGGAACTGGAAGCCCTTTCTGAATTGACTAAGGAATCCCTGGTAAAGTTTGCCAAGCATAATCTGACCACTAACCACGTGGCAGTTTTCAAGCTGCAGGAGCAAGACCCTAATGTAGTGCACCTGGAAAAACCGCCTATCACCCCAGTGGATCTGAACCGGGAAGGCCAATCTGACTTCTTTCAGGAGGTAATGCAGATTGCTAGTTCAGAGATTGAACCAAAGTTTGTAGATTTTGAGCGGGATATTCAGCACTCGAATTTTTTAGATCGCATTCCCTTTCATCATGTACCTAACCCTGTCAACGATACGTTTACCCTGTATTTTATCTTTGATATGGGTTCGGATCACGATCTGGAAAAAAGCTTTGCGCTTCGTTATCTACCCTATTTAGGTACCGATCAATACAGCCCTGAGGGCATCCGGCAAGCCTTTTTTCATTTAGGGGTAAGCTACCAAACTTCCGTTCAACGTGATCAATTTTTCATCTACCTGCACGGGCTTGAAGAATCCCTGGAAAAAGGGTTTGAACTACTGACCCATTTACTATTGAATGCACAGCCCGATGAGGAGGCCCTGGCTGCCTTGGTGGATGCTATGCTGAAAGAACGCGAGGATGAAAAGGCTGATAAGGGGACCATTCTGCGTAAAGCCATGGTCAACTTTGGCAAATACGGCTATCAAAACCCCTTTACCAATCGCTTGTCAAAAGAAGAACTACAGCAAAAAAGCGCTCAGCAGCTAGTGGAGCAAATTCATGGCTTGTTGAAATACCAACACCGGCTTTTTTATTATGGCCAAGCTAATCCGCCTGAGGTAAAAGAGACCATTGCTCCTTATTATCCTCAGGAAACGGCTTCTAAGGCGCCTCCGGAACCAGTTCAGTATAAACCGATGAATAACGATCACTCCCATGTTTACGCTATTGACTTTGATATGGTGCAAAGCGAGATCGTTATGATTGCTAGGGATTCACTTTATAACCCGGAATTGGCGCCTCATATTGCACTTTTCAATGAGTACTTTGGAGGAGGGCTCTCATCCTTGGTCTTCCAGGAAATAAGAGAATCCAAAGCGCTTGCTTACAGTGCTTTCAGTTTTTTTACACAACCGCCTTCTAATAAGGAAGCGCACTATGTGCTATCTTACCTTGGTACGCAGGCTGATAAGCTGAAGGAAGCCCTGGAAGCTCTCAAAAAACTAGTAGCTGAACTGCCGAATGTCCCGGCTCAATTTGAGCAAGCCCGGGAATCAGTTATTAAGCAGATTGCTACCGAGCGAATTACTCGCATGAAGATCTTCTGGGCTTATGAAGAAAACCGCAAACGGGGAGTCAGCCATGACCAAAGAAAAGATGTTTACAACTATATGCAGCACATCACTTTTGATGAATTGAAAGCCTTTTTTGACCGGCATGTGAAAGGTAAGCAGTTTACCTACCTGGTATTGGGTAGCAGTGAGCACCTTGATTTTGAAGTGCTGCGCTCTCAGGGACAAGTTGACCAATTGGAATTAGATACTTTATTTAACGATCATTGAGTCAAACCTCTTATGATAAGGCAAGCAAACCTGGAATTACCCGCTTACAGCAGAGGAATGCATGTTATAACCAAAGCTATTAATCAGGCTTTTGATGAATTGCCAGAACAGGGGCTGTTGAATATTTTCATTAAACACACCTCAGCTGGCCTGGCTGTCAATGAAAATGCTGATCCGGCTGTTCGTGAAGATTTTGAAAACATTCTGAATAAACTCATTCCGGAAGATCAACCCTTCTACAAACACCGGGAGGAAGGCCCGGATGATATGCCCAGCCACGTAAAAAGTACGTTTACTGGTCATTCTATCACCATTCCAGTGACCAAAGGCCAACTAAATCTCGGGACTTGGCAGGGGATTTATTTATGTGAATTCCGCAACAATGCCAGGCCGAGAAAGCTTGTGCTTACGCTTTTCCAATAGGGAGCTTGTGTTTGCTGCCTTAATAAGCTTGCCAGGAAATAGTAAGGATAAGACTTTTAATCAAAATGCTCTGATCGAAGTTGACCTTTTAGAAATACAAAATCTACGAATAACGTATTAACCTTGGTATCTCTGTTACATTTCAAGGCTATCTCTTCCTCCGATATAACTTTTAAGCAGACTTTAGCCTTTGAGGATCTGTTTCTTTTATTTTTTTTAGTGAAAGCCGTTTTAAAGCCAGCTTAAATAGAACGACTAGATAGAGCTTGCGATCGTAAGGGCACCCCTCGAAAGCTAATCGAAAGGCTAAGAGCCCAGGTAAAACCATAAAATTGCCTCTAACTGGTCTTACAATCTTAGGGCTTACCCTCTTACCATTTACCGAATCACCGTCACCCGCCCGTCATAGGCCTGTTGCCTGCCATCTTCGCTGGTGATGACGATCTGATAATGGTAAACGCCTTGTGGTACTAGTTTTCCTTTGTACGTGCCATCCCACTTTTCACCTGTTGAAGTGCTGAAAACCTCCTCACCCCACCGGTTGTAGACCTGCATTTCGTAATTATCGATGTAAAGGCCTTCTGGGCCGAAGCGATCGTTTAATTTGGGTGTGACACCCGGTGAGAAGGTGTTCGGGATATAGACCACGGCTGATTGTTCCAGGCAGATGCGGGTAGAACGACTGTAGGTCTCTTCACCAAAACCCTCGGCCTTGACATAGTAGCAAAACTGGTCAGCAGAGTCTCTGAGCTCCTGGTCTAA
>CAZIUI010000012.1:9898-86550 GCA_964542585.1 uncultured Sphingobacteriales bacterium | reverse complement strand
TAGAGCGCGTCCTTGGTAAGGACGAGGTCACGGGTTCAAATCCCGTCATTGGCTCTTGCTGAATCGGGTAGCGTTTAACTAGTGCAATTTGGATTGCTCAGTAATAGTATGGATCTTTTTAAAAACATGAAGGTTTAAAAGTTATGGCAAAAGAAAAATTTGACCGCAGTAAGCCACACTTGAACATTGGAACAATTGGCCACGTGGATCACGGAAAAACTACACTTACGGCAGCAATGACTACTTATCTGGCCCAAGAGGGTCTTGCAGATAACCGGTCATTTGATTCAATTGATATTGCTCCCGAAGAAAAAGAACGGGGTATTACTATTAATACCGCACACGTTGAGTATCAAACAGCTAACCGCCATTACGCCCACGTAGACTGCCCGGGACACGCAGACTACGTAAAGAATATGGTTACTGGCGCTGCTCAAATGGATGGTGCTATCCTGGTAGTAGCCGCTACTGATGGCCCTATGCCACAAACCCGTGAGCATTTGCTGCTTGCTCGTCAGGTTGGCGTTCCCGAAATTGTTACCTACCTCAACAAAGTTGATATGGTAGATGACCCCGAGCTTATTGATCTTGTAGAAATGGAAGTTCGGGAATTGTTAAGTTTTTACGAATTTGATGGTGACAATGCTGCCATTATAAAAGGATCAGCACTTGGCGCACTCAATGGTGAAGATCAGTGGATCAATACAATTAAAGAATTAATTGAGGCTATTGACAGCTATATTCCTCTACCTCCCCGTGACAAGGATCAATCCTTCTTGATGCCTATTGAAGATATATTCTCCATTACTGGCCGTGGAACTGTTGCTACGGGGCGTATTGAGAAAGGAGTAATCCATACCAACGACAAGATTGAAATTGTGGGTATGGGTGAAAAACCACTAGAGTCCACGGTAACTGGTGTAGAAATGTTCCGTAAAATCCTTGATGAAGGGGAAGCAGGCGATAACGTTGGATTACTACTAAGGGGAATTGAGAAAGACCAAGTGAAAAGGGGAATGGTTGTGGCAGCCCCGAAATCCATAACACCCCATACAAGGTTCAAAGGTGAGGTTTACATCCTTAAGAAAGATGAAGGAGGTCGGCATACTCCTTTCTTCCAAAACTATAGACCGCAATTTTACCTGCGAACAACGGACGTTACAGGCACTATTAAATTACCGGAAGGTGTAGAAATGGTTATGCCTGGAGATAACGTAACTATTGAGGTAGACCTCATTTATCCCGTTGCCCTTAATAAAGGGCTACGCTTCGCTGTTCGTGAAGGAGGGAAAACTGTTGGTGCAGGTCAGGTAACTGAAATTATTGACTAAACTAGCAAATCACTAAATAGGGACACGGGCGTAGCTCAATTGGGAGAGCAACGGTCTCCAAAACCGTAGGTTGGGGGTTCGAGCCCCTCCGCCCGTGCAAACAAAAGCGTTTATGTTTAACCGAATGAAGGAAGGCATTAAGCTTGCTTCTGAAGAGTTGCTTTACAAGGTTACTTGGCCTTCGTGGGAAGAGCTTCAGAGTAGTGCTGTTGTTGTATTAGTAGCTTCTCTTATCATTGCGTTGATTGTGTTCCTTATGGATTCCGCCTTCCAGAACGCATTTGAAGTTTTTTATTCAATCTTTGAATAGTACCCCTCCGGTATGTCCGATTTTAAGTGGTATGTAGTTCGCGTAATAAGTGGACAAGAAAAAAAAGTGCAACAACGATTGGAGACGGAGCTGGAGCGGGAAAAATTGTCTGGTCATGTTAATCAGATTCTTGTACCCATGGAAAAGGTGGTACAACTTAAGAAGGGACAGAAAGTTACAAAAGAAAGAAACTTTTATCCGGGTTATATCATAGTAGAGGCCCAACTAGAAGCAGAAGTTTATTACTGCTTTAAAAATACCAACGGTGTAGTTGAATTTCTAGGAGAAGGAGACCAGCCAACTCCCTTGCGAGAGGCAGAAATAAACAGGATATTAGGGAAAGTTGATGACCTACAACAGAGTGATGGGGAAATGGAAGTCCCTTTTTACACTGGAGAATCTGTTAAAGTGATTGACGGGCCCTTCAACGGCTTTAGTGGTTTCATTGACAACATCAATGAAGAACAAAAAAAATTAACAGTTATCGTAAAGATATTTGGGCGGAATACGCCTGTTCATCTTAATTACATGCAAGTAGAAAAAGAAACATAGAATGGCTAAGGAAGTTACAGGTTATATCAAACTTCAAGTAAAAGGTGGTTCTGCAAATCCATCGCCTCCGATTGGTCCAGCATTAGGTGCTAAGGGCATCAACATTATGGATTTTTGTAAGCAGTTCAATGCTAGGACTCAAGACCAACAAGGTAAAGTGTTACCTGTTGAAATAACCGTATACAGCGATAAGTCCTTTGAATTTATTATAAAAACCCCTCCCGCAGCGGCGCAGTTAATGGAAGTCTGCGGAATTGAAAAGGGATCGGCTGAACCCAATAGTACCAAAGTGGCATCGGTCACTTGGGACCAGATAAAGGAGATAGCTGAAAACAAAAAACCAGATTTAAACACCGTGAAGGTTGAATCTGCGATGAAAATGGTTGCTGGCACAGCTCGAAGTATGGGAATTAATGTTGAAGGAAACCCACCCTGGGCTGAATAATTTTAAAAACTACTAGCATTTTGGCCACTATTACGAAAAAGAGAAAAGCAATTCTGGAAAAGCTTGATAAAAACAAGCTTTATAACCTGGAACAAGCTACATCTTTAATCAAGGAAATAACTACTACCAATTTTGATTCCTCAGTAGATCTTGATGTTAAGCTTGGTGTAGATCCCAGAAAACCTAACCAAATGGTTAGGGGGTCTGTTACGCTTCCCCACGGAACAGGCAAGGATGTCCGCGTTTTAGTCCTTTGTAATCCAGATCGGGAAGAAGAAGCAACTGAAGCTGGTGCGGATTATGTAGGGCTCCAGGATTATCTACAAAAAATTGATCAGGGTTGGACAGAAGTTGATGTTATCATTACCACTCCTGATGTTATGCCTAAATTAGGGAAATACGGGAAAACTTTGGGACCGCGAGGATTGATGCCCAATCCAAAGTCAGGTACGGTCACCGACAAAATCGGTGAAGCTGTAAAGCAAACAAAAGCTGGTAAGGTCGATTTTAGGGTTGATAGGTACGGAATTATCCATACCAGCATCGGTAAGATATCGTTTGATGCTCAAAAGATTTACGAAAACGCCTTAGAGCTTTTACAAGAGGTTGGAAGGCTCAAGCCATCTTCTTCAAAAGGAGATTACTTTCGCAGCATAAACCTTTCTAGCACCATGAGTCCCAGTATTAAAATTGATAAGCGCTCAATCCCAGGAATGTAAAAGCTTATGAAATCTAGAGAAGAGAAAGCAAAAATTGTAGAGCTGTTACAGGACCGTTTCAGCGAGTCAGCTAATTTTTATCTAGCTGATATGTCACAGCTCAGCGTTAATGATACTAACACCTTTCGCAGAAGGTGTTATGAAGAGGGAATTCATGTTCAGGTTGTCAAAAATAACCTGATCAAGAAAGCTCTTGAAAATGCTAATATTACGGATGAAAGCCTTTATGAAATTATTCAAGGTCCATCTTCCGTAATGTTTGCTGATAATATTAACGCGCCTGCCAAAATCATCCAGGAATTCCGGAAAACCCATGACAGGCCTGTTCTTAAGGGCGCTTATATAGAGGATACGTTATATGTTGGTGATGACCAGATTGAAACATTGGCAACGCTTAAATCCCGAGAAGAACTTATTGGTGATATTGTAGGAATTCTGCAATCACCGATGCAAAATGTCGTATCCGCTCTGCAATCAAGTGGCAATAAACTTTCAGGTATTTTGAAAACCCTGGAAAAACGTGAAGAATCATAATTTGTTCGTTGAATATTAAAATTAAATAGTAGTAAAATGGCTGACGTAAAAGAATTAGCAGAACAGCTGGTTAACCTTTCGGTTAAGGAAGTCAATGAATTGGCTGATGTTCTTAAAGATGAATATGGCATTGAGCCAGCTGCCGCGGCTCCGGTAGCAACAGCACCCGCTGCAGGTGGTGGCGGTGAAGCCGAAGCCGAAGCTGAACAAACAGAATTTGATGTCATTCTTAATGATGCTGGCAGCTCAAAACTTAATGTTGTTAAGTTGGTCAAAGAAATGGCTGGTTTAGGATTAAAAGATGCTAAAGAAATGGTAGATAATTTACCAAAGCCCGTCAAAGAAGGTGTTCCTAAAGAAGAGGCTGACGATATTAAAGCTAAACTGGAAGATGCCGGCGCTGAAATTGAAGTCAAATAAATAGCCGAACACTGTAAATAGTTGCTAGACTTAAATATCATCCTGTAAGCAAGAGAGACCTGCCATTTCGGTGTCAGGTCTACTCTTATTTGCACCGTTCCTTAATGAATTTCAGGGATCAAGCGCGATGATTGTTCAACAATAAAAGCTTTTTGATCTTGGCAGAAGCAGAATTAGCAGTTCCGCAAAGGGTTTCTTTTGAAAGTACCGATAAAAACCTGGGCTATCCTGACTTTTTGGAGGTTCAGCTCAAATCATTTCAGGATTTCTTTCAGTTGGAGACATCCCCGGACGAGCGTGTAAACGAAGGCCTGTACAATGTCTTTGCTGAAAACTTTCCCATTACGGATAGCCGGGGGATTTATGTACTAGAATTCATTGATTACTACATTGATCCTTCCAAATATACCGTTGATGAATGTGCAGATCGCGGACTTACCTATAGCGTAGCCCTTAAGGCTAAACTTAAATTATACTGCACGGATGAGGAGCATGAAGACTTTGAAACGATTGTTCAGGATGTTTACCTGGGAAATATACCCTATATTACATCCAGGGGCTCATTCATCATCAATGGTGCTGAGCGTGTTATCGTCTCCCAATTGCACCGCTCGCCCGGTGTATTTTTCAGCCAAAGTTTTCATACTAACGGTACCAAGCTCTACTCCGCCCGTGTGATCCCATTTAAAGGTTCATGGGTTGAATTTGCTACGGACGTTAATAATGTCATGTTTGCTTACATTGACCGTAGGAAGAAATTTCCTGTCACCACCATGTTGCGGGCCATTGGCTACGAGTCTGATAAAGAGGTTCTTGAAATTTTTGGTCTCGCGGAAGAGATCAATGTTACTAAGAATAACCTCAAAAAGGTTCTTGGACGGAAACTGGCAGCTCGGGTTCTAAGAAAATGGGTAGAAGATTTTGTGGACGAAGATACAGGTGAAGTAGTTTCGATTGAAAGGAATGAAATCATACTTGAAAGGGATACCGTCCTTGAGGAAGACCACATTGAATTAATCGTTAATGCTAATGTCAAGTCCATCATCCTTCACCGGATGGATACCGATTCCTCCGAATACGAGATTATCTACAACACCCTTCAAAAAGATCCGTCCAATTCTGGTAAGGAAGCGCTTGAGCATATCTACCGTCAGCTAAGGAATGCAGATCCTCCGGACGAAGAGACCGCTCGTGGTATTATTGACCGGCTATTCTTCTCAGATAAAAGGTATGATCTGGGGGATGTTGGTCGTTACAGGTTAAATAAAAAGTTAGACTTAGAAATTAGTGATGAGGTGAAAATCCTGACTAAAGAGGATATTATCTCTATCATTAAATACCTCATAGAGCTGAGTAACCGTAAAGCTGATGTGGATGACATTGACCACTTGAGTAATCGTAGGGTCCGGACTGTTGGTGAACAGCTTTACAACCAATTTGGTATCGGGTTAACGCGCATGGCCCGTACAATCCGTGAGCGGATGAACGTTCGTGATAATGAGGTTTTTACACCTACTGACCTGATTAACAGCCGAACCCTTTCATCCGTTATTAATTCCTTCTTTGGTACCAATCAGCTTTCTCAGTTTCTGGACCAAACAAATCCGATAGCTGAGATGACCAACAAACGCCGGCTATCAGCACTTGGTCCTGGGGGGCTAAGTAGGGAGCGCGCTGGTTTTGAGGTCAGGGACGTCCACTATACGCACTATGGTAGATTGTGCACCATTGAGACCCCGGAAGGTCCGAACATTGGCCTTATTTCCTCCATGTCTGTTTATTCTAAGATCAACAACATGGGATTTCTGGAAACGCCCTACAGGAAGGTGGAGAATGGGATCGTTCATTTTGATCAACCCGCACAATACCTGAGTGCTGAAGAGGAGGATGATAAAGTGATCGCTCAGGCCAATACAGAGGTAAATGAAGACGGTTCATTTGCAGAAGAGCGGGTAATGGCAAGGAATGGTGGTGAATTCCTAATTACTGATGCCAAGGAAGTGGATTACATGGATGTTTCCCCTAATCAGATCGTATCCATTGCTGCTTCTCTGATTCCATTCTTGGAACACAATGATGCCAACCGGGCCCTCATGGGTAGTAATATGCAGCGCCAGGCTGTTCCCCTCATCAATACCGATTCACCGGTAGTTGGAACAGGCATTGAAAATCGAGTGGCATCCGATAGTAGGACATTTATTACCGCGGAATATGATGGGGTAATTGATTATGTTGATTCCAATAAGATCGTTGTTAAATACGATCGGGAAGATGAAGATGAATTGGTGGATTTTGATAGTGGAACTAAAACGTACCACTTGACCAAATTTAAACGTACCAATCAAAGTACATGCATCGATCTTCGGCCTATTGTAAACAAAGGACAAAGAATCGAAAAAGGCCAGATTTTGTGCGATGGATTTGGTACGGATAAAGGTGATCTTGCGCTCGGCCGCAACCTTAAAGTGGCATTCATGCCATGGCAAGGCTACAATTTTGAGGATGCCATTGTGGTCTCTGATCGTGTAGCTAAAGAAGACATGTTTACCTCCTTGCACATTAGTGAATACGATCTGGACGTAAGGGATACTAAGCGTGGCATGGAAGAGTTTACCGCTGATATTCCAAACGTAAGTGAAGAAGCCACTAAGGATCTTGACGAAAATGGCATTATAAGAGTAGGAGCTGAGGTTAAAGAAGGTGATATCCTGATCGGTAAGATTACCCCTAAAGGTGAATCCGAGCCATCTCCTGAAGAAAAACTTCTGAGAGCAATTTTTGGTGAAAAGGCAGGTGATGTCAAAGATGTATCTCTAAGGGTTCCTTCATCTGTGAATGGCATTGTTATAGATAAGAAGCTTTTTGAACGTGCTAAAAAGGATAGTACGTCTAAAAAGCAAAACAAATCCCAGCTAGCTAAACTCGAGGAGGAACACAGTAAAAACCTTGATGCCCTAAAAGAGAAACTTGTAGAGAAGCTTTTCAAGGTACTTAATGGTAAGACTTCCCGTGGCGTCTTTAATGTTTACAATGAAGAACTGGTGCCCAAGGGAAGTAAGTTTACCCAAAAACTCCTTTCAAAGCTTGATTATACCCACGTAGATCCCAAAGATTGGACTGCAGACGAAAACAATAATCGTGTTGTAAAGCGTATTCTTCAAAATTATAAGAAGAAGGTTAATGAAGAAGTTGGGCGGTTTAAAAGAGACGAGTTCCAATTAACCATTGGAGATGAATTACCTACAGGCGTTCTAAAGCTTGCTAAGGTTTATCTGGGACAAAAACGCAAGCTATCAATCGGTGATAAGATGGCGGGTCGCCATGGTAACAAAGGGGTCATTGCAAAGATTGTCCCTGAAGAAGACATGCCTTTTGACCAAAATGGTGAGCCAGTAGACACGGTGCTAAGCCCCTTGGGTGTACCATCTCGTATGAATTTAGGACAGATTTTTGAAACTGCCCTTGGTTGGGCAGGTCATGAGCTTGGTATCAAGTTCTCAACTCCTGTATTCGATGGGGCCACCTCTAAGGACATTGAGCAATACCTCAGGATGGCAGGATTACCTGAAGGCGGAAAAGCCACATTGATTGACGGTCAGTCAGGTGAAAAATTCCATCAGGAAGTAACGGTGGGCGTAATCTATATGCTTAAGCTCGGCCACATGGTCGAGGATAAAATGCACGCCCGTTCCATCGGTCCTTACTCCCTCATTACCCAACAACCGCTCGGTGGTAAGGCCCAATTCGGTGGCCAGCGGTTTGGAGAGATGGAAGTTTGGGCGCTTGAAGCCTTTGGCGCTTCCAATGTGCTCAGAGAAGTCCTAACAGTAAAATCCGATGATATTGTAGGTCGTGCAAAAGCTTATGAGCATATTGTTAAAGGTGAGAACCTGCCAGAGCCAGGTATTCCTGAATCTTTTAATGTGTTAATGAATGAGCTTAAGGGCCTTGCCCTCGATTTAAGCCTTGACTAAAAATAATTTGCAAACAAATCACTTGGAGGCCTCTGTATGGCAGTGAAGCAACAAGATAAACGAGTCGACAGTAACTTTGAATCAGTACGAATTGGATTGGCATCGCCCGAAACCATCCTTGAATGGTCTAACGGAGAAGTCACCAAACCGGAAACGATTAACTACCGTACTTTTAAACCAGAAATGGGCGGCTTGTTTTGCGAGCGCATTTTTGGTCCCGTAAAGGATTATGAATGTCATTGCGGGAAGTACAAAAGAATTCGGTATAAGGGAATTGTATGTGACCGCTGTGGAGTAGAAGTAACTGAAAAAAAGGTTCGAAGGGACCGGATGGGCCACGTTAACCTTGTGGTGCCTGTTGCTCATATCTGGTATTTCAAATCCCTGCCGAATAAGATCGGGTACCTCTTGGGCTTACCGACTAAGAAGCTTGAGTTAATCATTTACTATGAAAGGTATATAGTGATTCAGCCCGGGGTCAAAGAGAATGACGGTGTGAACGAACTGGACTTCCTTACAGAGGAAGAATACCTTGAGATCCTGGAAACCTTACCCAAGGAAAACCAAATGCTGGATGATAGCGATCCTCAAAAATTCATCGCCAGCATGGGTGGTGATGCTTTGATGACTATGCTATCACGCCTGGATCTGGATAAACTTTCATTTGAACTCAGGGATAAAGCTTACCGGGAAACTTCTCAACAACGAAAAAATGAGGCCCTTAAGAGGTTAAAGGTGATTGAAAGTTTTCGGGATGCCAATAGTCGCTTTGAAAACCGGCCAGAATGGATGATCGTCAAATGCCTGCCGATCATTCCGCCCGAGTTAAGGCCATTGATTCCATTGGATGGGGGGCGCTTCGCTTCTTCTGATTTGAATGACCTATACAGAAGGGTTATCATCCGTAATAACCGGCTCAAAAGGCTGATGGAAATTAAGGCTCCTGAAGTCATCCTGCGTAACGAAAAACGAATGCTTCAGGAATCAGTGGATTCCCTTTTTGATAATTCAAGGAAGGTTAGCGCTGTAAAAACTGAGGGTAACAGGCCTTTGAAATCCCTTAGCGATATGCTGAAAGGGAAACAGGGCCGTTTCCGTCAGAACTTATTGGGGAAAAGAGTTGATTACTCTGGTCGCTCGGTAATTATCGTAGGGCCTAAGCTTAAAATCAATGAGGTTGGCCTGCCCAAAGATATGGCAGCGGAGCTTTTCAAACCCTTCGTTATCCGGAAACTTATTGAGCGAGGTATTGTCAAGACGGTTAAGTCCGCTAAGAAAATCGTTGAGCGGAAAGACCCGGTTATTTGGGATATTCTGGAAAATGTTCTGAAAGGGCATCCGGTTATGCTAAATCGGGCACCAACCCTTCACCGGCTTGGCATTCAGGCATTTCAGCCCAAACTTACAGAAGGCAAAGCCATCCAGCTGCACCCATTGGTTTGCAAAGGCTTTAATGCTGACTTTGACGGTGACCAGATGGCCATTCACGTGCCTCTGGGCCATGAAGCCATTCTGGAGACGCAATTGCTAATGCTATCAGCGCATAATGTGCTAAGCCCGGCTGACGGTACGCCAGTACTTGTGCCTACTCAGGATCAGGTCTTGGGGCTTTATTATATTACAAAAGGACGCGAGCATACACCTGAATACCCTATAAAAGGCGAGGGTACGCGATTTTATTCGTCTGAAGAAGTGCACGCTGCTTACGAGCACGGTGCCGTCTCCCTGAATGCTTGGATAAAACTAAAAGCTCCAATTAAGCAAAGTGATGGCAGCATTCAAGATGAAACGATCGATACGGTCGTAGGCCGTGTGATCTTCAATGAGTACGTTCCTCAGAGAATGGGTTTCATAAACCAACACCTGAATGGTAAGGTGATTCAGCGCATTATTGATGATGTTTACCGAAATTCAGGATTGACCGAGAGCGTGCAGTTCCTGGACAATATTAAAGATCTTGGATTTTATTACGCCTTCATTGGTGGCCTTTCTTTTAACCTCTCCGATGTTCCAATTCCAGATGAAAAGGAAACATTTACAAATGAGGCCAGGGGGGAAATAGAAGAGATCTGGGATAACTACTACAATGGCTTCATAACCAATAATGAACGCTACAATCAGGTCATTGATACTTGGACCCATAACACCAATCGCGTTACTGAATCCTTAATGAAGCAGGTTACTGAAGATCGGCAAGGGTTCAATCCGGTTTACATGATGCTTGACTCAGGGGCAAGAGGCTCCAAAGAGCAAATCCGCCAGCTAGGCGGTATGCGGGGTCTTATGGCTAAGCCTCGTAAAAGTGCTGGTGCCGGTGGTGGCGAGATCATTGAAAACCCCATTCTTTCCAATTTTAAAGAGGGTCTATCGGTCCTTGAGTACTTCATTTCCACACATGGTGCTCGTAAAGGCTTAGCTGACACAGCGCTAAAGACTGCCGATGCTGGTTATCTAACCCGCCGGCTTCACGATGTCGCCCAAGATGTAGTTGTTAGGGAGCGCGATTGCGGTACTTTAAGGGGTATAACCATTACCGCACTTAAAGATAAAGAAGAAGAAGTTGAAAGCCTTTATGAAAGGATCCTCGGAAGGGTTTTACTCCATGATGTCGTTCATCCGAACACCAATGAAATTATAGCAGAAGCTGGTACGCAAATAACTGAGGAACTGGGCGCTGTAATTGAAAACAGCCCGGTGGAAGCTGTGGAGATCCGGTCCGGACTCACATGTGAAACCAAAGATGGTGTTTGTGAACAGTGTTATGGAAGAAACCTCGGTACCGGTGATATGGTGGAGAAAGGTGAAGCAGTTGGGGTTGTTGCTGCCCAGTCTATTGGAGAGCCTGGTACACAATTAACCCTGCGAACCTTCCACACTGGTGGGTCAGCTGCCAAGGTAGCTGAAGAGAGCCAGGTTAAATCTAAGTATGCTGGCAAACTTGAGTTTGAGGGTATTACTACCATTCTCCGTGAAGCCTCCGAAGATGAAAAGGCTTTAGCCGACAAGAAAAATAAAATTGGTGTGATTACAGGTCGTGCTGGTGAGGTAAGGGTTCTTGATAAGGACACTGAAAACACGCTAACCACTTACAAAATTCCCTATGGTTCCCATCTTTACGTATCAGATGGCCAAGAGGTTGAAAAGGATGCATTGATCTGTCAATGGGATCCTTACAATGCCGTAGTGGTTGCTGATCATACAGGTACCGTTACCCTTGAGAATGTAATTGAAGGCGTAACCTACCAAGAAGAGGCTGACGAGCAAACTGGTCACCGCGAGAAGGTGATCATGGAAACTAAAGATAAAAAGAAAATACCCCTCCTAAAAATTCAAGATCAAAGCGGGGAAGACCTGAAAGAATACAATCTTCCGGTTTCTGCTCACTTGAGGTACGATGAGGGCGATGAAGTAACAGCCGGTGATGTAATGGTTAAAATCCCGCGTACCACCAGCCAAACCCGTGATATCACCGGTGGGCTTCCGCGTGTCACCGAATTGTTTGAGGCGCGTAATCCCTCAAATCCGGCGGTTATCTCTGAAATAGATGGAGCCGTATCTTTTGGTGGTGTCAAACGGGGTAATCGTGAGATCCTCATCGAATCCAGGGATGGCGAGGTTAAAAAATACCTGGTCCCCCTTTCTAAGCACATTCTGGTACAGCAAAATGACTATGTTAGGGCAGGTGAGCCGTTATCAGATGGTGCTATAACACCGGCTGATATCCTGAAGATTCAAGGTCCTTATGCCGTTCAGCAGCACATCGTTAACGGTATACAGGAAGTTTACCGGATGCAGGGTGTCAAGATCAACGATAAGCACATTGAGATCATTGTAAGGCAAATGATGCAGAAGGTGCAGGTTAAGAATGCCGGCGATACCCGGTTCCTTGAAAAAGATGCCGTCAATAAGTTTGATGTGATGGAAGAAAATGATTGGATATACGATAAGAAGGTCGTCACGGAAGCCGGCGACTCAAATGACCTTCATCCTGGTCAGATCTTATCCTCCAGGCGCCTTCGTGAGGAAAACTCAAAGCTAAAGCGAAAAGACCTGAATATGGTTGAAGCCCGGGATGCTAGCCCGGCAACAGTTAGCCCATTGCTTCAGGGTATCACCAAGGCAAGCTTAAGTACTAAGAGTTTCCTATCAGCGGCTTCTTTTCAGGAAACCACGAAGGTCCTCAATGAAGCGGCTATTAGTGGTAAGGTTGACCCACTTGTAGGATTAAAAGAAAATGTAATTGTGGGTCACAGAATTCCGGCAGGTACTGGCCTGAGGGATTATGACAACATTACCATTGAATCTGACGGTCAGGAAGCTGAGCCTGGTGAAGAGCACAAGCAGCAAATTGATTCCAAGGAGCATCAAGAGGAACAGACTTCCTCTTAACACTGGATTCATGATTATTGAAGAAAACCCTTTTTCGTTTATACGGAAAAGGGTTTGTTTATTTTGGAAGCAATGTTGAAGCTAGTCAGAATATGAAAAGAAAATTGCCATGAGTGACGATCAGAACCAAAATCAAGAATCAGAAGATGATAACCAATTGAACATTGAGTTATCGGAAGAGATGGCTGAAGGCACCTATTCAAACCTGGCCGTAATCACCCATTCGGATTCAGAGTTTATTATTGACTTTGTGCGGATTATGCCGGGTATTCCAAAGGGTAAAGTGAAGTCCCGTGTGTTTATGACGCCAAAACATGCTAAAAAGCTTTACAAGGCACTTGAAGATAACCTTCGAAAGCATGAGTCAGCGCATGGAAAAATTGAAGAAGAAGGTGGTTTTGAGGGTATTCCCATGAATTTTGGCGGACCAACTCCCGAAGCATAGAGGAATACTGATTAGAGTGTTGTTTAGTTTGGCTAGCACCACTTAAAGAAATACATTTGCAACTCCTTTCAGAACTCATGTAAAGGCTGTGTTAAGTTTATGCCAACAATTCAGCAGTTAATTAGAAAAAGCCGTAAGCCAGTATACGAGAAGCGAAAGTCCCCTGCTTTGGATAAATGTCCACAGCGAAGAGGCGTTTGCACACGGGTTTATACAACCACACCAAAGAAACCTAACTCTTCCATGAGAAAGGTTGCCCGTGTTAGGTTAACGAATGGAAAGGAAGTCAATGCTTATATTCCAGGTGAAGGCCATAATCTACAGGAGCATTCAATAGTCCTGTTGAGGGGTGGCCGTGTTAAAGACTTGCCGGGTGTTCGTTATCAAGTTGTAAGAGGCGCGCTTGATACAGCAGGAGTTGAAGGCCGCAAAAAAGGACGTTCCAAGTACGGTACCAAGAAGTCCAAAAAGTAAGAAACTTTTCTTATGAGAAAGAAGCAAGCCCCTAAACGGTTAATAACACCAGATCCAAGATACGGAGACACTACAATAGGTAAGTTTGTAAACAATGTAATGTGGGATGGAAAAAAATCCGTTGCTTACGGCATTACCTATGACGCGCTTGATTTAGTAGAGGAGAAAATGGAAGAACCTGGTTTGGATGTCTTCAAACGTGCCTTAGCCAACACCATGCCTTCCGTTGAAGTACGAAGTAGAAGGGTAGGAGGAGCTACTTTCCAAATTCCAGCTGAGATACGTGAAGACCGTAAGGCTGCGCTTGGAATAAAATGGATTATACGTTATGCTCGACTGCGAACAGGAAAGAGCATGAAGGAAAAGCTAGCCAATGAAATTATGGATGCCTCTAACGGTGAGGGTGCAACAGTTCGTAAGAAGATAGAGACTCACCGTATGGCAGAGGCAAATAAGGCTTTTTCGCACTTTAGATTTTAAAACGCCGGATAGGCTTAGTTATGGCACAGTCAAAAAACAAAAACCTCGTTACATTCCGGAATATAGGGATCATGGCTCATATTGATGCCGGTAAAACTACGGCCACAGAGCGGATCCTTTATTACACAGGGAAGCGACATAAAATAGGGGAAGTTCACGAGGGCGCTGCAGAGATGGATTGGATGTCTCAAGAGCAAGAACGAGGCATTACCATTACTTCAGCCACTACTCGTTGCTTTTGGAATTACAATGATCAGGAATATACCATTAATATCATTGATACCCCGGGTCACGTTGATTTTACGGTTGAGGTAGAACGTTCCCTACGGGTGCTTGATGGATCGGTTGCTGTGTTTTGCGGAGTCAACGGTGTAGAGCCTCAATCTGAAACCGTATGGCGCCAGGCAGACAAATACGGTGTGCCTAGGTTAGCTTTTGTGAATAAGCTGGATCGTGCTGGTGCTGATTTTTATTTCGTTGTTAATGAAGTCAAAAACAAACTTGGCGCAACACCAGTACCTATTCAAATACCCATTGGTGCAGAGTCTGAGTTCAAGGGCGTTGTGGATCTTGTAAGTATGAAAGCCCAGATTTGGCGGGAAGATGACAACAGTTTTGGGATGAATTACGATACGGTAGAAATCCCCGATGACTACAAAGAGTCCGCTCAGAAGTACAGGGACGAGATGCTGGAGTTGATAGCAGAAAATGATGAAACCCTTTTTGAAAAGTACTTTGATGATCCCAGTACTATAACAGAAGATGAAATTAACGTAGCCCTCCGGAAGGCAACAATTAACATGAGTGTTGTTCCGATTTTAGCCGGAACAGCTTACAAAAACAAAGGCATACAGCCTTTATTGAACTCGATAGCCAATTACCTCCCTTCACCACTTGACATGAATGCTATCGAGGGTTTTAACCCTAAAACCGAAGATCAAGAAGAAAGGAACCCCGATGTTAATGAGCCATTTTCAGCATTAGCTTTCAAGATTATGACGGATCCCTATATGGGGAGATTGGCTTATTTTAGGGTTTACTCCGGTCATTTGGATTCCGGCTCTTATGTGCTCAATACGCGCTCTGATAAAAGAGAACGTATTTCAAGGATTTTCCAAATGCATTCGAATAAGCAAAACCCTATTGACTATTGCAGTGCCGGCGATATTGGTGCTGGCGTAGGGTTCAAGAACATCAAAACAGGGGATACGCTCTGTGATGAAAAGCGCCCGATTGTACTGGAACAGATGAAATTCCCTGAACCAGTAATTGGAGTTGCTGTAGAGCCCAAGACGCAGGCCGATGTTGATAAACTTGGTACAGCATTAGGTAAGCTGGCCGAAGAAGATCCAACATTTACGGTGGAATCAGATGAAGATACGGGACAAACGGTAATTTCAGGGATGGGTGAGCTTCACCTCGAGGTGATTATTGACCGTTTGAAACGAGAATTTAAGGTTGACGCAAACCGCGGTAACCCGCAGGTCTCTTATAAAGAAGCTTTAACTAAATCAGTAACTCATCGGGAAATGTTGAAAAAACAAACCGGTGGCCGCGGGAAATATGCGGATATTGAGTTTGAATTGAGCCCCGCTGACGATGATGTTGAAGCTAAAGGGTTACAGTTCCAAAACCAGATCCACGGTGGTGCTGTTCCCAAAGATTTTATGCCGGCCATTCACAAAGGGTTTGAAACTTCCATGCAGAATGGGATCCTTGCCGGATATCCTATTGACTACATGAAAGTTAAGGTTTATGATGGCTCTTATCACCCCGTTGATTCTGACGCTGTAGCTTTCGAAATGTGTGCAAAGTCTGCTTTTAAAGAAGCAGCCAAAAAAGCCGGGCCTATATTACTTGAGCCTGTTATGAACGTGGAAGTCGTCACACCTGAAGAATACATGGGTGACGTAATGGGAGACCTCAATAAACGAAGGGGAACGCTCCAGGGTGTGGATGCTAAAGGCGATAGTCAAGTAATTAGGGCGTATGTGCCACTGGCTGAAATGTTTGGTTACGTTACCCAGCTACGCACCATGACTTCAGGGCGTGGAGTGTCCTCCATGATGTTTTCTCATTATGAGAAAGTTCCTGATAATATTGCTCAAGGTATACTTGAAAACGTCAAGGGTAGCAATCAGCAAGTAGAAAATGCTTAAAATAGTTTCATGAGCCAGAAAATCAGGATTAAGCTTAAATCCTACGATAATAACTTGGTTGATAAATCAGCCGAAAAAATCGTCAGAACTGTTAAAACATCCGGTGCAGTGGTAAGTGGTCCCATACCTATTCCCACTGAAAAAAAGGTATTTACGGTTTTGAAGTCTCCTCACGTAAATAAGCGTGCCAGAGAGCAATTCCAATTGTGCTCTCATAAGCGTTTGATCGATATCTTCAGTTCAAGCACTAAAACCGTTGACTCCCTAATGAAGCTTGAACTTCCTAGCGGTGTTGACGTGGAAATAAAAGTATAATCATGACAGGCATTCTTGGCAAAAAAATAGGCATGACGGGTATTTTTGACGAAGAGGGTCGTCATGTTGCTTGCACAGTTGTGGAAGCAGGTCCGTGTTATGTTACTCAGGTTAAGACTGAAGAGAATGATGGTTACCATGCTATCCAACTAGCTTATAACGATAAAAAGAATAAACGGGTAACTAAGCCATTAGCAGGCCATTTTCAAAAAGCTAATGTTAATCCCAAGAAGAAAGTCGCTGAATTCAAAAATTTTGAAGAAAGCTTCAACCCCGGTGATGAGGTAAAATGCGATATTTTTCAGGAAGGACAGTTGGTAGACATTAGCGGTTATACCAAAGGTAAAGGATACCAGGGAGTAGTGAAGCGATATGGTTTTGGGGGAGTTGGCGATGATTCTCACGGTCAACATGGCACCCAACGTATGCCTGGTTCGGTAGGTGGTGCTAGTGATCCTTCGCGTGTTTTTAAAGGAAAGAAGATGGGGGGTCGCACTGGTAATCGAAAATCCAAAACTTTTGACCTTCAAGTCATGAAGGTAATGCCGGAAAAAAATACCCTGCTTATTAAAGGTAGTGTACCGGGTGGAAAAGGTTCATATATTTTTATAGAGGACTAAGCCTTATGCAATTATCGATTCTAGACTACAATGGTGAAGATACGGGTCGTAAAGCCAACCTAGACGACAGCTTGTTTGCCATTACCCCAAATGAGCATGCCGTCTATCTGGATGTAAAAAGGATTCAGGCCGGAAAGCGGCACGGCAAAGCTAAAACCAAAGAAAGGAGCGAATTGTCAGGCTCTGGTACTAAGTTAAGACGTCAGAAAGGTACCGGATTCGCTCGTGTAGGTAACATCAAAAGCCCCATATTCCGTGCGGGAGCTACCGTTTTTGGGCCACAGCCTAAGGATTACAATCTTAAGGTGAATAAGAAAGTCCAAAAACTGGCTAGGCGGTCTGCTATCGCTGAAAAGCTTAAATCAAAAAAAGTTTTTATAGTGGAAGACCTGGCGTTTGATGCTCCAAAAACCAAGGATTTTGCTCACTTTTTGGATAACCTCTCTATAAATGGTGAAAAAACTTTAATGGTTACTAACCGCAACAGTGAAAACTTGAGTTTATCGATGCGAAATATACCCGGAGTTGCGGAACAAGAGGCCCGATCCATTAACACTGAAACTTTGCTCAAATATCATTACGTGCTTGTAAGTGAAAGTTCCGTGAGTCAATTAGAAGAAACCGTTAAGTAGACCACCATGGAAATCCTTGAGAAACCAGTAGTCACTGAAAAATATACGGAATTAGGGGATGCTCATAATCAGTATGGGTTCATTTGCCATCCTAATGCGTCTAAAGATCAGATTAAAAAGACTGTTGAGCGTATTTACGATGTTAGCGTGATGAAGGTTAGAACAATGCGATATGCCAGAGAGAATAAAACGCGCTACACCAAAACCAATATCATTAAAGGCAAAACAGCTATGTATAAGAAAGCTGTTGTTACACTAGCAGAAGGCCAAGAAATTGACTTCTATAGCAATACATAACCCGCTATGGCTACTAAAAGACTAAAACCAACCACACCAGCAGCAAGGTACACTGTTCTCAATAAAAAAGAAGAGGTTACAACTAAGCGACCTGAGCGCTCCCTTGTAACGTTTTTGAGCAAGAAAAGTGGCCGTAATAATTCTGGTCAACAAGTTACCCGCTTCCGAGGGGGCGGCCATAAACGGCTGTACCGTTTCATTGACTTTAAAAGGGATAAGTTCAATATACCCGCTCGTGTAAAGAGCGTGGAATACGATCCCAACAGGTCTGCTTTTATAGCGCTTTTAGCCTACAAAGATGGAGAAAAACGCTATGTTCTGGCCCCTGAAGGTTTGAAATTAAAACAAGAGGTCATCTCTGGCGAGCATGTTACGCCTGCGGTGGGGAACGCTATGCGGCTTGCTAATCTGCCTCTGGGTACCATTGTTCACAATGTTGAGTTTAATCCCGGACAAGGCGGAGAAATTGCAAGAAGTGCCGGCACTTATGCTCAGCTAATAGCAAGAGAAGGTAAATATGCAACCATTAAATTGCCTTCCGGTGAAACAAGGCAGGTTCTGAGCCAAAATCTGGCGACCGTGGGTAGTGTATCCAATTCTGACCATGCACTACTTTTTAAAGGGAAAGCCGGCCGTAGTAGATGGGTAGGGAAGCGTCCTCGTACACGAAACACGGCGAAAAACCCTGTTGACCACCCCATGGGTGGCGGTGAAGGTAAGAAATCCGGGGGGCACCCGAGATCGAAGAAGGGACTATATGCGAAAGGCCAAAAAACGCGGAAAAATAAAGGGTCAGACCGCTTGATTTTAGAACGGAGGAAAAAATAGCTGAAAGAATATGCCCCGATCACTTAAGAAAGGACCTTACGTACACTATAAGCTGGAAGATCAAATTGCCGAGATGAATGAGTCTGGTAAAAAACAGGTTATAAAGACTTGGTCCAGGCGTTCGATGATTACACCGGAATTTGTAGGTCATACCATTGCGGTTCATAATGGCAATAAGTTCATCCCTGTTTTTATAACCGAGAATATGGTAGGCCACAAATTAGGAGAATTTGCTGCAACCAGAACATTTCGCGGACATCCTGTTAAAAAGCAGAGGTAATACATGGAGAGTAAAGCTTATTTGAAAAACTGCCCTGTTACACCTAGAAAGATGAGAATTTTAGCGGATGCGATCCGTGGTAAAGGTGTTGAAAAGGCCTTGAATCTGGTAAAGTTTCATCCAAAGAAAAGCTATGGCCGTTACCTTGAGAAGCTCTTATTATCGGGGATCGCCAACTGGCAGCAAAAAAATGAAGATGAGGCTTTAGAAGACCATAGCCTTTATGTCAAGGCGATTTCTGTGGATGAAGGACGGACGTTAAAAAGGATTCGACCAGCTGCTATGGGAAGGGCTAATCGTATCCGTAAGCGTGCAAACCATGTTTCATTGGTCATTGATTCCCATAATGCCACAGCAGGTAAAGAAAGCGCGGAAGAAGATGATCAAAATGAAGATGTAGCTGAAATCAACTCTAAGGAAGAAGAATAAATAATTTAATGGGACAAAAAATACATCCAGTCGGTCTGCGCCTAGGTTACATCCATGGATGGGAATCCAGCTGGTTTAGTAAAAAGCAGTTACCAGAAAACCTTCTGGAAGATAAAAAGATCCGGGATTATATTCATGCTCGTATGCCCAAGGGAGGCATCTCGCGTATCGTAATTGAACGTACGCTAAAGCGGATTACAATCACAATACATACCTCGCGGCCCGGGATCGTGATTGGTAAAGGAGGTAATGAAGTAGATAAACTAAGGGAAGAGCTTAAAAACCTTACCAATAAAGACGTTCAGATAAACATTTACGAGATAAAGCGACCTGAACTCGAAGCGCGCTTAGTAGCAGAGAATATTGCCAATCAGCTAAAAGCCAGGATCTCTTTTCGCCGAGCTATGAAAATGGCCCTCGCAGGAACGATGAGAGTTGGTGCGGAAGGTGTTAAAATTCGGTGCTCTGGACGATTAGGAGGTGCTGAAATGGCACGGGTAGAAGAGTATAAAGAGGGTCGGGTTCCCTTACATACTTTAAGGGCTGACATAGATTACGCGCTTGAAGAGGCTTACACCATTTATGGTAGCATTGGTGTAAAGGTCTGGATTTTTAAGGGGGAAGTTTTTGGTAAGCGCGATCTTGATTTGAATGTTGGTATGGGAAATAAGAAAAGCGGTTCAGGCGGTAAGAAAGAGAAAGGACCAAAAGGATTAGCCGGTCGCGGCCGTGGTGATAAAGAATAACACTCCTGATTATTTAAGATAATAGCTACTATATGCTAAGTCCGAAGAAGGTTAAATACCGTAAGTCTCAAAAAAGCCGAATTAAAGGCTTTGCTAATCGAGGCACTACAGTTGATTTTGGCACTTTTGGTATTAAAAGTCTAGAGCCTAATTTCATCACATCCCGTCAAATTGAAGCAGCTCGAATTGCGATCAATCGCTACATGAAGCGGGAAGGGAAGTTATGGATCCGTATTTTTCCCGATAAGCCTATTTCCCAAAAGCCCGCTGAGGTTCGTATGGGTAAGGGTAAAGGTGAACCCGAATATTATGCCTTTGCTTGTAAGCCTGGAAAGGTGCTGTTTGAGGTTGACGGTGTACCAGAAGATGTTGCTGAAGAGGCCCTTCGCTTAGGCGCTCAAAAGTTACCGGTTGTTACAAAGTTTGTCACCCGCCGTGATTATAGTGGTGATTAAAAAGCTGATATCATGAGGAACAATGAAATACGAGAGTTGACCAGTAAAGAAATTAGAGATATCATCCAAGAGCAGAAAGATCAACTCATGAAGTTGAAACTTGCCCATGCTGTATCACCATTGGATGATCCGAGCAAGATGAAAAATACCCGAAAGACTATAGCACGTTTAAAGACTGAAATGCGTAAACGTGAGTTAAATGCATAACTCCATGGAGCAAAAACAAAAGGAAAGAAATTCACGGAAAGAGCTGACTGGCCGTGTAGTAAAAAACCAGATGGATAAATCCGTTGTGGTAAGTGTTGAGCGCCGGCAAAAGCATAACCTTTACGGCAAGTTTATAACCCGCACGTCCCGATTTAAGGCTCATGATGAGCAAAATGATGCCAATATTGGGGATCTGGTGCAATTAATGGAAACCCGCCCGCTTAGTAAAGATAAAAGGTGGCGACTGGTCGAAATTCTCGAAAGAGCTAAATAATAAAATGGTACAAAAAGAAACGGTTTTAAAAGTAGCGGACAATAGTGGAGCTAAACAAGCTTCGGTTATTGCGGTTCTGGGTGGAACAGGAATTCGCTATGCCAAAGTGGGTGATATCGTAACGGTATCCGTAAAGTCTGCTATTCCTAATAGTGCCATTCGAAAAGGTACGGTATCCCGAGCTGTAGTTGTAAGGAGTAGTAAAGAGATAGCTAGAGAGGATGGCACTTACATCCGATTTGATGAAAATGCATGTGTATTGTTAAACCAAGCACATGAGCCAAGAGCTACAAGAATTTTCGGTCCCGTTGCGAGGGAATTACGCGAGAAGCGTTTCATGAGAATTATTTCATTAGCACCAGAGGTTTTATAAGCAATTGGAACTATGAGTAAAAGGAAAAATCAGCTACCTAAAGTCAATATTAAGCGCGGAGATAAGGTTAAGGTGATTGCTGGTAATGATAAAGGCTCAACCGGCCGCATTTTGGCGGTTCGTCCCAAAGAGGGTCGAGCTTTGGTTGAAAACGTTAATATGATATCTAAGCACGTTAAGCCTAATCAGCAAGACCAACAGGGAGGTATCAGGAAGCAAGAAGGACCTGTGGATCTCTCTAATCTGATGGTCCTTGAGCCTAAAAGTGGTGAGCCTACCAGGGTTGGTCGCAAGCGTAATGATGACAATAAATTAGTTAGGTATTCAAAAAAAACAGGGGAGGATATTGACTAATGAGCTATCAGCCCACCATAGAAGAACGCTTTAAACAAACAGTACTGCCTAATCTACAATCTGAGATGGGTTATCGCAACCCTATGGAAGTTCCACGGCTTAAAAAAGTTGTGTTAAACCAAGGGGTAGGGGCTGCTGTAACCGATAAGAAGATTTTAGACCAGGCGATTGAAGAGCTCTCAGCTGTTGCTGGACAAAAAGCCGTTCCCACGTACGCTAAAAGATCGGTTTCCAGTTTTAAGTTAAGGGAAGGCATGCCAATTGGTGCTAAAGTTACCCTAAGGCGTAAAAGGATGTACGAGTTTATAGAAAGGTTGATTGCTATTGCACTTCCGCGCGTTCGTGACTTTCAGGGAATTAGTGATAAAGGATTTGATGGAAGGGGTAATTATACGCTTGGAGTAAGTGAGCAGATTATCTTTCCTGAAATTAATATAGACCGCGTGCAGCGAATTAATGGGTTAGATATTACCTTTGTAACAACTGCATCAACTGATAAGGAAGCGCTTGAGCTGTTAAAGGCTTTAGGCTTACCATTCCAAAACCAAAATCAAGAATAATCATATGTCAAAACTCTCCGTATGGGTTAGAGATCGGAAAAGGCGAGAACTTCACAATAAGTATGCTGAAAAGCGAAAGCAACTTAAACAACAGGGAGACACGCGGGGTCTTGACAAATTACCACGAAACTCATCTCCCACTAGGATCAGAAACAGGTGCAGCATGACTGGTCGTCCTAATGGATACATTAGACAATTCGGTCTCTGCAGGAACGTTTTCCGGCAGCTGGCTCATCAAGGTATAATTCCTGGAATCAAAAAATCTAGCTGGTAAAAAGCGAAATTTATGGCTGATACGATAGGAGATTTTTTGACCCAAGTACGTAATTCTATAATGGCTAAGAAGCGGGTTGTTGATATCCCAGCTTCTAACATGCGCAAAAGCATTACCAAGATTCTTTATGATAAAGGATATATTCTCAACTTTAAGTTTGAGGACACAAAACCCCAAGGTAATATTAAGATTGCCTTAAAGTATGATTACAAAACCGGTAACCCAGCTATCAGCGCCTTGCAGCGCTTTAGTACGCCAGGTCTTCGCAAGTATACTAAGGCTAAAACCCTTCCAAAGGTTTACAATGGATTAGGTGTCGCTGTAGTGTCAACTCCAAGTGGGGTTATGACCGATAAGGAAGCTCGAAAGCTTAATGTTGGTGGTGAACTTGTTTGCTACATTTATTAAAAAACATATCCTATGTCACGGATAGGTAAATTACCCATAAGCATTCCTGAAGGTGTTGAAATCTCTATTGGAGACAATAATGTTGTTCATTTCAAAGGCCCTAAAGGTGAAATGACCCAAGCCGTTCATCCTGATCTTACTGTTAAGCAAGAAAATGGTGAACTAAAAGTTGAACGGCCAACTAATCAAAAACGTCACAGAGCTTACCATGGTTTATTCAGATCCTTGCTGAGTAATTGTACTACCGGTGTTCACGAAGGTTTTGTAAAAAAGCTGGAACTTCAGGGAGTTGGTTACAAGGCTACCAACCAAGGCCAAATGCTGGAACTTTCCGTTGGCTACTCGCATGACATCATTATTCAAATACCCGATGAAATAAAGGTTAGTACAGAAACTGCTAAAGGAGCCAATCCAACGGTAACCTTGGAAAGCTATGATAAACAACTAGTTGGGCAAGTTGCTCACAAAATACGCTCACTTAGAAAACCAGAACCTTACAAAGGCAAAGGTATCCGCTTAGTGGATGAAGTTGTCCGGCATAAGGAAGGAAAAGCTGGAGGAAAATAAAGTAACAATAAATGGATAGCTTAAAACGCGTTAAATCAAGAAGGTCCCGACTTAGAAGGGGTATTCGAAAAAAAATTACGGGCACCTCCTCAAAACCACGTTTGTGTGTGTTTAAAAGCAACAAGCGAATATATGCGCAGGTTATTGATGATTATCAAGGACATACCATTGCGCATTGCTCTACTTTTGACCATTCAGTGAAGGATCAAATAAGCGGTCTTACAAAAACTGATGCTTCTTTTGAGGTTGGTAAACAGCTTGCTGCTAAAGCCCGAGATGCCAATGTTTCCCAGGTAGTTTTTGACCGTAACGTCTACCTCTATCACGGTCGTGTAAAAGCTTTAGCCGATGGTGCTCGTGAAGGTGGCTTAAATTTATAAATGTAAATAATTAGATATGAACTCTCACATAAAAAGGGTACGTTCCAGCGAACTTGAATTAACAGAGAAGGTGGTTGCCATTAACCGTGTAGCTAAAGTCAATCAAGGTGGGCGTACTTTTAGTTTTTCGGCTATTGTAGTGGTAGGTGATGGTAGTGGTGTTGTTGGTTATGGTTTAGGAAAAGCAAGAGAGGTGACTGAAGCCATCAATAAAGGCGTAAATGACGCTAAAAAAGCCCTTATTCGTATTCCGTTAATAAACGGGACTATTGCCCACGAAACAGAAACGAAATTCAGCGGAGCTAAAATATTGATAAAGCCGGCTGCACCTGGTACGGGCGTAAAAGCGGGAGGCCCGATGAGAGCTGTTTTAGAAAGTGTAGGGGTAAAAGATGTGCTTGCCAAGTCAAAAGGCTCCTCTAACCCTCATAATGTGGTGAAAGCTACTATTCAGGGACTTACTGAAATAAAAGATCCAATTACAGTTGCTCAAACTCGTGATTTGAGTCTTGAACGTGTTTTCAACGGTTAATAAACTATGGAACAGATAAAGATTACCCTTGTCAAAAGCATGATCGATCGGCCGCAAAAGCAAAAAGATACCCTGAGTGCTCTTGGAATTACTCGCAGGGAGCAATCGGTCGTCAAGACTAAAAATCCCCAAATACAAGGGATGGTAAGAAAAGTAAACCATTTGGTTAAAGTTGAAACCGTAGCATAGATATGGACTTGAGTAATCTAAAGCCTGCAAAAGGAAGTACTCACAAACGAAAGAGAGTAGGAAGGGGGCAGGGTTCTGACTTAGGTCAGACGGCTGGCCGCGGTAATAACGGTGCGAAATCTAGGTCCGGGTATAGGATTAATCCTGGATTTGAGGGTGGGGGTTACCCTTTATACCGTAGGGTTCCTAAGTTTGGTTTTAAAAATCCAAATCAAAAAACCTATGTCCCACTAAACCTTGAAAAGGTTCAACACCTCGCTGATAAGCATGGTATCACTGACTTGAATAAAGAGCAGCTGATCCAACTTGGTGTAGTTAAAAAGAATCAGCGGCTTAAAGTCCTGGGGCGAGGATCGCTACAAGCTAAAGTTCAAATTGAAGCAGATGCTTTTTCAAAAGGCGCTAAAGAAGCTATTGAAAGCGCTGGTGGACAAGCCAAAAACCTTCGCGATCAATGAGAAAGATCATTGAAACCATCCAAAATATCTACAATGTAGAAGACCTCAGGGTTAGGATTCTCAACACCCTGGGGTTTCTGCTTATATACCGGTTAGGTTCCTTTGTTGTGCTTCCTGGTGTTGACCCCAACGCCTTGGATGAATATGCACAGCAAACCTCTCAAGGGATCTTAGGCTTAATTAACATGTTTGCTGGCGGTGCATTTTCAAGGGCCTCAGTGCTTGCTCTTGGAATTATGCCTTACATATCGGCCTCAATTGTTATCCAACTTTTGGGAATTGCAGTCCCTTACTTCCAAAAGCTTCAAAGGGAAGGAGAATCAGGGCAGCAAAAGCTTAACCAGATAACCCGTGTTTTAACCATTGCTATCACAGCTGCGCAGTCAATTGGGTTTATCGTAAATCTGCAAAGTACAGTAGGTGGAGCATTGGTATCGGTTACAAATCCAGAAGTTTTATCTCCCCTGTTTTTTACAATCTCAAATGTTATCATCCTGACCACAGGAACTGTTTTCGTTATGTGGCTAGGTGAACGGATTTCAGATAAAGGCATTGGAAACGGTATTTCGTTATTAATCATGATTGGGATTATAGCCCGTTTGCCAACTGCTCTGATCGCTGAATTTGATACCCGTTTATCCGAGGCAGGAGGGGGATTGGTAATCTTTCTATTAGAGATTGTATTGTTGCTGTTTGTCATTTTAGCAGTTGTACTCCTTGTAAAAGGTACCCGGAGAATACCTATTCAATATGCTAAGCGTGTTGTAGGTAATCGTCAATATGGAGGGGTTCGGCAGTTTCTTCCTTTAAAGGTGAATTCCGCCGGCGTAATGCCCATCATTTTTGCTCAAGCATTGATGTTTATCCCATCGACTATTGCACAAGCCTTTCCCGGATCAACTATGCAAGGGTTTGCGGCCTCCTTTACTGACTTTTCCTCTCTTAGTTACAATATCACTTTCGGTACGCTTATCATTCTTTTTACCTACTTTTACACGGCAGTCACCGTGAATTCAAAACAAATAGCAGATGACCTGAAGAGAAATGGAGGATTTATTCCGGGCGTTAAACCGGGTAAAAAGACAGCTGAATACATAGATACTGTAATGAGTCGTATTACTCTTCCTGGTTCCATTTTCTTAGCTATAGTTGCAGTATTCCCGGCAGTAGCTATGCAGATGAATGTAAACACGCAATTTGCGCAGTTTTACGGAGGTACTTCTCTGCTTATTATGGTAGGAGTTGTTCTGGACACCCTTCAGCAAATTGAAAGTCATCTGCTTATGCGCCATTATGACGGCCTGATGAAAAGTGGTCGCGTCAAGGGTAAAAACTCCTCAATGGGTGGCGTTGCTTAGTACTTTGCGTACCGCGCAAATTCCCTTACTTTTGCAACACTTTTCTTAAAGGGTTTTATGGCAAAACAAAAGGCAATAACTCAAGACGGAACAATAACAGAAGCTATGCCCAATGCTATGTTTCGTGTTGAGCTTGAAAATGGTCACGAGGTTTTAGCTCATATTTCTGGTAAGATGCGTATGTATTATATTCGCATTCTTCCCGGTGATAAAGTACGCGTTGAAATTTCTCCATACGATCTATCAAAGGGTCGTATTACCTACCGGTATAAATAACTGACAGCTTATGAAAGTCAAAGCATCAATTAAAAAGAGAAGTGCAGATTGCAAGGTGGTAAAGCGCAAAGGACGCTTGTATGTGATCAACAAACGAAATCCTAGGTATAAACAAAGACAAGGGTAAAGACCATGGCGCGTATTAAAGGAATTGATCTTCCCAAGGATAAAAAGGGAAATATTGGTTTAACCTACCTTTTTGGTATTGGCCACACATTAGCCAATCAAATTCTAAAAGAGGCAGAAGTAGATTCCGATACCCGTGTAAGAGATTGGGATGATGATCAACTAACCAGGATTCGGGAGGTCATTAATAACAACTATCGGACAGAGGGTGAGCTCAGAGGAGAAGTTCAAACTAACATAAAGCGTTTAACGGATATTGGGTGTTACAGGGGAGTTCGCCATCGGAAGAGTTTGCCGGCTAAAGGGCAACGGACTCGGACAAACGCTCGTACAAAAAAAGGCCGGAAGCGTACTGTGGCCAATAAAAAGAAAGCTGTCAAATAACTACTTAAGTATATTAACTGGATGAAGCTACAAACGTAATCATATGGCTAAAAAATCTAACAGAACTGTTACCAAGAAGAAGAAGGTAAAAGTAGATCAAATTGGTAACGTTTTTATACAAGCCACTTTTAACAATATTATCATTTCTATAACTAACGGCAATGGAGAGGTAATAACATGGTCTTCTGCCGGAAAGATGGGCTTTAAGGGTTCCAAAAAGAATACACCATTTGCTGCCCAAACGGCAGCTGAAGATTGTGCAAAAGGAGCCTATGAGCTGGGAATGCGTAAAGCGGCAGTATATGTAAAAGGCCCCGGTTCAGGTCGTGAAGCTGCAATCCGTTCCATTCATAATACAGGCGTAGAAATTACCGGAATCCAAGACCAGACACCGATTCCTCATAATGGTTGTCGCCCGCCCAAAAGGCGAAGAGTTTAATATCGAGAAAACAATAATAAATGGGAAAATACAGAGGTGCTAAATCCAAGGTCGCAAGGCGTTTTAAAGAGCCGATTTTTGGACCCGATGAAAGTGTAGCGAAAAAGCCATACCCACCGGGTCAGCATGGCCCTGCTAAAAGGCGGGCTAAAATGTCAGAATACGCCCGGCAGTTGTCAGAAAAACAGAAGGCAAAGTACACTTACGGGTTATTGGAAAAACAGTTTTTTAATACCTTCAAAAAGGCCAACCGAAGAAAAGGTATTACAGGTGAAAACCTGCTTCAATCCCTTGAATCCCGACTTGACAACGTTGTCTTCCGTCTGGGAATTGCTCCCACCCGTGCAGGTGCTCGGCAATTGGTAAACCATCGTCATATAAAGGTTAATCAAAAAATAGTTGACGTTCCGTCCTATAGCCTTAATCCCGGTGATATTGTTGAAGTTAGGGAGCGTTCAAAATCCCTTGGAGTAATTGAGGACGCAGTAAATAAAGCCCAGAATAAAAAATATGATTGGCTTGACTTTGATGTGAAGTCCAAATTAGGCCGGTACCTTAATTATCCTAGCAGAGATGAGATACCGGAAAACATCAACGAAACACTCATTGTCGAGCTTTACTCAAAATAAGCTAACCACTATGACAGCAGAAAGTAACGTTATTGAGAGCCAAGTTTTTCAAATGCCTGATCAGATTGTCATGCACAAAGTTTCTGATCAAGAAGGAACATTTGAATTTGGTCCATTGGAACGTGGATACGGGGTTACTATTGGTAACGCCCTGAGGCGCACCCTTTTATCATCACTGGAAGGATTTGCTATCACCAATATTAACATTACAGGCATTGATCATGAGTTTTCAAGTATCAATGGCGTTAAGGAGGATGTTGTTGAAGTTATTCTTAACTTAAAACAGATTCGTCTTAAGCAAATAGGTGAGGACGAGGAAGAGATTCTTCAGGTAAAAACTGAAGGACAAGAGCAAATCACCGGAGCTGATATTAGCAAAGAGTCTGAGAATTTTCAAGTACTCAATCCTGATAAGGTGATTGCTAATATCGAACCTTCAATTAGCTTCGAAATTCAAGTTAAAATTGAAAAGGGAAGAGGGTTTGTTGTAGCAGAAGATAATAAGCCCTCAGATGCACCAATTGGCCAGATTGCCATTGACGCTTCTTTTTCACCTATCAAGCGCGTAAAATTTAATGTGGAAGATACCCGTGTTGGGCAAACTACCGACTATGAGAACCTTTCTCTTACCGTTATAACGGATGGATCGGTGCTTCCTCAAGATGCTTTAAAACGGGCCTCTGGGATCCTGATAGAGCATTTTGCTTTATTTTCTGATGAGAATATTACCATAAACGAAGAAACCCAAGAGGATAGCGAGCAAGTAGATGAGGATTACTTGCACATGAGGAAGTTACTAAAAACCCCTCTTACGGAATTGGATTTATCAGTACGCGCTTACAATTGTCTGAGGGCAGCAGATATCCAAACTTTGGGGGATCTTGTTAATCATGATGTGGCCGACCTGTTAAAATTCCGCAACTTTGGTAAGAAATCCCTTGCTGAACTTGAGGAAATTGTGAGGGACAAGGGATTAACATTTGGCATGGATGTATCCAAGTATAACCTAGACGAAGATTAACTTATCAATGAGACACGGTAAAAAAGTCAATAGCCTTAGTAGAAAAGCTGAACACCGAAAAGCGATGTTCAGTAACCTTGCTAAATCCTTAATTACGCACAAACGTATTCAAACAACAGTAGCTAAGGCAAAGGCCCTTCGGAAATATGTTGAGCCACTTATTACCAAGGCAAAATACGATAGTACTCACTCAAGGAGGACGGTATTTAGCTACTTGAAAGACAAAGAGGCTGTAAAGGAGCTTTTTATTACGGTTGCTGACAAAGTGGGTGATAGACCTGGCGGGTATACCCGTATTATCAAAATGGGACCGCGTCTTGGTGATGGTGCTGAAACAGCCATGATCGAATTGGTTGATTTCAATGAAAATCTATTAGAAGAACAACAGAAGAGTACAGGTAAAAGGCGCAGGCGCAGAAGAAAAAGCAGTAAATCTACATCAGCTTCATCCGCTGAGGGTGTTAATCAGGAAGATCAAAATCAAGAGAGCGACCAAAGTTCTTATGAAAAAGGCGGGTCTGAAGAGGAAACTTCCGTGAATGATGAATCTAAAGGTAGCTCAGAAGATAATGAGGATTCAGAAAATAAAAGTCAGTCATAAAAAGATGGCTATATAAAATTTTAGAAAAAAAGGGTAAAACATCACGGTGTTTTATCCTTTTTTTTTGCGTTGAAAATAATCTACTTGCTACTTAATTTAAAGGCTTATGCCCCAGGATCTCCCCACTGCAAAATTGGTATTGGATGATGGTGCAGTATTTGATGGTTGCGCGATCGGTGCATCCGGAACTACGACCGGTGAGATCTGCTATAATACTGGCATGACGGGTTACCAGGAGATATTTACTGATCCTAGTTATTATGGGCAGATCATGATAATGACCAACGCTCACATTGGCAATTACGGCACAAACTCACAAGAACAAGAATCCCAGAATCTTCAAATAAGTGGACTTATTGTTAGGAATTTTACAGCCGAAGCCTATTCTAGGACATTAAGCAGTGAATCATTACAAGCTTACCTAGCCCATCAGGGACTTGTTGGGATAAGCGGAGTCGATACCCGAACTTTGGTTAAGCACGTTAGGGATAAAGGTGCCATGAATGCTATCATATCAACAGGTCATCACTCAGTAGATGAGCTTAAGGATAAATTGACTGAGGTGCCCGCTATGGATGGGCTAGAATTATCTAGTAAAGTGACCACTCAGCGTCCCTACACGGTTGGATCGGACCACGCTGAATACCGAGTAGCAGCATTAGACCTGGGTATCAAGGATACGATACCTGAACAATTGGTTCAGAGGAACTGTAAGGTTCGGGTATTTCCCGGGAAAACTTCTTTTGAAGAGATAGAAAAATGGAACCCTGATGGCTATTTTATATCCAATGGACCCGGAGATCCTGCTGCTGTTAGCTATGCTTTTCCAACAGTTAAGAAGATGCTTGAGCAACAAAAGCCATTTTTCGGCATTTGCCTAGGGCATCAGCTATTTGCCATAGCAAAAGGGGCTAAAACCTTCAAAATGCATAATGGTCACCGTGGTATTAATCATCCTGTTAAGAACTTGGATAGAGGTGCGGCTGAAATTACATCCCAAAATCATGGATTTGCCGTTGAAAGTGCTTCTGTGGAGGCCGTTGACGATTTGAGGGTTACCCATATTAATTTAAATGATCAATCAATAGAAGGGCTTGCCAGTAAAAGTCAAAATGCCTTCTCAGTGCAATATCATCCAGAAGCTTCACCGGGCCCTCATGATGCTCGTTATTTATTAAGTCATTTTCAGGAACAATTAGCTGCCAATAAAACAACTCCTGCCTAAATAAGAAAAAAGCTGACCATGAGTTATTTCGCTGAAATTCAAGCGCGTCAAGTACTAGATTCCCGTGGGTCTCCTACTGTAGAAGTAGAAATAGTAAGTGAAAACGGTATTATAGAGCGTGCTGCTGTTCCTTCGGGTGCTTCAACAGGTGAATATGAAGCAGTAGAACTAAGGGATGGCGATAAATCCTACTACAGGGGCAAATCCGTTGAAAATGCCGTAGCAAACGTCAATGAGCAAATTGCCCCCCAACTTTTTGAATATGATGTGTTTCAGCAGTCGGCAATTGACCAGATGATGATTGATATGGATGGTACCAACAACAAGGGGGAACTTGGTGCTAATGCCATTCTTGGCGTATCACTGGCAGTGGCCCGTGTGGCGGCAGCCGAATCAGGAATTCCGCTTTATCGTTACCTTGGAGGCGTGGGTGCCACAACCCTCCCTGTTCCCATGATGAACATCCTGAATGGTGGTGCGCATGCAGACAATAAAACTGATTTTCAGGAATTTATGATTATGCCAAGTAATGCTTCTTCATTTAAAGAAGCTTTGCGAATGGGGACAGAAGTTTTCTTTACATTAAAAGATGTTTTGAAAGCTCGAGGGCATAGTACCAATGTTGGGGATGAAGGCGGGTTTGCTCCTGACCTGAAATCCAACGAAGAAGCTGTGGAAACAGTTATTGAGGCAATTGAGAAAGCCGGCTTCAAGCCTGGTGCAGATATTCAAATTGCCTTGGATGCCGCGTCATCAGAATTTTATGATCAACAAAATCAACAGTACCATTTGCATCAGTCTTCAGATGAGCGACTGGATGGTGACCAAATGACCGCCTACTGGGAACGATGGATTCAGGAATACCCGATAGCCTCCATAGAAGATCCGCTGGATGAAAATGACTGGAAGGGTTGGCAGCAATTGACCCAGAAGCTAGGAGATAAAGTACAATTAGTGGGCGATGACTTTTTTGTTACCAATACCGAGCGTTTACAAAGGGGGCTTAATGAGCAGTCCGCCAACGCGATCCTGATCAAGTTTAATCAAATAGGTACCTTAACGGAAACGGTGAAAGCCGTTAATCTCGCGGTGCGGAATGGATGGAGCAGTATCATTAGCCATCGTTCAGGAGAAACAGCTGATACTTTTATTTCGGATCTAGCCGTAGGGCTTAATACTGGGCAAATCAAAACCGGATCCCTCTCTCGTACTGATCGTATTGCAAAATACAACCAGCTTATTCGAATAGAAGAAGATCTTGGCGATGAAGGTCATTACGCAGGCCTTATGTGGCAATCTGACCGCTGATATCAAAGTTTTTTTCAGGTATGAGTTCCTTTCGTCCTCATTTTACCAGAGCAATCTTACTGAACTTATTAAAAAATAAGTACTTCATTGCGACTACTTTCATCCTGGTATGGATGCTTTTCCTTGATCGTAATAACTGGATTCATCAGTACAATAAATACAACAAGCTCCAGGAAATGAAAGCTGAAAAAGCTTATTACAAGCAAAAAATTAAAGAAACCCGGGAGGCTCGAAAGGAACTCATGAAGAACAGCGAAAGCTTAGAACGTTTTGCTCGCGAGGAATACTTTATGAAAAAACCCGATGAAGAGCTCTACATTATCACAAATCCGAAAAAGGAGGCAAAGAATTAATTTTTTGCTTCGTTATACCAAAGGTGTTTTCAGGCAGGCTGCCTGGGATCTTCATATAAGCATCGTTTAAGTTTTTCGATCTTTAACATGCACTCCTCATATTCCTTATCCGGGTCTGCATCATAGGTAATGGCAGAGCCTACAGGCAAGGTGAGTTTTCCTGTAGTGAGGTTGTATAAAAAACTTCGAATAACGACATTAAAGTCAAAGTCTTGCCAAGGGGTTATGTATCCAATGGCTCCAGAAAAAATACTCCTTTTGAAAGCCTCGTAATATTCAATGAGTTGCATAGCCCGAACTTTAGGGGCTCCGGTCATAGATCCCATAGGAAAAGCACCTTTTAAAGCCTCTATGGTATGTGCTTCGGCTTTTAAATCAGCCGAGATTGTCGATATCATTTGATGAACGGATGGGAAGGGGTAAATACCAAACAATTCATCCACCTTAACAGACCCGGATTCAGCTTTTTTAGCAAGATCATTCCGGACGAGGTCTACTATCATGACATTTTCAGCTCTCTCCTTTACATCGTTTTTTAGGGCATTCATAAGTTCCTTATCCTGAGTCTGATTTTCACCCCTTTTTATAGTACCTTTAATAGGCTGTGACACCACATGCCTATCCTTTTTGTACATAAACCGCTCCATTGAGGCTGAAATAACGCAGGCATCCTTAAAGCGGTAAAGACAGGAAAAAGGGGTTGGGTTGGCTGCCATCAGGGTTTGATACAATGATACAGGGTCAATTGAAACATTGTTAGCATAGAAAGCCTGGCAAAAATTGACCTCATAAATATCCCCCGCTTCAATATGCTTTATAAGTTTATTTATTCGGTCTATGTAGGTTTCTCTCGAAAAATCTGACTGGAATTCAGGTGGTTTGGAAAGCGGTGGCCCTATTGGTTGAGACTCAATAGAAGAGGTAGCTTTTAATTGATGCCATATTTCAAAAGCTTCTTCATGGGTATCCGTGTACAATTCTATTTCCTGGTTTTGTAAAGTCAGGACCCACTCAGGGATAAAGCCATAAATATCCTGAAAATTATGAGGATCATTATTTTCAGATTTAAGTTGCTCTAACTGGTTTTTTAAGTCATAGCTGAAATGGCCAAAATACCAACACCTGTGCTCATCAATCCAGGATTTTAATGCGTCAAACCCAGACTCCCAATTAGGATCAAATGCCTTCCGGCATCCAACGCCTACCACTAGCTGATAAGCACTGTAAACAGGGGGTGAATGCGCTTCTAAGCCTTTATAAAAATCATTGCTGCTTAGCAAGGCATAGGTATCATATGATTGAATTAAGTTAAAAATTTTTTTTTCAAGTTCGCACCTTGAAAAAGGCCATTCAAACTTATGGGCCGAAGAATTCATTACCTTTTTTTACCGTGTCAGGATTAATTTGCCTATTTGATCATCACCAATCTGTGAAGTCTCCTTGGTGCGGAAAGGTACGGAAACACCATCAATGTAAGCTTCTACACGGTAAAGATAAACCCCAGAAGATACGGACTGACCTGACAGGTTACGCCCGTTCCATAAGAATGCAGTTTTATTTTCACCAAGGTTCAAAGGTCCCATTTGATCAGGTGTAATAACTTTCACCAATTCACCTTTTGGTGTAAATATATTGATTCGCATCACATCAGGCACCTGTCTTCCCTGTAATGTAAAAAGAAAACGGGTGCGATCAGAAAAGGGATTTGGGGAGGCCCTAAAGTTGACAATAGCTGCGTTAGGCCGGACTCTAAAATCTTTAGAAAACTTAGTAGTGCCGCTCTTATTACCCGTAACATCAGAGGCTGTTACTGACAGCGTATATTCACCACCAGGCAATGGATCTGAAGGTTTGTAAATTACAACAGCCTCATTTTCAGTTCCCGATTCAGCCGGTTTGAAAATTAAGTCATTCTGGTAATTGAGAGATATATCGTTGCCACTAGGATAAGTAAGTGTAACATTGATCCTGGAAGTATCATCTAAAAGGTAGAAATTGTTGTCGTCTTTCGCTTTAATACGAATCAGCGGTTTTGGATTGAGTATAGCATTGTTCTTTATGTAACGATCATTAAATGTTACATCAAGAACAGGTTTGGTTTGATCAGTTTTAACCAAAAACCCTTCCTCCATGACATTATTAAAGAGGTGCCTTTCAGGCTGCGATTTGTCTGGATTTACTTTTACTTGAAGCCGATATTGGCCAGTTAAGTCATCTGTTTGCAGCGTATCATTAATCAATAGCGTATCGCCCGGATTGAGGGGCTCACTCTGATGAGATTTCTTTAAAACTGATTGGTTCTCCCGGTTGAGTACCGATATAACAGTTTTCAGGCTATCCATAGGAAAAGCCGAAATGTTTTTATAAGCAAGGGAAATTTTCATTTTTTCACCTTGTTGAAGCGTGTCATTGTGGAAACGGTAAGCTATCTCGGGTACTATAGACCCTTCTGGTAAGTAATCATAATGAACCAACCAAGTATTTAACTGGGCTGGGGTAAGGTTTACGGTATCTCTAGTTGTGGCCTTAAGGCGCAAAAACGGGTATTTCTCAGCATCTACCTCGCTAAGACTATGGTCCCCTGGTTGCAACCCGTTTTTAATTAAGGATTGATTTCCACTCCTGTCAACTCCTATTACTTGGTAGGTGGTAGAATCCCCCCTTGTTTTGTCAAAGCTATTGGTAGTTAAGAAAGCATCTTCCCAATTACTGGATGGTCCTATTAAAGAAGAAGTAATGGTTCCTTTCTTTTGAAGGGGGAAGATTGTTTTTGATGCCTTAATTAATTGTTGTTCTGGTGCAAGTGGTTGGGTTGTATCAGCTGTTTTTTCAGAAGCTTCACCTGGTTTGTAACCTTTTTCACCAATCAAAATGTAAGGCCATTTTGCTTTAATGTCGCGGATAGCACCACTGCCAAGAGACTCCATAGCCTTGTAAAAAGCCTCCGGTAGTTCAGGTATCAAGTGTTTCCGGGCTGTGAAAGCCATTACTTTATAACCTTTGGGAATCGAGTCACGAACATGCGCTACAAAGTCCTCTAAAACACTACTATCCACTTTATCATTACTCGTTACCCAATTAAAATGAAAAACCGCGCTGGTAGTATCTTTTGCCGTACCATCGCCAGGAGCCTTATTATCAAAAGTATTGTAAGGGCTTTTATAGTTTAGGCGAGCAGGCTCATTTGGATCAATAGCTAGGATGTAAATTCCAGGATCAGAACTTGGATAAAACAACTTTGGTCCTTCATACCGAATTGAATATTCAATCGGATTATTTTTACCTCGTGTAGCACCGGTAGTAGTTATATTAAACCGGCCAAGGGGCTCCCTATCAAATGCAAGCTTCCTTACAGGAGAGTCAAAGTAGGTCATACTTTCAGTCTTGTTCCTTTGAAGCTGTTTGAAGTGACCTTGTGCCCAACCATTGGCGCTGCTATCGATATACATAAAAGAACGCTGAATCCAATCGGTCTCGTCAGGGCGGAGCTTCTTGGCGCGCCAGTAATAAACCGTTGAATCTTTGTTCAAAAGCTGCGGTTGCCATTCACCAAATTGATCACCGGAAACATCGGGTGATTTTCTTAGAAACGGACTATTGAACTTAGGGGTCGTGTCAATTTCGAACTCATAAGTTGCATCCTCAAGTTTAAGGTTGTTCGCCTGAACTTTAAGCAGGGGTTGCTTACTATTAACTATACCATATTGGAGCGGTTTAAGGGTTGTAATACTGCTTGATGGGAAAAAAGTTTCCACTGTTGCCGCATTGTTGGTGGTATCAATTTCTTTAATACCTGACAAATTGGAAAGCTTAATGGTAAAACTGTTATTTCCCTTGAATTCCTTATCACCTACTGATATGGGGTAAAGAATAGTATCTCTGTTTTTAGGGGCTTTGACCTTGAGTGGTTCGTAGGTGATCTTGTCAAGATTGGATAGTTGCTGCGTTACTGTTACATATACAGAGTCATTGGAAAATACTTTTCCCGTATTATAAATGCCTATTTTAAGAGCAAAAGTATCAAGGGAAGCACTGGGTTTTCTGGGCTTAAAGTTGATTAAACTTTGATCGGTCGTGTAATCAGGGTTTTTAGGGGAAAATAAACTTAAAGCAGGATCTCCATGAAAAGTTTTCTGCAGAATCTGCATTTCATTGACGTAATCACGAGTACCATTGGTTCGCCGCATTTTATGAGCGGTTGCTTTAAAAATTTTTCCTAGGGTTTGCCCGTAATTAGATTTTGTAAGTGACTTGTAAAAATTCAGGGTATACCGGTCTAGGTAGGATTCAAAACTAAAAGCAGATTCAGCCATCCACGCTACGCCACCTCTTTTCTGATTTTTGACCAGAAAGCTCTCAGGGAGTGATCTGCCTTGGGTGTATGAATTACCAATGATACATCCGCTAAAAAGGAAAACAGGGTAATTACCTTTCTCCTGCTCATAGTCAGAAGGATCACCAATGTCAACTTCTAAAATTTCTGAGGCGCCATGACCAAAATAGGTTACTAGGCTTCGACCCTCATTGATGGCATCAATCACAAAATCTTTCTGACTTTTATCAACCGGAATGGACTTTGTCTTTGAAATAAGATCTATTTGAGCTCCATAGTTTTCTTTAGCCAACACAGTATAATCCTTAAAGTACCTTTTATAACGGTTACTTTCCCTTTTATTTTTTCCGCCACTGATATGAAGGAATTTTTTGCGCCATGCTTGGCTTAAGCCTGATTCCCCACTTTTAAGGGCAGTTCGGTAATCCTTGATTTTTTGCAAGTAGTTGTTAACCCCCTGATTAGTGGAGGCGGGAATTCTTCCAACCGGAAAAGCCAAACTCAGCGGATAACCTTCTTCTTTAAGGTTAGCAACAAACAGGTTATCAGTTGGCGGCTGACCAATGGTAGGCAAGAGATCCGATTTGATAAGATTGCCTTTTCTTAGCTTTTGGGGCTGCAACCCTTTTCCTATTAATAAGAGATATTCAGGAGCAGCTTGATTTTCAACCAAATCTTCAAGAAAATAACGTATGCCTAGCGCATGGTGCTGACCATAACTGTACCTGTTAAAAAGCTGGTCGATGTAAGCTATTTCTACGTCAAAATTGCTAGCCCTAGCCCTGAATTGCTTGTAAGCCTTTGCTGATGACTGAAGTTTTTTATTAGTAATGATCAAGTAATCCGGCTTTGAGGAGTAAAAAGCAGACGCTTTAGCAATAGGAGCCTGTTTGGGATTTACCGTTTTTGTGGTGTTTGAGGAGGTAAGGTAAAGCTGATGACCTTGGCTCTCAGGCGGAATAACGGCTTTAACCTTTCCATTTACAATGGTAGTGCTGATACGTTTGCCATTAACAGGATCATAAATAAATGCCTTATTTCCCTGAAATTTCTTAAAAGCAATAAAGACAGGAGAGGTCTTTTGCTCAACATGAAAACTCAGATTTTCCGCGGCCTGATATTTCCGCGGATAAGCCACTTTTATGAACTTAATTTTTGAGTAATCACAGTCTAGATTGTAATCAAAGTATCCCCTATTAAAGAAGTTGAAATTAACCTCTGGTCCCCTTATTTTAGGAACTTTAGACCGGATGAATTTAGACTCGTATCCTTTATAAAAGTAACTGCCAATTTTGTTACCATCAACTTCTACACGCGTTTTATGGTGAAACTTTGGATTATATTTTTTTGCAGAATCACACCTCGTTGCTCCAATAAGCTTTATGGCAACGTAAGGATCCGGAGCACCACTTAAATTTTTTTGAAACCCCGGAATTTCTACTTTCCAGTTTTTTCCTGTCCAATGAACAATGTTGTTAGAAGTCCATCCTTCGCCTTCTGTGTAGTAAGATAATTCTAGTAAATTAACGTTATTATTAATAGGCTTACCGGCATTGTAGGATTCATCAAATACTCGCACTGCCGTGTCCATGAAAAATTTCTGCTGTGGATACTGCTGAAAGTTGTTGTTCTTGTATGATTTAAACCTTTTTCCGGGATTATCTTCATCCAAGGTAAGAAAATAAACAGCTGAATTGGTATAAAGGCTCTGAGGCTTATCCCCTATTTTGGAGGGGTTTAAATAAAGGCCGGTGTCTAGCTGACCATCATTTGATTGTCCATAGAAAGTAATGTTATCGCCAGCATTAAATTGTCCATCATTCCCTTTATTAACCTTAATGGGCTTTTCTTTTCCGGAACGGTAAAGTTTAAAAAATGAGGGATTTACTGATGACAGATCCTTTTCAGAGACCTGCTGTAGGTCTTGGAATTTTATTTGGTATGCGCCTTCGGAAGCTACCCGAAATTTCCAATATGGCTGCCCATTTTTTACCCAGTTATCGGTTTGGATGGCTGATAGATTGCTTAAAGGAGCTATAATAAAGCCAATTAAAATAATCGACCTCAATAAAATTTTGTTCTTGTTTAGCATAATGAGGGATTTTTAACTTATCTTCATAATGAGGGCTCTTCGGAATATTTTAAAACAGAAAGGTTTAAGTTTAGATTCCAAAAGTAATATTGGCTACAGTAAGTTAATATTTGACAAAGGTCTTATTTGTTACTTATGTTTAAAATTTACCATTTATACTTTAAAGATGCTTCAAGCCAGTCTAAGAAAGTTTTTTAATCCTTAATTTTGCAACTTTAGAGCCGAAAAACACTAGAAAATTTTAATTACCTGATGACCCTTGCTAACAGCGCAGATAGTACCTACCTGGAAGGGCTTTACAAGTCGTACCAAAAAAACCCGGATTCTATTGAAGAAAGCTGGAAGCAGTTTTTTGAGGGCTTTGATTTTGCTTTGAGCCAATCCGGGAATGGTATCACTGAAAATGAGGGGCTATCAAAAGCAAAACTTAGCCTTGAGCTAAAAGCTTATCAGTTAATTGAAGATTACCGTAGAAGAGGTCATTTACTTTCGACAACCAATCCCATACGAGAAAGAAAAGATCGCCACGCTCTGCTTTCTCTTGATGATCATGGGATACAGGAATCAGATTTAGGTCAGCCGGTGTCAGTTGGCGATGAGATAGGCCTCCAGCAAGCTACCCTCCGTCAGGTCATCCAACAACTTCAGAAAATCTATACCGGGAATGTCGGTGTAGAATACAAGCACATTAGGCGAGGAGATATTCAAAATTGGGTTAAAGACAAGTTTGAAAATCAATTTCCGGATTATCAATTCAGCGTTAGTGAGAAAAAACAAATCCTTAATAAATTAAACGAGGCTTCCGTTTTTGAGAATTTTCTGCATACCAAATACATTGGGCAAAAACGTTTTTCACTAGAAGGGGGCGAAAATGCCATTCCAGCACTTAATGCTATCATAAATGATGGTGCTCGTGATGGTGTAAAGGAAGTAGTAATTGGCATGGCTCATCGTGGCCGTTTGAATGTGCTGGCCAATATCCTTGGAAAAACCTACGACTATATTTTTAGTGAGTTTGAAGGGGAGGTCGAGCCCGATTTAAGCATGGGGGATGGTGATGTTAAGTACCACTTAGGTTTTAGTTCCAAGGTTGAAGCTGATAATGGTCAAGAGGTTTACCTTAAATTAACGCCTAACCCCTCTCATCTTGAGGCAGTAGATCCAATTGTTGAGGGCTATGCGAGAGGCAAAGGAGACGTGCTTTATGATGAAAAGCGTGATCAAGTACTTCCTGTACTTTTTCATGGAGATGCCGCTTTAGCGGGACAAGGTGTTGTTTACGAAACCATGCAAATGTCCCAGTTGGATGGGTACTTTACAGGAGGAACCATCCACTTTGTCATCAATAACCAGTTGGGTTTTACAACCGATTTTGACCAGGGACGCTCATCTGACTATTCTACCAGCGTTGGTAAAATTCTGGATACACCCATTATCCACGTCAATGGAGACGATGCCGAAGCCGTTGTTTACGCCACAAAACTTGCTATTGAGTTTCGTCAGCGCTTCCATCACGATATTTTCATAGATATGGTCTGTTACCGGAAGCATGGGCATAATGAGGGAGACGATCCGAAAATCACCCATCCCACCCTTTACCAGACCATTGCCAATCACCCGGATCCCAGGGAAATATACAGTAAGCAACTGATAGATGAAGGGGATATAGAAGCTGAAATGGCCAAAGAACTTAAGCGGGACTTTAAACAGAAGCTCCAGGACCGCTTAAACATGGTTCGCCAACAGCCATTAGAATATGAATATCAGCAACCAGATGAGGAATGGCGGAAGTTAAGGACTGCTAAACCCGAAGACTTCAAAAGTTCACCGGATACAAACGTATCGAAGGAAGCATTAGAAAAGGTTGCTCACGCTCTTGCCAGTATTCCAGACGGTTTTTCACCCATCAAACAAATTCAAAAAGAATTACAAAAGCGCCAACGAGCCTGGGAGCAAGGTTGGTTTGATTGGGCAATGGGTGAACTCACAGCCTATGGCACCCTTCTTCTGGAAGGCCGGGATGTTAGGTTAAGTGGACAAGACACCATAAGAGGAACGTTTGCCCACCGACATTCTATAATCTACGATGCTAATGATGATACGCCCTATCATAGCCTTAACCATTTAAACGATGCTAAAAGCCGGCTTCGGGTCTATAATAGCCTGCTCTCAGAAAATGCTGCGCTAGGGTTTGAATATGGTTATGCTTTATCCCATCCATACACTTTAACGATTTGGGAAGCCCAGTTCGGAGATTTTAATAATGGCGCTCAAACCGTAATAGATCAGTTTATAGCACCCGGCGAAAGCAAATGGCAAAAAATGAACGGCTTGGTGATGTTCTTACCGCATGGCTATGAGGGGCAAGGGCCTGAACACTCAAATGCTCGCTTGGAACGCTTCTTACAGCTTTCTGCTGAAGAAAACATGGTGGTGGGTAATTTTACAACTCCTGCTAATTTTTTTCATGCGCTAAGGCGACAACTAACCTGGGATTTCCGTAAGCCAATGGTGGTGATGACCCCAAAGTCTTTATTGCGCCATTCCCGCTGTGTATCCCCGCTTTCGGCATTTACAGATGGTAAATTCAGGGAAGTAATAGACGATGAAAATTTTGCCCGAAACCCTGAAAAAGCGCGGAAAGTTTTGCTATGTTCTGGTAAGGTTTACTATGACCTCCTAGCAGAAAAGGAAGCCAATGCTATCCAAGACATTGCTATTGTCCGATTGGAGCAGCTTCATCCGATGCCAGAAGATCAGTTAAAGGCTGTTTACGAGCGGTATACCAACGCGGATTTTTATTGGGTTCAGGAAGAACCAAAAAATATGGGCTCCTGGACTTATTTATTACGTTGGGATGAAAATATGAAACGATTAAACCTTATTTCAAGAAAAGCCAGCGCCTCTCCCGCTACAGGATACCATACGGTACATAAGCGCGAACAGCAAGCTATACTGGATGAAGCAATGGATATAAATTCAACTCAATAACCTCAAAATACAACCCCTACCATGGCTGTTGATATTACAGTACCAAATATTGGTGAATCGGTAACTGAGGTCACCATTTCAAGCTGGACCAAAGAGGAGGGTGCCTATGTGGAGATGGATGAAGTCGTATGTGAAATTGAATCCGATAAAGCCACTTTTGAGCTTACAGCGGAGGAGGCCGGAACCTTACATCGGTCCGTCAGTGAGGGCGATACGGTAGCAGTGGGTGATAAAGTAGGTACGGTAGATCCCGAAGGAGCGCCTGCTATTGGTGATGATAGTTCAAAAGAGAAATCATCCGGCACAGCTGATGAAGCTTCAGATAAAACAGCGCCTTCCCCTGAACCTGGTCCTGCCGAAAGCCAAACTTATGCAAGTCAAGAGCCTTCACCTGCGGCTAAAAAAATCCTTGATGAAAGCGGGGTCAAACCCGAAAATGTTCAAGGTACTGGTAAGGATGGCCGTATAACAAAGGCAGATGCTCAAAAGGCTGTACAAGAAAAAGAATCGGAGAAGCCTCAGACACCGGAAGAGCCAAAACAAGAGGAAAAACAAGAACAGCCTAAGGCAGCAGCTGAGCCCGAAGCTCCACCTGAGCCCCAATTAAGTGGAGGCGCCCGGGAAGTGCAAACTGAGCGCATGAGCAATTTGCGGAAGACTATTGCTAAAAAGCTGGTCTCCGCTAAGAACGAAACAGCCATGCTCACCACCTTTAATGAGGTGGATATGAGTAATCTGATGGCCATCCGTAAGCAGTACAAAGATGCCTTCAAAGAAAAATTTGATGTGAACCTTGGTTTTATGTCTTTCTTTGCTAAGGCAGTTTGTGAGGCTATAAAGGAATTTCCGGAAGTGAATGCCAAAATCCTGGAAGAGGATCAAACCATTCAATATCACAACTATGTAGACCTCGGCATAGCTGTATCTACCCCACGGGGATTGGTAGTTCCAAACATCAGGAATGCTGAAGCTATGAGCTTTAGTGAAATCGAGAAATCGGTGATTTACTATGGTAGGAAGGCCAGGGATAATCAGATCAGCATTGACGAAATGCAAGGTGGTACTTTTACCATTACCAACGGAGGTGTTTTTGGATCGATGCTGTCCACTCCGATTTTGAATTCCCCTCAGTCAGCTATTCTGGGAATGCACAATATTGTCGAGCGCCCTGTTGCTATTAATGGGCAGGTGGAAATAAGGCCAATTATGTACATAGCCTTGTCTTATGATCATCGCCTTGTAGATGGTAAAGAATCTGTAAGTTTCCTTTATAGGATCAAGGAACTTACAGAAGATCCTAGTCGTCTTTTACTCGGTGTTTAAAAAGTTGTCTGTTTTAATTAAATATTTGAAGATATAACACTCCATGGCACAATATGATGTGACAGTGATTGGTTCTGGTCCAGGTGGCTATTACTCCGCCATAAGGGCAGCTCAATTAGGTTTTAAAGTAGCTATTGTTGAGAAATACAATACTTTGGGAGGTACCTGTTTGAACGTAGGCTGCATACCATCTAAAGCCCTTTTGGATTCTAGTCATTTATACTACGATGCTATTCATGAATTTCCCGAGCATGGTATTCATGTAGAAGATAAGGGAATTGACTTTAAGCAGATGATCGAACGGAAGCGTAAGGTTGTGAAGCAAACTTGCGATGGCATCAGCTTCTTGATGAATAAAAACAAAATCGATGTTTACACTGGCGTTGGTAGCTTCCAGGACTCTTCGACAATAAAGGTGAATAGCTCTGATGGGCATGTTGAAACCTTAAGTACGAAGCAAACCGTGATAGCTACGGGTTCAAAACCTTCTGCTTTGCCGGGTATGGAGATCGATAAAAAACGAATCATATCCTCAACAGAAGTATTGGAACTATCGGAAATTCCCGACCGAATGATAGTGATTGGAGGAGGGTATATAGGTCTAGAAATGGGATCTGTGTACAACAGGTTAGGAACCCGAGTAGATGTGCTTGAATATGCTGATAGCGTCATACCGGCTATGGAAAAAAGTCTGGGAAAAGAGCTGAAAAAAGTCCTCAAAAAACAAGGCATGAAGCTAAACCTTAATATTAAGGTCACCGATGTTCAAAACCATGGTGATAAGGTTACAGTTACAGCTACCGATAAAAATGGAGAGCAACAAACCTACGAAGGGGATTATTGCCTGATGGCGACTGGGCGTAAGGCTTACACGCAAAACCTTGGGTTGGAGAATATTGGTATTACCCCTGATGAGCAAGGTAAAGTCACGGTCAATGAGAACCTGGAAACCTCAGTTACCGGTATTTATGCAATAGGAGATGTTATAGCTGGCCCTATGCTTGCTCATAAAGCTGAAGAGGAAGGATCATTTGTAGCGGAAGTCATAAATGGTGAGCAGCCACATGTTAATTACAAGCTCATACCAGAAGTTATCTATACTTGGCCAGAGGTGGCATCCGTAGGTTACAAAGAACATGAGCTTAAAGAAAAAGGCATAGCTTACAAGAGCGGTAGTTTCCCTTATAGAGCCTCTGGTCGCGCTCGTGCTAGCAATGATCCCGAAGGGGAGGTCAAGGTATTAGCGGATGAAAGCACTGACGAAATCCTTGGGGTTCACATGATAGGACCGCGGGCTTCGGATATGATAGGGGAAGGGGTGATAGCGATGGAATATCACGCGTCAGCTGAAGATATTGCGCGGATGACCTATGCACATCCCACTTTTACGGAAGCTATGAAAGAGGCCTGTATGGCCGCTACTGATGATCGAGCAATTCACATTTAAAAAAAGGTTAGTTATGAGACTATTTATTGGATTGATGGTTTTAGTTTTTTCAGTATCAATAGCTGAAGCCCAGAAGAAATACGAAAAAGTGCACTATGGGAATGAGATAGAAGCGGATGGAGCCTTAAGTTTAAAACAACTTTTGAAAGAGATGGAAGAGGTAGATGAAAAGTTGCCCATGGAAACAAAGGTGAAAGGAAAGGTTCAGGCCGTTTGCCAGAAAAAAGGTTGCTGGATGAAAATGAAACGGCAGAATGGGGAAACAATGCGAGTAACTTTCAAGGATTATGGTTTTTTTGTTCCGAAGGATCTTTCTGGTAATTCAGTTGCCATGAAAGGACGGCTGTACCAGGATACTGTTTCTGCAAAAGTGAGACGCCATTATGCCAGGGATGAAGGTAAATCAAAAGAAGAGGTTGAAGAGATAACAGAGCCTGCAACGCGATTGGCATTTAAAGCCTATGGCGTAAAAATTCTTCAGGATAATTGACTGTAAAATTAAGCCTTGAGTACCTTCAGCCTTAATAACTGAAATTATCAAAGCACCATTTTAATTCATGCCCCGGGGCTGTTACCCTGGGGCATTTTTTTGTTTCCTGAGGAGTCAGATCTCTATAGACTTTCGACTAAAATTTCGATAAAATTTCGATTAAAAAGCTGCCAATCTTTTTAAACTTCTTCTGTATTTTGTTCTAGGTAGAACTTTTTACAATTTATAAAAATTTGAAAATCAAATAGTTATAAAAAGTTTTGCTTATTTGCTCAAAAATCTTTTTCCATGGAACTGGAAATCCATTAAATTTGTGTAATAGATAAATAATCGATGAATTAATCGATAAAATCCTCGCTTATGGATTCCATAATTCTTTACTCCTCGCTAAATAATCGCAAGCTTTTGTTTACTCCTGAGTTTTACCTAGTGATGGTGAATAGTACAAGAACATTGCAAGGAAACTCGCAGCACCCTTTACTGTCAAAGCTTCTCGCTTTTCAGGTATTTCTATCCTGAAAATATTCGATAAAGGTTATATGCCCTCTTTTATAACCTGTTAGCACGAACCCCTCTGATACCCCCCTGATCAAAAGGAATAAATCCCCTCGCTTATGATTACGAAATGCCTTTCCCTCGCGGCTATATTTTTTCTCTTATTTGGTTTTTCTGTGGAAGTAGCCTTTCCTCAATGTGAACAGGTAAAAATAAAAGCAAACGATACTAAGGAATGTGCTCCTCACATAATTAATCTAAAAGCTCAAAACCTGCCAAAATCTGCTAAAGCTCATTGGGTAGTAGGTTCCGACACTTTCAAAGATCGCCAAACCCTTTCCAGAGCTTATCGGAAAAAGCAAAATAGGGATGTAACCCTCCTTGTGAAAGAGCAGGGTAATCTCATTTGCTCAAAAAAGAAACCAGGCTTAGTTCAAATAAAAAGTCGTCCCTCAGATCTAAAGTTACAAACGGATAATAAGAGAATTTGCGGGGTCCCGACTGATGTTACCTTTTCGCTCTCATCATCTGTTAAAGCCCAAAAAGTGGATTGGATCGTAGACAATCAAAGGATTACCCATAAAGGGAAACGGCTTACTTACAATTTCCAATCATCAGGTGCTAAAACCATATCCGTCAGGGTTACCAATGCAGCAGGCTGCACAGCTTCAAAAACCTTTGAAGACTTTTTCAAAATTTTCTCAAAGCCTTTAGTTAAACTCAATCTTAGTAAAACAACCGGAACGGCACCCCTTACAACCACTAGTAAGCTTGCTACGCAGGATACCTTAACCAGCTATCAGTGGCAATTCCCAGAGGCTTCAAAAGTCAAGGATGCCAATTCATCGAGTGCTATTGCTGATTTTCAAACCCCTGGCCGATACACTGGTTTCCTCACCTATGTCGATAATCATGGCTGCCAGTATACTGATACCTTAGACTCCCCGATCGATGTTGTTAAACCTGTTCAACTTGGCTTTAGTATAAAAGATACCATCCTATGCCCCGGCCAAACGGCTCGACTAGCTGTAGATCAGCCTGTTAAAAACGGAAGCTATGAATGGGAAATTAGCAATGGTGGTAAAACCTACACAAAGAAGGGTAAGACAGCATCTGTAAGTCCTGATAAACCTGGTATGTATGAAGTTACGGTTTATCATCTTAAAAATGGCGTAAAACAATCCAACACTGCTAAAAAAGCAATTAGCGTAGAAGATTTTCAAGCAGGTTTTAGTGTTACACCAGCTTGTAATTGCTCAGTGCCAGTCAATGTAAAATTGAATAATCAAAACTCTGGCGGGCAAGGGACGCGTTACAAATGGGATGTTTTTGATGGTAATGGTCAAAGCGTTTTTAGTAGTAACAAGAAGAATGCTGCCTTTCGGGCTAACCAAAAAGGCGAATTTGACGTCCGGCTAATTAGTGAAAGTAAAAATGGCTGTAAGGATACAATGTTTCAAGAAGAATACCTGCAGTTAGGGGAGCTAAAATCTGAGATTGACCTGGATTTTAAAACTTATGCAGTTGGCCAGCCTATTCACTTGGATTTTCCTGAGGATTCTTTCTGTACGAACGATTCCCTTTACGTCACTTGGCTAATTTGGAATAATCAAAAAAACAAGCTAATTAAACAAGCCCGAGTCCGTAATCCTAGGTTTACTTTCAAGGACTCAGGTAATTATAAGGTGACTCTTAAGGTTTCTACCTCGCAAGGGTGTCAACAATCCGTATCTACTGGTAGTAAAGATAACCCCCTAACAGTAAGTAAACCTGATCCTGATTTTAACCTCAATCAAAGTCTGGATACAACAAAAGCAAATCCTGATACGAATCACTACTGCCGGAATGAAGCTTTTAAACTTTTCCAGCATACTGTTCCTACTGCCCTTAACTACACCCACCACTGGAAAATTCAACATCAACAAAAACCAAACATAGTTGTAAAGGGGCAGGGCGACTCTTTTAAAACGAAGCTGGACAAGCCCGGTGTTTATGACGTGATTTACACAGCTAAGGTTGATTCATTGACGAGCTTTAAGAAAATCCGAAAAGGATACCTTGTGGTCAATGGAAGTCAGGTTAATTGGTCAGTAAATACTCAGGATCATTGCGTACCTTATAAGGGTAAGGTTTCCGCAATGCTTGATACCAGTTGGACTCATCCTAGCCCTACCGGTGGGAAACGGCAAACACGTTGGTATCGCTTAGATACCAGCAATTTTGACCTGAAAAAGCAAAAAGCTTTTAAAGCGGATGCCTCAATTGATAAGTATGGTACCTATGGGGTAGGCCTAGAAATTACAGGCCCCAAAGGCTGTACAGACCGTTTTAAATCAGAAAATCTGCTAGAAGTAGGGGTAAACGCAGATTTTCAAATGCCCAAACAAGTTTGTTACGGTAAAACTGTTTCGCTCACTAACAATAGCTATACCACCCAGGCACCCGCTAATTTTACATGGGACTCAAAGGATGGGGATGCTTTTATGAAAAAATCTAAGCATCAAGAGAATCAGAAGTTTAATTTCAAAGATTCAGGTTACTACAACATAAGCCTAACGGTTATTGACAGTAACCAATGCAAGGATACCCAAACGCATAAAACCTATGTGGAACGTGTTTTCGCTGACTTTTCCAGTACAGATACCTTTCAGCATTGTGCCCAGGCAATCGTAGATTTTACTGCCAATAGCAGTCCAAATGTGGATCGTTACCGATGGGATTTTGGAGATGGTCATAAAAAACAAACCTCCAAGGAAGCTATTACCAAAGTTTATAAAGAAAATTCAGGAGATTCTTCCTCAGGTTTTGATGTTCAAATGAGAGCCATTTCAGAAAATGGGTGCCAAAAAATAATAAAAAAGGAAAATTTTGTAACGATAGTAGGACCGGTCATTGACTTTAAAGTCAATAAAAAAGAAGGTTGCGAGCCGTTAAAGGTTGATTTTGATATCACCGGTAAAAACTACCAGCAGGCTTTTGCTAGCTATGGAGATAAGTCAAACATTGATACGGCACCTGATTTGGACCACGTTTACCAAGCTGAAAAAGCTGCCCGGAAAAAAAATTTCAAGCCTTTTGTTCTAGCTAAAGACCAATCCGGTTGCTACGCTGTAAGTGAGTTGGATCAACCAATAACTGTTTATGCTAAGCCGGAAGCGAGCTACAGCCTGGATACCTCAAATGGCTGTCATCCGGTAGATGTCAATTTTCGTAACAACGCTGAAAAAGCCGTAAAAACCCACTGGACTTTTAGTGACACTTCGGTAACTTTTACCAGGAAAGGTTTTCAGGATACCATCAGCCATTCTTTTAAACAAGGCGCTCATGATGTGAAAATGATAGCTGAAACTTCAGATGGTTGTTTTGACACCATTCATCATACCGATACCATTAAAAGTTATAGCTACCCCGAGGTTGATTTTCAGCTTAGCAGAGAAGGTATCTGCCCGGGAACCACCTTTAACCTCAAAAGCAAGGTAAATGGGAAAGGCCATGCTATACCTGAATATCAATGGAAGCTGGAACGTCCTGATGAAATAGATACCATCCAAAAGCAAAATCTTCAGGGCTTGACTTATGAAGAAACGGGTGCTTACAATGTTCAGTTAGCTGTTACTAATGAAAAAGGTTGTAGCAATAGCCTTAAAAAAGATGAATTTATAGCTATAATGGACACAGTAAGTAATGCTCCTAACCTCCAATTTGTCACTCACCAGAAAGCCATCAGGGGAGATCAAGAAAAACTGAATATTCACTGGGAAGCAAGTCAGCAAGAAGCTTTTGAGCAATACAAGGTATTAGCTCAGCAAAAAGAGGAAAATGCTTTCCGTACTATCAATACTATTGAGGAAAGCGGTCAAACCACTCTAACCTTTAAACCTAACGAAAGTCATAAAGGCTATCGCCTAATGGTTGAAGGTCAATGCGGTCGTACCTCGGATACATCCGAATTGCACAGTCCTTCAAGTATTCAGGTAGAAAGCCATGCGTTATTTACCAACAGCCTGTCGTGGACTGGGTATAAAGGCTGGGCAAAGGTCAAGGCGTATGAGATTCAGGCTGCTCCGGAAGGAGGAGACTTTAAAGCAATCGATACCGTTCCAGGTAACCAAACGTCTTATAGAAATGAGGGCCTCTGCAGGGGGGATTACCATTACCAGGTAGTAGCCCTCCATCCTGGTTCAGCATTTAAAGCATGGAGTAATCATGCTGTAAAAAGTCCCAAATACAAGCGGCCTGAATACAAGCGACCAATGCTAAGTACCACAGTCCAAAATGGTGCACTGAATACCACTTGGAATCACCCCACCAATTGGGAACCGAGTTCTTATTCCATTCAACGTAAATCAAAGGGTAATGCAAACTGGCAAAAGGTTGGTGATGGCATAAAGGGCAACAACTGGGTGGATTCCTCAGTATCCGTTAATGATGCCCACTACCAATATCGAATCAGTGCATTGAATCATTGTCAGGAACCTTCTCCCGAAGCGGGGTTAAGCAGTTCTACATTGTTAAGTGCAAAATCTCAAGAAGATGGTATTGAACTAGTTTGGGAATCCGGTGCTCAATGGCAAAAGCAAATTGCCTCTTATGAAATCCAATTAAAACAAGGGAAAAGGCAGGATTTTCGTACCATTGAAACCGTTACGGGAGACAAAACTTCATACAGCGATAAGGCAAGTCACCAGGTTTCCGACACTGCCCTTATTTACCGAGTTAAAGCTCATCAATCCAGGGGTGCTGTTTCCGTATCAAATGAATCCTCAGTTATCCAACACGCAAAAGTCTATGTGCCGAATGCTTTCACCCCTAATAATGATGGCCTTAATGATGAATTTAAGGTTGAAGGAAAAGCCTTAAGCAATCTGGATGGTGAGGGCTTTGCTAAGTTTGAACTTGCTATTTTCAATCGATGGGGGGAACGGGTTTTTAAAACGGATGATCCTACCCAAGGCTGGGATGGAACCGATGCTAGTGGCAAGACACTTTCCCAAGGCACATTTATCTTTAAGTTAAATGCGTTAAGCAAACAAGGTGAATCGTTTGCTAAGAAAGGAAAGTTAACCTTGATACGGTAATTCTATAGCTTTAAAGGTGCTTACCAGCTTTTCCAGGAAAAATTATCAAGGATTACTGCGTTGGTTCAGATTGATCGGTCTTTGAGGAGGCACTGGTGCTTAAATTTAGTTTCTCGAATGGTAAATCATAGTAGGTTTGTTTTTGCTTGTTTTCTTTCACAAAAAGCGCTGCAAGCCCAAAGGCCTGCCCCTGAGTTGTAAGCGCCAGCTTGGTTTAGAATTTTTGCATCGGGAATATAACCCTACAAACCTAGGCTTTTTACTTGATCTAATAAGATGGTCCTATCTTGATAAAGTCGATTGTAGATAACCCTGGTAACTATAGCAGTAATGGGGTGTTTTTTTACTAAAGATAAAGGTGATTGTAAGGCCTGCTGTCCGATGCTAATGTTGGATAACATATCCTTTTAAAATTCCCTCAGAATGAAAATAAGGCCATATAGATGGGTGGCCTTGGAAACAGAGCCTATGAAAACACGACATTACGGATCCGTTTTGCCTTTCTGAAGGTGCGCTTGGTGAGTCTTAAGGCTCTTCTATTTTTATCACTTTGCCGGGCGCTTTTAACCTAATTCCCCCTTTTTAGTATTACGGTTATCCCTCAGGCTTCTAAAATTACCTTTCACTATTTCAAATGGTGGATCACAGGAATGCAAAACTCCTACTCGGCCCATCACTAGTATAAGCCGAATAAGGCGAGGCAGGTTATTTATCCTGGAACAAGCTTTTGTTGAGGCTTACGGTTTATCATTCGATTCGCGCAAACGTTCAATGCTTTTGTAGAAAGGCTCCTTATAGTAACGAGAACGCTTAAGGTTAAAATATACCGGAGCAAGCGGATCCTGTTTCCGCTCAAAACGGAACTCAAGGTTAGGCATTGAAGTACGGTTAGCATAAATCCATACCTCTTGCTGATTGGTTCTGTAAACAATGTAAGGCTTACCAAAAACGATATAAATCATACCCCGGTCCGTCTTCCAACCTTTTTTGTAATTTGTAAAATAAGTGTTGCTTTTCTGCACCCTACGATAATAATGCTGAATCATTTCCTTTGCTTTGGCAGTGTTGTTATCAGCCTTATTTAACCAGAATTGATCAACGGCAGGCTTAGGTTCTTTCGCATTCAAGTCTTTAAAATTGCTACTGTTCGTTAAATACCGGATGCTACTCCTGAGCTGTTCAGGTCTTTTAAGCTTTGGGAAGTGAGAATTGACAACGCGGAGGGCAATGGTAGCGGCATTACTACGGCCTTGAATGCTAAAAAAACCTTTGTTTTCAAGCCGTATAACCTGATCTGTGGCAACCTTAAATGAAGAGTCAGATGAAATACCTGACAATTCGCGATTTGTTAGATTCTCTTTAAAAGGCGGCGCAGCGGAGTTAAACTGATCAGAGGGGTACCTTTTTATAATCAAGGAGTCCGTAGCGGAAGCCGTCTTAATCGTCAGGGGCTGTCCACAGCTTATGAAATTTGCTGTGTGAAGCTCCTCATTTGAAGCGTGGCGGAGAAGGAATCGCTGATCATACGCTTTTTCATAGGGTCGATAATAAATGAAAGTTCGGGCTTTTTGATCTGCAACAAGATCTTGCACTTCGGCTTCTACAAGGTAATATTGATCAGCTTTTGGGATATCAAACTGCACGGTTTGAGTGTGATCTTGCTTGAGCATTTGCTTTTTGGAAAGCCAAAAGGACCGGCTTCCACTGTCAAAAAGGGTACGGTATTCATAATTTTTATAAATGCGGTAAGAAACTTTAAAACGAGTATTGGAACCCGCTCCTTCACTCTCATACCTTAACTGACGCAAGGGAACCTTTGCAAATAGTTGAGGCTTATTAGGGGTTTTGTGGAAAATGTGAAGTTTCGGCGCAAGTTGGTTACCAGATGGATTGTACAAGGACTCCAGATTTTGATTGCTCAAGTATTTTGGGCTTTGGCAACCTATCAAAAAGGTTAATAATATTAAAAGCCCTATTAAATACCAAGTAACCGGATTCTTCATGTAGAACTTTCTTGAGTGCAGAAAGCGCTGAAATTAAAGCATATCAGCTTGTAAGCCATACCGCTACTATCAGCTCGACAAAAGTAAGAAACAGACATTGCCCAAAATAAAAAAACCCAAGGCCAATCGGACCTTGGGTTTTATCAAAATCAGGATTAATCAAGTAAGGTTATAAAAAACGCCCACCTTCTTCCCCCTCGAAATTCTCATCATCATTTCCAAAATTCATCATACCACTCAACAGATCGCGGAAGGTCTGTCCTTCCTCGATATTGTGCTTGCTCAACATCGAATATTCAGCTAATCCATGAAGGACGAATTCCATGAGTAAAAGCTTCTTAGCCCTGGAGACACTTGGATGATGTTTATCTACAAGTGCCTCTAGTCCTGTGACAGTTTTTAGCTTTTCCTCGTAAGTCTGCTCGGTCATGTCATGGAAAAGTTCTACCATTTCTCCTTTACTAAACCACTGGGTAATGGATTGATAGGGATTCCCCTCTGATTTATTATCAATCTGTTTTGGATCCGGGAAATAGTTTACAAATTGCTCACGAATGGCCTTACCAATAAGCATATGGGCTACATTGGCCGGACCCTCTTGTTCGCCTTCGTAAACAAGCTCTATTTTCCCTGTAATGGAGGGGATAAGTCCTACAAAATCAGCTATTCTCACGTAGCCCTTTTCCTCCTTATTGACAAGCGACCGGCGCTCTACTGAACTCATGAGGTTTTCATATCCGGAGATGGTAAGCCTTGCGGAAACCCCACTCTGCTCGTCTACATATTCACTATTGCGAGCCTCAAAAGCTATTTGCTCAATAAGATCTTCAGCCATGGGATCCATTTCTACCAGCTCTTCTTGGCCCTGATGTACGCGAGCTTCTTGCTTAGTGATTTGTTTTGCAATGTCAAGGGTTTTGGGGTAATGCGTCAGGATCTGGCTGTCGATCCGGTCTTTCAGTGGAGTTACAATGGTTCCGCGATTGGTGTAATCCTCCGGGTTGGCGGTAAAAATGAATTGCGTATCAAGCGGTAAACGTAGTTTAAATCCTCGAATTTGGATATCACCTTCCTGAAGAATATTAAAAAGGGCGACCTGGATTCTGGCCTGGAGGTCGGGTAGTTCGTTAATTACGAATAAGCCACGGTTGGATCTAGGAACCAGTCCATAGTGAATAACCCGCTCATCAGAATAGGGAAGCTTCATAGAAGCCGCTTTGATCGGGTCTACATCCCCTATGAGGTCTGCAACCGTTACGTCTGGCGTGGCTAGTTTTTCTGTAAATCGATCATCCCGGTGGATCCAGTCAACCGGAGCGTCATCACCTTTCTCTGCTATCTCATCTTTGGCAAACTTAGATAAAGGCGCGAGGGGATCATCATTTAGTTCGGAGCCGCTAACTACGGGGATATATTCATCTAAAAGATTGACTAAGAGCCGGGCAATCCGGGTTTTAGCTTGGCCACGAAGCCCTAGAAGAATCATGTTGTGATTCGATAGTACAGCTCTTTGGATATCCGGTATCACCGTTTTTTCAAAACCTAAAACTCCCCGGAAAGGATCTTGATCCTTTTTTAAGTTATCTATAAGGTTATCACGAAGTTCCTGCTTTATGGGCTTTGGTTGGTAACCGTAAGATTTGAGGTCCCTTAGGGTCTGGATTTTATCCATTGCTTGTAGGTGTTGCTGTGTCATGAATAAGGAAACGTTTTAAATACTTTTAGTTGTGATTCAAATGGCTATCTAACGCGTTTATTCCGGTTGCGTTCGTAATCTTCAAAAATGTATTCACCAAGCCCATCAAGGCTTGTGTAAAAGGCTTTGCCATTATTAGCTTCGGTGAATTCTTTCACGAATTGTTGCAGGAAGGGGTCAGAAGCCACCATAAAGGTATTTATAAGGATGTCCTGCCTCCTGCACTGTGAGGATAAATTCAATGTTTTATTAAGAATCTGTTTATCAAGGCCGAAACTGTTTTGGTAGTATTTCATTCCTACTTTCATACAAGTGGGCTTTCCATCCGTTATCATGAAGATTTGTTTGTTGGCATTCTTCTTTCTTCTTAATAAATCCATGGCTAGCTCAAGACCAGCTATGGTATTCGTATGGTATGGCCCCACTTGGAGATAAGGAAGGTCTTTAATTTTTACCTGCCAGGCATCGTTCCCAAAAACGATGATGTCCAATGTGTCTTTGGGATACTTTTGGGTGATCATCTCGGCAAGAGCCATGGCGGTTTTCTTGGCAGGGGTAATCCGGTCTTCTCCATAAAGGATCATAGAGTGGGAGATGTCAATCATTAAGACCGTGGACATTTGCGCCTTAGCTTTTTTCTCATTAACCTCCAGGTCATTCTCCGTCAGCATGAAGTCCCCAATACCATTGTTAACCTGAGCATTTCTTATGGAATCCGTCATAGCAATATTCTCAGGTGTATCCCCGAACTGAAAATCACGGCGGTCAGTCGTGGCTTCATCTCCCATCCCGGGGTTAGGCGTGTTATGGTTACCCTTACCGGATTTTCGCATTTTCCCAAAGATTTCTTCTAAGGATTGCTGCCGAATCGTTTGCTCGCTTTTGGCGGTCATAGAGTAGCCGCCTGCACTCCCATTTCCATCTCCTTCTTCAGCGATGTAACCTTTCTCCTTTAAATCCTCTATGAAATCATCCAGGGTATAGTCTTCACTTGTGAAATTATACCGCTCATCTAAACGCTGCATCCATTCCAGGGCCTCATCCACATCCCCAGCGGTATGCATCATTATTTGATTGAATAAATTTAACAGATCCTCAAATTGTTTTTCAGGTCGCTGTTCTTCGGGTATGTAATCCGTAAAAAGGTGGCCTATCATAAGATCAACGCTTTTATGGTTATTTAACGCTATGCATCAAGGTTTGGTTTTTAGGTGCTAGTATTTAAAAGCTACTGCCCCCTAATACCTAAACCACTACTTAAGGTTTTCGAACCTACTAACTTAAAGATGTTGCGAAAAGGGTCTTTAAAATAAACAAGTATCAAGTATCGATTTTCCGTTTCAAAATGGGTGCCTTCCAGTTGCCAAGTATTTAGCTTAGCCTTCCCTTTAGGCTCACGACCTGTACTGATCACATATTTGTAATCATAGTATCCCTGCTTAAGCAACATGTTAGCATAGTAAACCCCCTCATCTTTAAGGTATTGTAGGCGGTATCGATCCTGGATTTGCCAATTAGAAAGACCACCATAAACATAAATAGCCTCGTCCTCTTGCAGTGTGACATTGGCATCCAGGTAAAAATAAGTAGAAATATAAGCTGCTTCTGTTTGTGGGTTTCGCGAGCGCTCGGTTAAGGTCAGGTTCCAGCCATTATTGTCGTTGTAATCCACATGGCTGCTGTAGCGCCGGCTTTCATCTATATTTAGATGGGCGGTGTAAATAGAATCCAGAACCAATTTTCTCACTCCCTGGCCACCGTAATTCAAGGATCTGAGATCAACCGCGCGAAACTCATTACCGCCTCTGAACAGGTTTTTTTCTTCGTAATCGTATATCAAAGTCTTACCCTCTACGTACTTAGGCTTTAAACCCCTAATAGCGTTATCATTGCGCCCATTCTGGCGTACCACTACCCGGAACTGGCGGAAAGGATCGGAGACATTCTTCAAACCCTGGTAGTTGATCTTAAAGTCTAATTCCTGCCGAGTATCCCGGTATTCGGGGAAGTTTGGTTGCTGAAGGTTAGGACTTATCGTAACCCCATCTCCTGCCACATAAAAGCGCTTAGTGATCACTGGTTTACTAGGGTCTTCTTTAAAGACTTTCAGGATGTAATTACCCGGTATTTTAGGTTGCATATCCTGATTAGGAAACTGTAGACGATAATGAACGTAGGGGTGGTAGGTGTTTTGAGAATGCTGAAAGTTGTCTATAAATCCGCTTCGGACTCCTTTGAGGTACACTTGCGAGCTAACGTCACTACTTTTCCATTTGGGTGTGCAATGCTCAATCGTATATTGGTAGTTGATGATATCCCTTTCAAACTTGTCAAAGGTGAGGGTTAATGGGGCACCGCCCATTTTGTACAGCGGATAGGAGCGGGGTTTACCTTTTTGGTAGAAACGAACGGTTTTAATATCGGGCTTATGCACTGCATCCTGCCACGATATTTTATCCATAGGTTGAGCTAAAGATAAAGTGGTTCGAGATACAAGAATCAATGCACTTACTAGTAGGAGGAAATTCGGCTTAATCACGCCCTGGGGCACAAAGGAAAGCCACACCCATTTTAAACGCAACGGAATAGGGCTAATGAGGCTCCGGCAGAGCCGGATATTCAATACGGGTTGGTACAATAAAAACCGTATTAAAACGCTGGTGAAGTTCATGATAAAGCTTCTGTGCTTCTAACCTATTCCTGAAGTTACCAACCCGGATTTTGAAATTAGGTTGTTGGTAAATAGTGTAAGCACTTTTTTCGGGGTGCTCCCTAAGGAAACGAGTTTTGACTTTACTTGCCGCTTTCCGGTTACCGCCAAAGTAGATTTGTATACGGTAGCCTTCTATTTTTTCATTTGACCTATTAGCCTCTAAAGTACTATCCACTACCTGATAAATTTTGGGATTAGCTTGTATATCTAAACTACCTTTTGATAAAGATTTCTCACAAAAATCTATTTGTGCAGTGCCTGGCGTTACCATTCCAGAGATAAATAAAATCCCAATACAGCAAAACCTACTGAGTATCATAGGCAATAAGGTTTAAACTAGCGGAAGTACCAAGCCGGTCAGCACCAGCATTGATAAGGGCTTGTGCGGACTCAACGGTTTTTATACCTCCTGAAGCCTTGATTTTAGTATTAGCAGGAAGGGATTCCCGCATCAGTGTAACATCTTCCACACTTGCATGCCCGCCGTTAAAACCGGTACAAGTTTTAACGTAATCCACACCACTAAAGGCACATAATGAGCAGGCTTTTTTGATCTCCTCCTTGTCCAGAAGTCCGGTTTCAATAATGACTTTGATAAGCTTATTATGGCGATGGGTCAAATGGGTGATGCTGTCTATGTCTTCCTGCACATAATTGGTCATGCCAGACTTAAAAGCACTGATATTCAAGACCATATCAACTTCATCTGCCCCATCGTCCAGGGCTTCTCTTGATTCTTCTGTTTTTAGGCTAATTTTTTGATAACCCAGGGGAAATCCAATAACGGTCACGGCTTTTACTTTAAACCCTGACAGCCGCTCATGAGCATGTTTGACGTAAGATGGCGGAATACATAGCCCCGCAAGCTGATGCTGAGTAGCTAACTGTGCCGCTTCCGTTACCTGATTGATTTCCAGGTCAGGTTTTAGAACCGTGTGATCCAGGTATGCATTAAGCCTTCCCATGTTGCTATTGGTTCTTGCCGTGACAATTCTTGTATTTCTTGCCGCTTCCACAAGGGCAAAGCTCATTGCGGCCTACCTTATCGCCTACTTTGACAGGCTCTTGTTTGGGTGCGCTATCATTATTGGTTGCCGTGGCTGGTTGGGTTTCCGCTTGATCAGGCAGGTTATCAGTACGGGAGGTTTGTAACTGATTACTTCTCCTGGCAGATTTTGGTGCCTCCCGCGCTTCTTCTACATCATCCGCATCATCAGTTACAATATCAGCTTTGGAAAGTAAAGATAGGACATCTTTATTTACCTTAGCCAGCATTTGCTGGAACAGCTTAAAGGATTCAAACTTATAGACCAGCAAGGGATCTTTTTGCTCGTAAACAGCATTTTGAACGGACTGCTTGAGTTCATCAATTTCTCGCAGGTGTTCTTTCCAGGCATCATCAATCGTGGAAAGAGTGGTGGCTTTCTCAAAATCGAGAATGATCTGCCGCCCCTCGCTTTTGTAAGCTTCCTGCAGGTTCGTGGTTACCTGTAATTGTTGAGCACCGTCCGATAAGGGCACCACGATATTCTCGATTTGATTGCCCCGCTCTTCATAAACGTCTTTTATTACTGGAAAAGCTTTTTGGCGGATACGCTCTGTTTTGCCGCGGTATTGTTCGCTGATGTGTTGAAACAATTGCTGAGCAAGATCCCCTTGGTTTGTATTAAGCATTTCAGACTCTGTAAAGGGGAGATCCATGGCGAAAACCCGCATCACCTCTATTTTAAGCCCTTCATAATCTGAAAAGGGCTGATATTGCTCGATGATCTCCTCGCAAAGGTCTTCTGTCATGTGGTTTAGATCCACAGCAAGCCGGTCCCCGTAAAGGGCATTGCGGCGCTTTTTGTAGATCACTTCCCGCTGATTATTGATCACATCATCATATTCTAACAAGCGCTTCCGGATACCGAAGTTGTTCTGTTCAACTTTTTTCTGGGCTTTTTCGATGGAGTTGGATACCCATGAGTGCTGAATGACCTCCCCTTCTTCAATGCCCAGGCGATCCATGTATTTAGCGATCTTCTCCGATCCAAACAGCCGCATGAGGTTGTCCTCAAGGCTTACAAAAAACTGGGAGGAACCGGGATCCCCTTGCCGACCGGCACGGCCCCTCAGCTGGCGGTCTACCCGGCGGGCCTCATGGCGCTCCGTACCAATGATGGCGAGCCCTCCAGCTTCTACTACCCCTTCTCCGAGCTTGATATCCGTTCCGCGACCGGCCATGTTCGTAGCAATGGTCACAGCCCCTGATTCGCCGGCTTCAGCGATTATCTCAGCTTCCTGCTGGTGATACTTGGCATTCAGGACGTTATGCTTGATGTTTTTCCGCTTAAGCATCCGGCTTAGGAGCTCTGAGACATCCACAGAAGTGGTCCCTACCAGAACTGGCCGGCCTTGGCCTACTAATCGCTCTACCTCATCGGTTACCGCATTGTATTTCTCGCGCTTGGTTTTGAAGACCATGTCATCGCGGTCATCCCGGATCACTTGCATATGGGTAGGTACAACCACCACATCGAGGCCGTATATTTCCATAAACTCCCCGGCTTCCGTCTCAGCTGTACCCGTCATACCTGCCAGTTTGTGGTACATCCGGAAGTAATTCTGGAGCGTAACGCTGGCGTAGGTCTGGGTAGAAGATTCGACTTGTACATTCTCCTTGGCCTCAATGGCTTGATGAAGCCCATCAGAATAGCGGCGGCCTTCCAACACCCGTCCTGTCTGCTCGTCTACGATCTTGATCTTACCCTCGCTGATGATGTAATCTACGTCCGCTTCAAAAAGCGTGTAGGATTTTAGAAGCTGGTTGATGGTGTGGATGCGTTCGGATTTTACCGCAAAATCCCGCATGAGTTGATCTTTCTTGCGGGTCTGTTCGTCTTCCGGAATATCTTCCCGCTCTATTTCGGCCATCTGCTCACCCACATTGGGCATCACAAAAAAGGAGCTATCCTCTGTTTTCCGGGATATGAGCTCAATGCCCTTGTCAGTGAGCTCTACATGGTTGTTTTTCTCATCTATCGTAAAATATAGCTCATCATCTACTTTGTGCATCTCCTTGGCCTGATCCTGAAGGAAATGGTTTTCAACCTGTTGCAGAAAGGCTTTGACACCCTCTTCACTTTGGAACTTGATCAGGGCGTTGTTTTTCGGAAGTCCCCGATAAGCCCTCAGTAATTCCATAGCGCCCTCATCATCGGGCTTCATATTATCAATACCTTTTTCTTTCACCGCTTTTTTAGCAGTGGCAATGGCATTGGTGACATAATCCTTTTGGGCTTTGATAAGCTCTTCAACTCGGGGTTTTAGCTCATAAAATTTTTCCTGCTCTTTATCAGAGGTTTCGGTAGGTCCGGATATTACCAGTGGCGTACGGGCATCATCAATGAGAACGGAATCAATCTCATCCACCATAGCAAAATGATGCTTACGCTGAACGATCTCCTCAGGTGTTCGGGCCATGTTGTCCCGGAGGTAATCAAAGCCAAATTCATTGTTGGTGCCGTAAACCACATCGGCTTGGTAAGCCTGCTTTCTTTCAGGAGAGTGGGCCTGGAAATATTCGATACAATCCACCGTCATACCCAGGAAATTGTAAAGGGGCTGGTTCCACTTACTGTCACGTTTAGCCAGGAAGTCATTGACGGTTACAATGTGTACAGAATTTCCAGAAAGGGCGTTGAGGTAAGCTGGAAGGGTTGAAACCAGGGTTTTTCCTTCGCCGGTGGCCATTTCAGCGATCTTACCCTGGTGAAGGACCATACCACCAATTAACTGGACATCAAAGTGCACCATCCCCCAGTCAATGTAGATGCCAGCTGCATCCCATTTGGTGTGGTAAACAGCAGTATCGCCCTTAACTTCCAGGTAGTCTTCTTTTGTGGCTTTATCCCTGTCAAGTTGATGAGCGGTGGTTTCTATGGTTTCATGCTCCTTGAATCGCCGGGCCGTTTCCTTCATTACCGCAAATGCTTCAGGCAGGATCTGGTCCAGAACCTCCTCTAATTGCTTATCCCGTTCCTTTTCAAGACGATCAAGTTCTTCATACTTCTTTTCCTTTTCTTCCGGATGCATGTCAGGCTCTGCCTCTATCTGGTCATGGTATTTTTGCATCTCCTGGTCAATATCCTGGAGAAATTCTGCTATCCGTTCCTTAAATTCATCGGTTTTGGCCCTTAACTCGTCATGACTGAGGGATTGGTACTGGTCAAAGTAATAGTTAATGGTTTCAACCCTGGGCCATAAGGCCTTGATATCCCTGTCTGACTTACTGCCAAAGAGTTTTGATATGGTTTTCGTGATGATATTGGCCATAATTTAACTGCCGCTGTTTTTCCTACTTTACTAATCCTTCAAAGGTAACAATGGCAATGAAACTTATGGGGTTTAGGGGTTCCCTTATTGACGCTTTGTTAGTTAGAGCACCTTCTTAAGCTAAGATTGGATATCCTTTTTTTAAGCTCTTGGTTATCCTGTAGAATTTCTGGGATCAGCTACTAGCGCATATCCTTCTTGAAAAGGTGTTGTTGGGTATCCCCACTTTTGCTAGGCTTTCCCTTACCGGCTGAAGGATTACTGGGACATCCTTTCTGGCTGCAACCACCAATGATGAACATTACAAGTATAGCAAGCAGGCTTATTATTCGGGGAAAGTGCTTCATAATTATAGCGTTTTAATCACAAGACGTTAAAATTCTACAAATTGTTTCAAAGATTAATTTTTGTAAACTTTGGGCATGACCTAAAATAGATAATCTCATATTGGTAGAAAAATGCCGGTGTCATTTTCATGACACCGGATAGCGATGGCTACGTGTAACTTTGTTTACCATAAAAAATCTTTAGCCATGAAAAATCAAAATTATCTGAAAGCTGCTGTGGTAGGCTTAATTGGAAGCCTAGTCATGTTCGTCCTGATTCAGCTGGCTATCGCAGCTGGAATAGCACCGTTTAATGTCCCACCTTCTGCTGCTTTCCTGATCAATCTAGGGCTACCAGCTAAACCCTTAGCTTTGATCATTCATTTCCTGTATGGTGCATTTTTATCTGTACTTCTGGTAGCTTTGGTCAAGGAAAATGTTGGTATTGCAAATGGTCTCTTTTTAAGTGTAATAGTATGGCTGGTCATGATGCTGATCATGAGCCCCATTATCGGATGGGGAATTTTTGGTAGTGGTGCTTCAGAAGTTTCCAAAGACGCTAAATTGTATTTGGCACCGGGACCTAAATATCCGATTGCTACCCTTGTGATACACCTGGTTTTTGGTTTCGTAATTGGGGGGCTTAATAAAGCATGGGCGGTAAAAATCCCTCAGCAACAAGGTAGTGCTACGTAAAAAATCATTAAATGAAGCTATCCTTTTAGTTTTAGGGCATCGACTAATTTACAAGAAACTTTTGGTACCGGTTGCTTCTGTTAAGTTGCAGCCGGTTTTTTTTGACAAAGAAGGAATGCTTTAAACCTGGAATCCAGATGATAATTAAACGCTTATTATTGCCAGTTCATTAAGGAAGGCAGCCAAATGCCCTTTGGACAAATTGTTAAATACTTTATTTCAATTTTTAAGGCTTTGAATTTTTTACGATTTTTCAATCCATGTAAGAGAGGAGTTTTATGACCAGTTCATGGAAACGCTGGAAATTAAACACATCGAGGGTGGTAGGCTCTAATTTGAGGCTAATCTAGCAGCCGTTAAAGATATTTCAAGAATGTCTGGAATGTTTTTTTATTACATTGTTTACACGGAAACATTTTATTGTGTTTTACACCAATTTTTTTTCGTTAGATTTATTGTTTGATAAAATTTTTTTGGTGGAGCTAGTGCGTCAATTCTTCTTTAAGGATTTAAAATCCGTAACATACGGAAATGGATGGTGAATTTGAGTAGCGGTAAAGATTTCAATGCCCAATTTTTAAATTCCTGTCCCCAAGGCATTATGGCATTTGATCGGTATTGTCAGGCGGTCGAAATTAACCCTGCTTTTACCAATCATACGGGTTTGACTTTTTCGGATATTGAAAGTGAAAAACTCAAAGACGTCCTGAAAGGCTTCCAGGGATTAGCATCCCAAACCATCCTTAAAGATTTACGAGAAGGCCAGGTTTTAAAGGAGGAAAGTGTCATTGATTATGGGAAACTACACGGACACTATCCGGTAGATTTTTACCCCATCATTGAAGCAGATACCTTTCAGGGTTTGTTCATCATGATCCACCTGGACAGGCCGCTTTCTGATGAAGCTGAAATCCTTCCTCATCAGGCATTAATTGAGGTGTTGAACCAAACGAAAGTGTCGGTTTTAATAACCGATGCCGAATTGGAGGAACCCGGCCCCAGGATTGTTTACGTCAACCCCGGTTTTACCAAAATGACCGGTTACCAAAAATCCGAGGTTATCGGAAAAACCCCGCGTATCCTGCAAGGCCCTGATACAGAGCGATACGTAATTGAAAGGTTAAAAAAATCCCTGGTAAATGGTGAAAAATTTGAAGGGGAAACGGTCAATTACCGAAAAGATGGAACCCCTTTCCTCCTGCAGTGGGAAATCAGTCCTCTACTAGATGACAATGGCATAATTAAGCATTACCTAACGGTTCAAAGGGATGTTACAGAAAAACGTAGGTTAAAACAGCAATTTCTGAAAGAGGAAGTTCGCTTAACGCAATACTTATCCAAAATGCCGGTAGGAATTGCTATCCACAATGAGAGGGGGGTGATTTATGCCAATCAAGAAGCAGCAACACTCATTGGTTATCAGGACCCTCAGCAATTAATTGGAAAAGATATATTTCAATTTTTAAGGCCTGACTACAGGGAATTGGCTAAAAATCGTGCTTTAGCCATGTTGGAAGAGGACCAAGATATGCAGCCAATGGAAGAATTGCTGATATCCAAAGATGGGGAAGAAAAAACAGTGCAAATAACAGGTATCCCCTGTTTTTACCAGGAAGAAAAAGCCATTGAGGTCATTGTCATTGATATTTCAAAGCAGAAAGCTGCAGAAAGGGAAACCCAGATCCAAACTGAGAAATACCGCAAGATGGTGGAGAATGCGGGTGAAATGATGGCACTTCATAAGCCAGACGCTACTTTTACTTTTATATCAATTGCATCGATTAATGAGACTGGTTACCACCCGGATGAACTATTAGGGGGCTCTCCTTTTGCCTTTATTCATAAAGCCGATCAGGATTACCTGAAAAACCTGCTTCAGCAAATCCTAAGTGGAGAAACGATCAAAAATGCCCGTTACCGTATATGGAATAAAGCGGGTGATATCCAATGGTTGGAATCGAATTTTTCACCCATTATGAGCGATAATGGCGAAATCGAACAAATACAAACCATTACAAGAGATGTGACCCAGCACCAGGAGATAAAAATCTTATTAGAGGAGGCTCAGGAAATGGCCGACATTGGTGGTTGGCGTTATGACCCTGAAAAAGGCTCCGTTTGGTTAAGCCCTCAAATAAAAGCCATCCTGGAAGTAGAATCTGGGCATGCACCAACTATAGAGGAAATTATCCAATCCTACGAAACGGAATATCAAGCTATTGCTCGCCATTGTATTGAAGCATTGATTAATCATGGAACGCCCTATGATGAAATCTTTAAGCTAAAGGTCAATGGCAAGGTGAAATGGATTGAGGTAAAGGGACAGGCCTATTACATGGACGAACGGGTTTACCGCATAGGAGGATCAGTTCAGGAGATTACCGAGGATAAAGAAGCAGCCTTAACAAGAGACCAGCTTTTTAACAATTCCATGGAGCTGATGTCCATTATAAGGGATGGGAAAGTTCAGCAGTTCAACGAAACCTGGACACGCGTATTGGGTTGGTCTCAGGAGGAATTACAAACCATGGACTTGGCCAATATCGTCCACCCCGACTACCTCAATAAAACCAGAAAAAAGATAGCGGAAACCGAAAAGAAAAAGCAAACGAATCTTTTCGAAAATTACCTGCAGTGCAAAGATGGCACTTATAAACAGTTTGAAAGTTTTGGGATAAAAGATGATGAACAGAATGTGATCTATTCCTTTGCCCTCGATGTGACGAAGGAAAGAGCTGCTAAAGACCAATTGCAGGAGTCCGAGGAAAAATTTCGGGCCCTCTCAGAAGGTTCCTCGGTTGGTACTTACTTATTTCAGGATGGCGTAATTCAATATGCCAATCCCCAATTAGCGGAAATAACCGGTTATCCGGTAAAAGCATTAGTGGGCACTGATGCTATGCTTCAAATCGTCCATCCCGATAGTCGTGACTACATGCTGGAAAGTGTCAAAAAACATCAAACTTCCGAAGAGAAAAGTAGTAACCACTACGAATTCCGCTTTTACACGGCTAATGGGGAGTTAAAGCACGGGGAGCTCTACAGTACTAAAATTCTCTATGACGGCAAACCTGCTATTTTAGGATCGTTGTTGGATATTACCGAAAGGAAGGAAGCCGAGAAAGCGCTGAGGAATAACAAACATTTCATAGAAAAAGTCAATGAAAATTCGCCTGCCCTTATTCTTATCATAGATTTAAATGAACAGCAATTCATCTATGAAAACGGTCACCTGGCTGCTTTTACAGGATACACCAAGGAAGAGCTGAACCAGGTGGAAGCTAAAGCATTTGTGGAGGAAATGTTTCATCCGGACGATATCGCCCGCTACAATAATTTTATGGCTAAAGATTATACCTTGGCCGATGGCGAAATCAATCAAACACAAGTTCGTATAAAAACCAAAGCTGGCCCCTACAAATGGATGCGAATAACGCACACTCCTTTTAAACGGGATGAAAATGGGCGTGTGTGCGAGGTGATTAGCACTAAGCAGGATATTGATGACTGGCAGCACCTCATGGAGTCTTACAAACGCAGTGAAGAATTTTTCCGACAACTGTTCGATAATTCAGCTGCCGGCCTTATTCTTTTGGATAATGAATACAATATTCAGACTTGTAATTCTGCATTTGAAACCATTTTTAAATGGACTAAAAACGAAATTCAGGGTGAAAATCCCAGGACTTTAATTGTACCCGAAGGAAGAGCGGTAGAATCTGATAAAATCTCAAGTGAAACGCAAAAAGGGAAGCATTATACCATTGAATCTTTTAGATTAGATAAATATGGGAAGAAGATCCCTGTGCTTATTACGGGTGTCCCTATCATCATTGATGATGCCTCAGTCGGTGTTTTTCATGTTTACAAAGATATATCAGAGCAGAAAAACAATGAAATGATCCTCCAGCAACAAACAGAACAGCTGCTTAAAGCCAACGAAGAATTAGAACGCTTTGCCTACATTACCTCCCATAACCTGCGGGCACCAGTGGCTAACCTCAAGGCATTATTGGACCTGTTTGATCCAAATCTTATCAATGATGATTCAATGAAGGCTGTATTCCAAAAAATTGAGACCTCTATTTACAAAATGGACGATACCCTTAATGACCTGGTGGATATTGTTTCGCGGAAAAACCAATCCGACCAGCCTAAAGAAATCGTTTATTTCAGAGACCTCTTGGAGAAAGCTAAACTTACTTTCGCCCAGGCTATAAAAGAATCAGGAGCAGAGATTGAAGGAGATTTTACAGCTGCCCCTACCATTTCCTACGTTAAAATTACCTTGCAAACCATCATCCATGAGTTGGTTGATAATGCCCTAAAATTTCAGGTTCATGGAACACGCCCACAGATAAGCCTCAAGACGGATCACATTGATAACTTCATTCGTTTAGAGGTGATCGATAATGGACTTGGCTTTGATGCCAAAACCGATAGAACACACCTTTTTAAATTTTATCAGAAACTGCACCCGGAAACACCCGGGAAAGGGAAGGGCCTATACTTAATTAAAAGCTTAGTGGAATCAATGGGCGGTCAAATTCATGTAGAAAGCGAATCCGGCAAGGGTTCTACATTCTATGTCTACTTAAAGGAAGCAAAATGATCTAACAAATTTTGTTATATATAGCCAATAATAGTATATAAACCTTTCTTTTTCCTGAGGCTTGTTAAACACTTTTACCTGCTTGCTGTAGTTAAAGGGATATGAAATGGTTATGGCAATTCTTCCGGCCCTTTAACCGCAATGGGCAAAAGCAGCAAGGGGCAAAAGTAGATGTCTCTTTTAAGGAACGGGTAGGAGCGCTTAAACTCCTGCCGCCTTTCTTCCGGGAGATCTGGCATATCAGTCCGGCTATGACGCTGGCCAATACAGGCTTGCGGTTGATCAAGGCTTTTGTGCCGGTTACTATGCTGTACGTGGGCAAGCTGATCATTGATGAAGTGGTCCGCTTGCACCAGGTTTCGGAGCTCGGCTTGAATGAGACCCTGATCGGTTTGATTGCACTGGAATTTGCCTTGGCCATCTTATCCGATATCCTGAACCGCGGGATCAACCTTGTGGATAATCTTTTGGGGGATAAATTCGCTAATGAGAGCTCAGAAGCTATCATGCGGCATGCAGGTAAGCTGGACTTGCAGCAGTTTGAGGATACCAACTTCTACGATAAGCTGGAAAAAGCCCGGCGGCAGACCAACAGGCGCACTGAATTGATGACGCAAGTGCTGACCGAGCTTCAGAACATTATCTCCATCCTGATTTTTTCCGGGAGCTTAGTGGCTTTTAATCCATGGCTGATCCTGCTGTTAATCGTGGCGGTGATCCCGGCTTTCCTGAATGAGACCTATTACAACGAGAAGAACTACTCCCTGATGCAGAGCTGGACGCCTGAGAGGCGGGAGCTGGACTACTACCGTTACATTGGGGCCAGTGATGAGACGGCCAAGGAGATCAAGCTGTTTGGCCTTTCAGATTTCCTAACCCGGCACTTTAAGACCGTGGCTGATAAGTACTACCAGGCCAATAAAAAAATTTCACGTGGGCGGGCCTTATGGGGTTCGGTGTTTGCGGTGATCGGCAGCGTAGGCTATTACAGTGCTTATATTGTTATCATCATCCAAACGGTTAACGGCCAGATCTCCGTTGGGGATTTAACGTTCCTATCGGGCTCATTCACCCGGCTGAAATCCTTGATGGAAAGTGTCCTGAACCAGTTTTCCCGCATCAGTGAGAGTGCGCTCTACTTGCAGGATTACTTTGACTTTTTCCAGATTCGGCCTAAGATTCAGACGCCCGCCCAACCAAAACCTTTCCCTCAGCCGATTCAGAGCGGCTTGAAGTTTGAAGATGTGGGGTTTCAATACCAGCACCAAGACCAATTTGCCGTTCGCCATCTGACCTTTCACCTGGAAGCCGGTGAGAAGCTGGCTTTGGTCGGTGAGAACGGTAGTGGCAAAACTACGCTGGTAAAGCTGCTAGCGCGCCTGTATGATCCCACCGAAGGCCGGATCCTCCTGGATGACTTAGACTTGCGGGAATACGACCCGGAAGATCTGCGGAAAAACATTGGCATCATATTTCAGGATTTTGTTAAGTTCCAGATGACGGCTGCCAAGAACATCGGTGTTGGCCAGGTTTCAGATATCAATGAAAGGGACAAGATCGAAATGGCTGCTCAAAAAAGCCTGGCGAAAAAGGTAATCGAGCAATTGCCCGGAGGTTACGAACAGGTCGTAGGTCACCGGTTCCGCAATGGTGTTGATCTATCCGGCGGGGAGTGGCAAAAGATTGCTATTGCCCGTGCGTATATGCGCGATGCACAACTTTTGGTCCTGGATGAGCCTACCTCAGCCCTGGATGCCCGTGCAGAATACGAAGTCTTTCAGCGGTTCACTGATCTAACGCGTGATAAAACAGCCGTTTTGATCTCCCATCGCTTTTCTACCGTCCGTATGGCCGACCGCATTTTGGTGTTAGAAGGCGGAACCATGCAGGATATAGGTTCCCATGCAGAACTTATGGAGAGAGAAGGCAAATATGCCGAATTGTTTAGCCTGCAAGCAATGGGGTACCAGTAAAAACCTTCCGGAAGTCGGAAAAAACCTTCCAAAAGTTCGGAACTTCTGGAAAGTTAATTAGCCGCTAAGTTGCCAGCCTCTTCGGTGCTTATACCAAAGCATTCAATAAAATGCAATAGAAGGCCATTTTTTTTTAAACCTAATGGCAAAAAGAAGGCATCAATAACGAGGCTTATTGTACCTACCTGATCATATACATCCCTAACTATCCCCTCAAACAAGGATTGGTCAAAGATTAATGGGATTGGCTCCACAGCTCAATCCGGGAATTCAATTCACAGGAATCCGGACAAGCCAGGAAAATAGACACTTTCGTAAAACGACCGATCATCAATTGGTTCGGGGATTTTAAAACCTTTGAAGCCTATTAAAGTGAGTTATCCATCCAGCAAGCTTTTTTGAATGATGGCCCCACTGAAGAATCCTATATCTAAGTTTGGGTAAATCAATTTTTTATGCAGAAGGAATAAAGCCTTGATACGGGGCGACCTTAAAAGGAAAAATTTTATTATGGAATCCTGTATTGGTTACCATTACTCGTTTTTGAGTAGAGGCATTTATTCTTTATTCAGCACAACATTTACCTTGATGGTATGCTTGTCATTGATCTTGGTAAACCAGAAGCCAGGCCGCTCCATTCCGTAGGCTGTAATTTTTATAGGATAGCTGTCTTTGATCTTCAAGGTTCTGGCAGTTCTATTAACCTTCCCGGTTACCTTTATGGTTTTGGTCTGACCATGAATCGAAAAATTACCTTTCACGGTCACTTTTTTCGAATTATCGGACTGGGGAAAGTCGCCAATGATTTTACCGGAAAATTGGGCTTTGGGAAATTTTTTAGCTTCCAGGGTACTAAGCATATGGTTATCGCGCAGGCTATTCCCGGTTTTCAAACTTTTTAGGGGTAACTGAAAATTGACTGAATCTGTATTGAGGTTCACTGTACCATTTAATTGATTGGTAACTCCCGTATAATCCGCCATCCCATTGGATCCCTTCACTTCTGCGTGTCCCGTATCCGTCTTGAAGACCTGCGCATTGAGCCCGAAAGAAAGGAGGCAAAAAATGGAAGCTAAAGCCGTGACTCTCAGCCATGGCAACTGTCGTTGAGCATCACGTCTGAATGGTGGGAATTTCATTTTTGATGAAGAATTTGATTGCTTAAAAGATGAATTTTTCAGCTTCGCTTGTTTGAATAACCTTAGAAAATCCAGGAATAAAACTTTAACAAGGATTTTAGAAAACAGTTAGCAGTGGATAGCGATTTGTTCAGTTCATTAATATTTGAAAAAAAGGATCAGGGCAAGGCTTTGATTCTACTGTTCGTTTCTCTCGCAGTTTTTTTATTAGTGATCAAGATTTATGTTTTTCCCCGTGGCGTGGAGTAAGCAGGCGGGATAAGTATTATGCAAAAGGATGCTAAACTTAACAGGGCAGGAATAAAAAAACCGCCAATGCTCTTTTGAAACAAAGACGGTTTTCCTTTGAGTTATTCTCAAACATGCGAGCCTTCAAATCAATCTAGAGGTAGCTCAGATGGCGAAAAATCAATTAAGGATTGCCAATAATTATCAACCGTTTAAGGGGCGATAACCGATCAGTATCCTGTTGTTTTAATTGCACAAAGTAAACCCCTGGGCTTAAGTGATTGAGCTTGAAAGTAAACCGGTTTTCACCTTGCACAACTAACCGCCTCTTCTCAAGCACGTTTTGGCCCAAAGTATTCTTAAAGAGGATCTGGTAACTACGGTCCTGATTAGCGCTTAGTTCTAGTGTTACGCGGCTTTCAGCGGGATTCGGGTAAAGCTTGTATGCATCAACAATCTGTGATTGGCTTACACCCTTTTGGATCCCGGAATAAACGCTATCCCTGCCTTGGTCCACTTTAAAGTTCACCGAGTCTTCGGATGAGTTTTCTTCGTCCAGGATTACGATACGATCGTTAGCCACAAGCCCCGGTATTTCAACATGCACTCTGTAGGTATCCAAGGCCATTTGATCAAAACGGTAAATGCCATTGGTATTCGACAGGGTTTTATCAAGCGGTTTTTCATTCAGGTTCATGGCATAAACAGCAACGTTGTCGATGGGATCACCCTCGTCCAGGCGCTTATTAGGGCCGGCCTCGGTTATGCTGCCGCTGAAATCCCCATCTCCGGTATCCTTGGTACCGGTCTGCATGCTGATATCTGCCGTTATGGCTTTACCACTGCTTTTAGCATCTAGGACATCAGCATTTTGCCAGAAAACATGATCCTTGTGATAGGTGGGGATGTAACTTCTGAAGGTTCCAGTATCTGGCTCCACTAGCGCTCTCACGAGGTATTGCCCACTCGGCACACTACCAAAGTTGAATTCCCCATTATCGGAGACTTGAATTTTAATACTGTCCGTTTTACTGTAGCTGGTATTTTGCTTTTTCCAGAGACTCACCTTGGCTTCATTAAGGGGATCTCCATTGAAAGCGACCGTTCCCTTAATGGTGTCAGGTATTGTTACGCCTACGCCAATTGTCCGGCACGCGGTATCTGTATTGCATGAATTACTGGCGTAAAGGCAGACTTGGTAAATATCATCGGAACTGAAGACATGGGTCGGATTAGCGGATGTGTCTGTATTGCCGTCACCAAATTTCCATTTTAAAGAATTAGCATTCTTAGCATTGCTGGTCAGCTTTAGCGTATCCCCATTCAATTGATAATTAAAATTGGATACGGCCAATGGCCTCACTTTTAACTTAACTGCTTTTGAGGTATCTGATCCGGCCCCATTGGTCACAATAACCCGGTAAGAGCCAGTATCAAATGCATTGACGTTGCTAATGGTTAATTGGCTATCAGCCGGTTGAGCGACATCAAAACCATCTTTCTTCCATTGGTAATTGGAAGCGTATTTAGCTTGGACTGTTAGTGTGGCGGTAGTCCCCTCGCATAAAACTTTTGGCGTGGGATTTCTAACAATTTGAGGTGGGGTGTTGCCTAAGGGTAGGTGGGCTTGATTGTTCCTGGGATTCACATCATTAGGGGATACATCAGCAATCTCAGCATAAATCTGGCCTGAAGTCTGCTTAGCTATCCACTGAACTTTTTTGGTTGTTGTATCCAGCTTGCCTAAAGTTAATGATGCACTATCAAAAACCGTGGTATCTGTTCCTTTAACGGTGTAAAAGCGGACTTTACCGGTTCCGCTTCTGCCACCCTTGTTCCAGATCTTAGCAGTAACAGTGGTGGTATCTCCGTTAAGTGGGGAGGGATTGCTTATGGTGAGGTCTTCCGGTTCCAGAAAGCCAAAATCCACGACATTACCAACAATAATTGCACGACTCGCCAGGTTATTCATCTCTTTTGATTCGGTTACCAAATCCGGTGTGTCTACCTGGACGCGAAGAACGTGCGCTCCGTTTTGACTGCTTGAGAATTGCTGAGTTGATTCTACGGTACCCTGTTGTCCAGGAGCCAGGACGTCAACTAAAATTGACTTTCCTAATTGTTTACTGTCAGCAAAAAACATGACATAGAAGCTGTCCGCTGAAACACCTCCGGCATTTTTAAAGGAGCCAAAAACCCGGACATTTTCCCCTTTATCAGGATTGAGTTCTGATGGTGAAATTTGGTAGGAACGAACCCGGATATCTGGTTTTAAAGCAGGATAGGTAATAGTTCCTGCTCCAGATGAACCTCCGGATGCCGAACAATTACCACTACAAGACCAGTGGAGTGGGGTATAGCCATTAACCCTGCTAACATTGGAGGGACAGTTTTGCGTGGTAAAGGTGTCCTGCTTGGATTTGCCTACCAAAGTGAAATCCGTAACAGTAGCCTTCACGTGATACGAACCGGTATTAGTAGACGCACTGATCAGGACATTAAACTTCCCTTTGCTATTGGTGTAGGATTTAAATATTTCTCCTGTTTCAAGGATTTCGACTTTTACTTCGGCCCCGGAAACGTCTGTATTTGGGTCCAGGGTGCCTAGGTAACTTGCCTGGCCTTTGTAAACGAAATTTTCATTTGTACAAGGTTTATTGGGGGCTACCTCACCCGTCACATCGATACCTGCTGATACGGTAAAATTACCCACTGTCAGGGGTCTGATGGCGAAATTGTTGAGCTCGTTGTTTTCATTGATGTTGTCAAATTCATCAATTACAACCTTCATGGGGTAATATTCATCCACCGGGAAGCTGTGGTCTATGCTAACGGTTTTTACGGATTTACCGGGTATTTTGTTGACAACTTGCCTTGCTATCAAGGTATCTTCCCGGTAAAAGCTGACCAAGACGCTAGAAGCATCCAGGGCTCCATTGTTGTGAAGATCGGCCGTAATTTTCACCGTATCACTAACATCTGGATTTTTATCCGAAAATGTGATGTCATCGGCATAAACATACAGGTCTAGGTCATTATCAGTTACAAGCGGACCGTCTTTAAGCTTGGTAGCTTCTCCTTTTGCAGGGCTACCCAGGGTGTCATAAGCTAGAAAGGAATATTGGAGGTTTTTATTGGGCTTTCCGAAACCACGCGTATAGGTGTAAACTTTACCATCCTTGTAATTTTTGTCACTGGCATCCAATTCAGTCATGTAAACCCTTGAATCATTAGCATCGTTGAATGTTCCATTGCCATTGTAATCAATACCAACGCGCGGGTAGCCATTTTCAGGGGGGATGTTATCAGGGTGGGTGTATGTTACGCGATAGGAAAATGCGCTTTTAAAGGTCCCTTTTTGTGGCTCTACGCCGTGCTTGCCCTTATAAGCTGGCATTTTTGAATAGGTTAGGGTGGGCCTGGGATTCACTTTGACAAATACCTGGGCCTTATCCGTGCAGCCATTGGGATCTTCTACGGTTAGAACATAACGTTTTGAAGACTCGGGTGTGATGGTAATAGTTGCTGTTGTATCACCTGTGCTCCAACGGTATGAGGTACCCCCGCTTCCGGTTAATGTGATACTATCCCCGAAATTAACGGTGGTATCGTTGCTTAAAGATGCCCTAGGCCCTGGCTTGCAAGAAAGCGGATTATACATATCAACTGCCGCATATTTCAGGATGCCTTCATTGTTTTGATCATTGTCGCAAATGATCAGCCGCCATATACCATCGGGATCGCCACCATTATACAGCCGCTTAAAACTATCCCGGGGCCTAAAAATACCTGTGAAGGGTGTACTAGCGGAGTCTATTCGCGTTACCCCGTCTTTGCTGAATGTTACAGCACCATACGGACAACTGGTAGGATCCCCATAATGATTAGCAAATCCACCGTTGTGGCGAGTTAAATCAATTTGTTGACCCTTAGGGGATTGAAGGCTAACCCTGATGTCATTCACTTGGTAATGTTCAATGATGAATCGGACCTCTTTGATAGCCGCATTGTAACCCAATGAGTCTCCAGCGGTATTGGTGATAGCAAAGGGAATGACCGCACTATCGCCGGCACTGCAGCTTATGTCCCGAATTGTTTTATTGAGGCTGCAAGGCGTTGAATTCCGGTAAATGGTGTAAGGACCGATCCAACCAGTTGTATCGCCAGTGCTACAAAGGGAACGCAGGTAAAAGTCATAACCCTGGGTAGTGCTTAGGCCAGTGACCGTAGCTGAGGTATCGGTTATACCAGTGATGGTGGTGCCACTTCCAAGATTGAAGCCGATATTACCATATTGAATTTCATAACTCGAGCTTGAGAGGGCGCCCGGTTTCCAATTTAGCTCTACGGTATCTTGATTTGCCCTGACCCCTTGTAAGTCCGAAGGTTGACAAGTGGCAAACGCAAGTTCAGCAAACGCTATTTCACCTTCGTTCCCCTGATCATCGTCACAAATGATGAGCTGCCACGTGCCATCCGGATCACTGTTATCATTGAAATTACTGAAATCCCCTTCCGGCTTGTAAGAACCCTGAAATGGAGCATTTCCTGATGTGATATCAACCGGAGCGTTCATGTTAAAATTAGCCACCACAGATGGGCAGTTGTTAGGATCACCATAGTTATTACCAAAACCTCCATTGCTTCGGGAAATGGGTACTTTTACACCGCTTGGTGATTTCAAGGCTATACGGATGTCATTAACCTGGGAATGCTCAATGATGAGGTTAACATCCGATAAAACAATATCCTGCCCGAGTGAATTGGCAAAATCTTTACTGACTACAATAGGGAATCGTAAGGTATCGCCATTGCTGCAGCCATTATCAGGAATGGTTTTATCCAAGTAACAGCCTGAGGTTGTTGGATAAAATGTATAAGGCCCGCCCCAATCACTGGTGTCATTAGGCGTACAAACCTGTCGAACATATACATCATAGGTGCTAATGTTGCTTATGCCTGTAATATAAACAGAAGTATCCTGAATCCCTTTTATAAGGGTACCAGACCCCGGATCAAATCCGACCTCTCCGTATTCCACTTCATAAGATGAACCACCAAGAGACTCGGGGCTCCAATGGATTTTAACACTATCCCCTGCCGCTTTTGTAGAAGTAATACCATGAGGATTCCCACAAGAAGCAAATTCCAGCTTAGCGTAATTGATAGTACCTGTATTATTTTCATCGTTGTCACAGATGACCAATTGCCAGACGCCATTGGGATTACTACCATCATTGAAATTACTGAAGTTGCCTTCCGGCCGGTAGTCCCCTATAAAAGTGGAATTGGATCTTGAAATAAGGCGGGTAGTATTCATGTTAAAATTGACATTCTCAGCCGGACAATTATTGGGGTTGCCATAGTGATTACCAAAACCGCCATTATTGGTAGACAAGGGGATTATGGTATCATTCGGTGCTTTCAGGTAAATAGCGAGGTCATTGTCTTGGTAATGCTCGATATTGATGCCCACATCGGTCAGGATGAGGTCATTGCCCAGGGAATTGCCTGCTAAATTGGTAGCCCTGATTGGAAAAGTTAGCGTATCCCCGTTACTACAGCCATTG
>CAZIUI010000012.1:0-9798 GCA_964542585.1 uncultured Sphingobacteriales bacterium | reverse complement strand
TCGATATTGATGCCCACATCGGTCAGGATGAGGTCATTGCCCAGGGAATTGCCTGGTAAATTAGTGGCATTTAAAGGCATAACCAGCGTATCCCCATTGCTGCAGCCGTTATCAGGGATGTCATAATTCAAATTACATGATGTTGTCAAGGGATGATAGGTTAAAACCGGTAAAGGTCCTTCCCAATTACTGGTATCATTGGGGCAAATCTCCCTGACGTATACATCGGTACCACTATTCTTACTTAAGTTGGAGAAGGTATACGAAGTATCGTTGGTTGATTGAATGGTTCCGTTACCCAAGGTAAATCCCGTGCTGTCATATTGAATTTCCCACTTAGAGCCATTGGCATTTGATTGCCAATTAATTGTAGCAGAAGTTTGCCCATAGGTTTCCACCGTTAGTTGACTGGGATCTTGACAGGTTACTTGTGCATTGCTAAATAAAGGTAAAATAAAGCTGATAAGCAGTATATAAGCGCATTTGGTGTTAAACCAATTGGGTGTAAATAGAGGCATAAGTTTTATTTTGATATATCCTTAAAACGAATGTAACAATTTTCCCATAAATGCTTTTTCTATCATTTGAAAGGCAAAACTTTTATCACAGAAACCTAATCGGACAATTGCCAGCTTTTTAGGGATAGGCGGATTCCATTAATTGGGTAATGCTTGACAAATGTGGGGTAGCCTTACCGAATGGTTTGTTTTTTGCTGTAGTTCAGTATGGGGAAGTAGCCAGCTATCTGCCTTAATAAAGCATTTTTGGGCAATTCTATTTGTAAAGGCTGATTGACAATAAAGGGGTGCACCCCTTAAGAAAGCCGGATTGACTTTAGCCTATTTTGGCAATGGAATCAGCCTGAGGAGCATAAACGATCGAATTGGTTTAATCTATGATACAGGATCATCCGTTTTTTCCCTGTTTTAAAAAATACCAATGGACCAATGGCGCGGTTATCAGAGGTTTGCCAGCCTTTTTATTGATTCAACAGTCTGGAATCTCTTTTCATTACCTGTATGGCTTTATTGTGTTTTTAGCACCTTAACCCTTGCCCGTTTATTATTAGCGGTTTTGATCGTAATAACATACAATCCTTTTTTCCCGCTCAGGTTCAAGTCGAAAATGCGGCTATTGGATATTTCTTTCCTGTTAATCGTTTTCCCCGATGCATTCTTAACTGTAACTGAGGCGCCTTTGTAGGTTTTTCCAAGGTTTACGGTAACATTAGCATTTGTTGGGTTTGGATATACCTGGAATGATTGGCCAAAATCATTTACAACCACTCCTATATTGTTTAATGAAAAACATTCCGATGTGTCTTTACAACCACTCTTTGTAACCTCAACCGCATAGGTTCCATTGCTATCGGGTGCAAAAGTCCGACTGGTGGCGTTCCGAATTGACTGGTAGCCTTTAGCGCAATTCAACCATTGGTAGCTGCCATTGGTAGTCTGCGATTTTATCGCGGGTCCAATTCGAACAAGGCCTGTGTCAATCTTAATAACTGTTAAATCAATAGTCAAAATACTGTCGCAGCCTTTCACCGTATTTATGGTATCCCGGTAAGTGCCGCTTTGGGTATAAGTCTCATCCTTACTTGGGACTGTAAAGCTATCGCAGGCCTGGTACTGAACATTCTTATTTTCGCTCGGATGGATTGTTAAGTTTAGCCGGTGAATTGTATCGCAGCTCTGTTGATTCGAAAAGGTATCAAAATAAGCACCGCTGTTGGTGTAAGTTTTTCCGTTAACCGGCCACGTGTAAGTATCGCAAGCAGTTATAGTGTCTGAAATCCTCAAAGTATCCTGGATGATTAAATTGACTTTAAAAATGCTGTCGCAACCTCCTTGTTTTGATATAGTATCATAATAAATACCTGAAGAGGTCAATGTATCATTACCGCTTGGTAGGGTGTATTGTTTACATGTTTTAGGCGATAGCGTATCACGGCAAATACAAGCATTAATACAAGATGCTTTATTAACAAAATGCTGGAGGGTATCCCTGGGATAGGTGCCAAAACCTTTAGTAAAATCAATGCCCGCTGATGATGTATGACAATAGCTCATAATGGTCCCACCGCCTGATGGGATACCTTTCAATGTATTGCAGTCACCGTTCTCCAATGAACCGCAGCTATCTATTGCCTGCTGCTTGGGAGTTGTCCAATAATTACACCGTTGGGTGTGCCTTGATCCAATATTATGGCCAAGTTCGTGACTGATAATATATACGCTCCAGGAATAGGTAGGATAGGTTTCAAAATCGTTATAAATATTAGAAAAACCGTATGCAAATCCAAAAGAACCACAAAGGACATCTATATAAGCACGACCGCCAAGATTAGCTGAGGTTGTGGAAAGTAGGTGACCTAAATCACCCTTAAACCCTCCTTGATTACTCCTGTAATCCTTAAAACCCTCTAAATAAGTTGAACTACTTGTATCATCTGAGTATGGGCTCGATGAATCCCACACAAATACTTCGGAAATATTTACATTGATACCGGCTACATCGTAAAGCTTAGCTACTTCATTAAATACACCTGTTGTAAAATTGACGGTGTTATTTACGCTGTTCCCTTTGTCCTTATACATCTCATAATCACATTCAAAATAAATTGAAATACATTTATTTGAATGATCAGGTTTACCTCCTGCTTGATCCGGCGTAGAATGTTGTTGACTGGGCTTTGAAAAATTGTCAACTGTTTTGCAGCTAAAATCCGGTATTGGTTCCATGTCTTGGTCGTTATACAGGATATATTCAGTTTTGGGATTCCCTTTTTTATCGCTTAACGCACCTAGTACCAGGTTACCGGTATCGGTTGCCAAAACTCCCATTACCTGATCCTGAAAAACACTCAGGGTAGCATGGCTATTACTGTTACCTTTTAGGCTGCCATTGTAGTAAATGCCCCTATTATAATCTACCTCTTTGTTGCTGCTAGTTCGTACCTCAAAATCAGAAGCAAGAATTTGATTTTGCTCCAGCTCGACAATGATATCATCGCCAGCTGATCTAGGTATGGCGATTTGTAGGGTAACCGGCCTTTCTGACCATAATTTTCTCAATTGCTTGTTATTGAGCGATAAGAAACCGGCATGGTTTACAAATGTATCTTTTTGAATATTGGTAGGGCGCTCGATAGTTTTAAAAAGCTTATTCCCTTCCGTCTGCTGACCTTTTGCTACTATGGCAATAAAAAACATTGAGAAGCACAAAAGGGTAACTAGGTGAACATTTTTTCTACATATTAAAACCATAACAGTAATTTAGGTATTTGTAAGCCGATTTAACATTATTTTCAAAAAAACGAAATTTTGAAGATAATTTTACTATATACCATGTTACAAAAAACTACAACAAAGGTTTAATATTTATTTAATTAATAGCCTCAGGAGTTTCTTTAAAACTTAGAAGGGTTGACAACTCTGAGGATATCATCTAATACTACATCATTTACCAGGGGGATCTCTTGCACAGGGATTGTTATGGTTTGAAAAACATTTCCGTTTACAAGGTAGCTATCGCTGATCACTACATAGGGTAAAAAGACATCGAACCCCCAAATAAATAAGATTTGCAGGTTTAAATTGAATTAACGGCTTTTTGAACCTTTTAATAAAGCTTTCTTACACTTTATTCATTGTTGGGATTATTCAGTGAGTAATAACCAAACGTCCACAGCGGGCCTTCATACCGGTTTTTAATTGCACCAAATAAATTCCCGCTTTTAGGTCTGAGATGGGTATGGGAAAACGATGCTTACCAGCTGCTAAATCCTGTTCGGGCCGCGCATAGCATTGGTAGCCTTCCAGGTTAAACAAGGTTAATTTGACCTTATTCGAATGCGTTAGGTTGAATGACACGTAGGCTTGCTCGTCCGTAACGGGATTGGGGTAAATGGTAAGGCCCTGTTGGGTTCCTGTGGGGCCGGCTAAGCTACTCGATTTCCCCGTATCCGTGAAAATGGCTTCCCAGGTAGCTTTTGCAGCTTTTGGGGTACCATCTTCATAATAAAGACCAATAGCTGAAAAGGCCTTTTTAAACCAGGATGGCGTTCCGAGGTACTGCTGATCAAATAATGCATAAAAGGAAGCCATCTCCGTTTCTGTTTGGTTCAATTCGGCCAGCATACGGCCTAACTCCTTCGCTTGCCTCTGCTCAGTGATCGAAGTGCTGTCACCACCTGGCACTCCAAATTCATTCAGGAATAGCGGAAGTTCGGGTGCCACGGCTTGGGGCCTGGTGTAATAGCCTTCTGGTATGGAATCCAAAGCTGGGTAAAACCGGTTGCCAGGGTAGGCACTGTATCCAATGCTTTCTATGGCCGGTAACAGTTGCCGCCAGACATCCGCATGGTCAGTTTTTAATGCACCATCCTTGTTGACCAGCCATTTCAGGTTCGTATAGGTGGTTAAATGAATACTGCTATCACGGCTTTTCACGCTATCAGCCAGGGTTTGCATCAGCTTGGTGAAGGCACCCCACTGACTCGGATTCCGGTCATAAAACTGGTTCATTTCAATGCCAAAGACCAAATAATCGGGATTTATCGTATCCGTCAGCTTGAGGGCCTCATTGAGTAAGGCTTGTTGGACAGCCGGGTTATTCAGGTTACCAACCGTGTCCCCATTGGGTTTTGGATTCAAATAACCGACATTCCCCGGACCGCCATGGGTAAAATCAAACGTCAGGATCTTGTCCAGGTTTTGCTGTTCTGCCAACCGGTCAAATGCTAGCATCCGTTCATGCCCATGGGTAATGGGTTCTCCCGTAATAGCCGACCAGCGCACATGGGCAAACAGGTTTATGGCCTCCGAATAGCGGGCTGTTGTATCCACGGCTTTTTCCATGGCCCGCTTGCTTCGGTCAATCGGGCTTTCTGTTGTGAAGGCTGTTGGGAAAGAGCGTTCATCATCCAAAGGAGAGGCAACGTTTTGAGGTGGCGGGCCTGGGTTATGGCCTTGCATCCTAACCTGAACATCGTCAAACCAGGCTTTTCCTGCCTCACCCTTGGCGCTAATAGCCAATTGCATGTACGCTGCCTTGCTGGATGCTGTAAAACTGTCCGCATATGTAGTAAAGGCGTTCGAATCCGGGTAAGCCTGAATAATGGCCTTACCAGCCGTTCCGAATCCTAACAGTGGGTCGGCCGGTAGCTCAGGATTGATAGCCGCCAGGAATACCACAGGCGGTTCTGCTAAATTTTGGTGACGAATATCCACACTCAGTCGTACCTTTTGCCCTTGGAGATTAAAGCTTGGGACATGAAGAATTTGGCTGAAAGCATAGGATGAGCTATCGGCCGGATTTAATCGCAGGCTTTGTTTTCCTTCGGTGAAGTAGTTCTTATCAAGATCCCATTGGCCCAGGGAATCTGAATAATAAGCGGACGAGCCAGAAAAACCCACCCGCCAATAGGCAGGTTTCCCATTAAATTTAGCCGTCTGCTCAAAACCCGGGTTTAGAACCACCTGGGATTGGGCTGCCAGTTGCAGGCTACCGACCAAAAGGGCTAAAAAGCCATAAATCCACCTACGAATCATTGATGAAGAGTATTAAATTGCTTTTTGATTTAAAGGTAGGAATAGTTGGCCATTTTTAAAGATTGAAGTGATGGCAAGCCTTAACAGCTTAAATCTACTGGTTAACTTAAGATTCTATAGTATTCATCATAGAAGTTTAAACTTAAGCATGAAACTGGCTTTCCACAGAAGTCGGGGCACGGTAAAGTCCGGAATATTAATTAGATGCTTAATCTCAGGTAATACCGTTCCTCGCCTTATTCATTAACTGGGATTTTCAACGATCATAACCGGAAAGGTTTTGGGTGAACGGTTATCATCATTGTAATCACGGAACTCCACAAAGTACGTTTCCCCGCTTTCCAGGGTCGTTTTATGCGGGAGTTTTTTCCGGTTGGTTATCCGTTTGGTTTCCATGCCTGCTTTCTTATAAATCCGAATGCCACCTTCAATGTCGCCTTGAGTATTGGCTTTTATAAAAACCTGTTTTTGTTGATTGGGGGTAAGCTTCACATAATCATGATCCCCTTTAGGAAATATGGCCATAGCGATCGTGTCTCCAATAGAAGCTGGATGTGCCTTATTGGTTTCATTATTGGGTTCTGTGGTATCCATCTCCTTCAGGTAATCCACCTTCCATTGAATAGGGTCGGTCGATGATTCATCCCTGTTATTATCCTTTAAAAGAAGATGGTAGGTCCCTTTTTCGGAAATCCTGACAGCACAAGGAAGCCGGTTATTATAGGTTAGGTTTTCAAGCTCTTCTGTCATGTCGTCCTTTCGAAAAAATTTAGCCTCAGATTTAATATTATCCGGTGAGGATTTCTCCTTTACCCAAAGGTACCCTTCTCCTTTCGCCTTGAATTGAAACCAATCCTTATCCCCAATGGGATAAAAATAACTTTTGATGACTTCACCCAGGTGAGGTTTTGCAGCGTTTGCTGCTTCATTGTTTAGCTCATGCTCATCAAATTCCTTAGTAAATTGCGCTTTGATAGCAAATTCCTTAGAAGAATTGGCATCCCGGTTATTGTCCTGAATGGCGAAATAAAGCGTGTCTCTTTTATGAAACCGCGTTGCTTCGGGTAGCTGATTCCAGCCTGTATACCAGTTATGCTTTTGATCTTGCCAAGGTTGCTTTTCAGCAAATTTTACCTCAAGTTTGAGATCATCCGGTACATCCTTAGCGCCAATTTCCAGATACCCTTTATCAGGAATAGTAGCCCGAAACCAATCCCTATCGTGGTTCGAGTCAATCTTCATTTTGACGGGCTTGTCTAATTTGATAGGATCAGCTTTTAGGATGCTATCATTGGGTTCTTTACCGGGTTTATCGGGGCTACTGCATGCCAAACCGATAAATACCAGGAAAGCGGGCATTAATATTCGAATGTTGAAACACTTCATAGCAATTGATATTTTTTGCTAAATTATGAAATGACCATCTGCCTTAGCAATACCCCCCCTTGGATTGCCTAATATCATCAACAAAATAACCGGCATCAACCAAAATGAAAGCAAGAAGATTAAAAAGTTATTAGAAATAGGCGCTATTTTCAATGACCAAATCCCCAATTTCAAACCTTAACAGTTGGATTCCCGGGCGATAATCCGCTGAATTGGCGTTATCCCTGTTCTATTCCGATCAACCATTGAATAAAACGTGGATAACACAAAAGAAGGCAGTTTTTAGTTGCTCTAATTCCTACACCTATAAGAACCAATATCCGGGCAAGTGCTCCCTTGCAGATGGGGGTTTTCTTTTAAGGGGCTGTCAATGCTGATATTATAGGGTTTACTTTTAATCTTTGAAACGCACCATTGAATATAATTCTCATTGAAGGATCTGGCTTTAGCAAACATAGCCATCTTAGGCTTAACACGACTCGTATTCCAATCTCCAATACCCTGATTAAGGATTCAGTTCTTCTGTACACCATACGCATGTTGGTCACGTTAGCGGTATTCCCATCACCAAATATCAGCATTCCTAGAAATGGCTAAAAAACATGCCCATCAAACTTCTCAACCGTTGTCCAGGAGGTATGGTAGTTTTCTCCTTTCCCGGGAATTTTTGATTTGGCCATCGGCAGAGGCACTTTCACTGTCGGTTTTCCAAACGGTTGAGGCCTATCGCCAGCTTCCTGAGCTTCTTATAATAGCGAACATGGTGTTATGATCCCTGCCATTACAAGCATTATGGCAGAGGACAAAAGCCAAAACAGGAGATTTGCAGTGGTTTGAAATTAATAAGGAGCGATTTTCTTATTTGATGGTAATGAAAAGGGATTTACGCGCTTTATGCCCCTTTTTGACCTTAATGCTTTACAAAACCTTAACTTCAAAGGTCTATGGCTTTCCACCTTTTTATTTCAAATTAGTGCGTGATTGTAAAAGATAAGTGCTTTTTTCTCATAAAGTTAATAATAAATTTCAATGATTTAACGGAAATTTTTACTGAATAGATTAACTATCAAACCAGGCGCTTTATCGAATAAAATCTTAAATCTATCGATTTTAAGCCCTAATTCATCTATTAATGGCCCTTGCCAAAAACAAAAGCAACTTTTAAGTACTTAATTTGATAATTCATAAAAAAAATTATTATGAATCCCTCAATCTACACTATTAACAATGACCCTTTCAGTTTGCGCTTCTTGATGGCACTATTCATTTTTGCCTTCTTAGGCCTTACTCAGGTTTCCGTTGGCCAAACCACCATTGTCCAGCAGGATTTTGATGGCAGCAGCAGTACCAAACCACCTACGTGGGATTATCAATCCAACGTTAATTTTTTCAGCCATAAAAGCAATAAAAATAACGTTTATCCGAATGAGGATGGTTGGGATGAAGACGGCTTTTATGGGGTTGTTAGCAACAGTAGCTGGAGCAATAATCTGACGCTTTCTAACTTTAGTAAGAAAATATTAGGTATAAACGACTTGGATGATGAAGATGACTTTGGCACTGAAAACACCGCTAAGGTTACTTTTGAAAAGATCAACGTTAGTGGCTATAACAGTGTTGACATCAGTTTCGATTACAAACTCAAAAATTTCGGAGGGGATTTTATCAAGTACGAGGTTTTTGAAGATGGAAATGGGCAAGGCCTTAAAAGCTTAAGTGGAAGCGGACCTGAGACGGTTAGTATTAGCAATACTTCTAAAACTGTAAAGCTGGTTTTCCGCATAAAACAGAACGGGCAAACTGAATATGCAGGCATTGATAACATAACACTAAAAGGAACGGCAAAAACCCAGTCAGAACCGGCTAACCAGCCTTCCAACTTTACGGCTAATGCTTTAAGCAATGGCAAAATTGAGTTGACCTGGACAGACGCCTCCGCAGGAAGCCAAACGCAAGCCCCTGATGGCTATTTGATCAAGGCAACTGATCCAGGTAGTAGCCCTTCAAAACCATCTGACGGCACTGATCCAAGCATCGATAAGGATCTGTCTGATGGCAGTGCGGTCGTGAAGGTTGGGGATGGCACAGGTGGAAGTTACACCTTTTCCGGTTTGTCACGAGACACGAAATACGACTTTCAAATCTGGTCCTTCACCAATGCGGAAGGCAGTATTGATTTCTTGACCAGTCCTGCTGGCCCCAGTGCTTCAGCTTCTACGTTGGTAAATGAAACTATCCGAACAGAATCTTTTGAAACCAACTCAGGCTATACATTTCCAGATGGAAGCGGGCTATCGGGTCAGGATGTTTTTGACCAAGTGGACCTGGTAGCCTATGATGATACTAAGGACTTTCTTTATTCCGGGTTTGATCAGGACCACTTCATAGCTGCGGAAGATATTGACGGGACTTTAAGCAATAGCGATGGCATTGTAAAAATCAGTAACATCGATATCAAAAACTACCAGGACTTAAAGGTTAAAGCTGCACTTGCGGCAGGAGCCAATTCAGGTTATGAAGATGGTGACGGCATTGAGGTGGAAGTTAAGGTGGATAATGGTAGCTGGACTAGGATTGCGGATTTTAAAGGGGAAACTAATGGTAGTAACCTTCAAGAAGACACCAATTTTGATGGTACAGGAGATGGAAAGGTTTTAGATGGAAATTTTGAAGATTTTATGTGGGATATAAACCAATCAGGTAATCAATTATCCTTGAGAATCACCGTAGACTTAGGTGCTGCTGATGAAGAAGCAGCTTTTGACCATATCCGGCTTACCGGAAGGCCTCCTAAAAAATGGGATGGCGGGGGAACTTCAGGTAGTGACTGGAGCAGTGCTAACAACTGGGACCCCAA
>CAZIUI010000011.1:80293-87682 GCA_964542585.1 uncultured Sphingobacteriales bacterium | reverse complement strand
CCCAAAGAGCCGATTAGTCCTATTATAGATCTCGCTTAATGTCTTCTATTGTTTCCCCAAAAAGCGCGTAACGTCCCAAAGCCACCAGGAAACCGCTTGGCATTCCAATGCTGACCATAAAAGTCAATGGATCAATTCTTGGCAATACGGGTTTGGGATTGGTGAAAACCTATAAGGTAAGAGAGTCGTAAGAAACCCTTACTTCGTAAAGGTGGCATGCATCGGTTAAAACCGTTGCCATTCTTTTAAAACTTTTAAACAACCGTTTTCGTTTTTTAACCAAAAAACAATCTTATGAAGTTAACCTTTGTCATCACAAAAGGAGATAGTGACTATTTGATCAGTCAATTAAAAGAAATACCGGAAGTGTAGTGACCCAGGGTGCTGATAAAGAAACTTTGAAGGCCAACATCAATGATGCGCTATCGCTCTACCTGGAAGATGTCCATTCTGAAGAAGTTTCTCAAAATGAATTGGTAGCAGAAGACGCCATTGAATTAGACGATGATTGTTCCTGGCAATGGACGAACCGGCTAACTTCCTGCGATGGGGCCTGGTGGGCCTGCTCATAGCGGCGCTTACCATTGCTTACATCATCCTGATGATCGTAGCAGCGGTAAAAGCGGGCGATGGGGCGTATTACCGCTATCCACTGACCCTGCGGCTGATTCGTTAACCTGGCCCCTTTTCCCGGCCTTCAGGAATTAGCCAGGTGCTCCGCTCCCAGCCCTCCATTAGCGGATCTTCGTTTTTTGACAGCAGCGCACGCTGGTCATTTTTTCAGCTTGGTAAGCCCGGAAAAGATCGGCCTGGCCGCTTGGGTTGCCTTTTAGGAGATGGCATAGATTCCGGCGATTATGCGTTGTTACCTATAGCCATCAGGGTTGCCGCCTGTGTCAACTTTTTGAGCCAACCATACTTTTTTTAAGGGCTGAAAAGCAGAAATTTGCTTGCCGTCAGCCTCTAATAAACGCTCACTAACCGCTCCCCTCCCCTTTGCCAGCTAGCGCTCAACAGAAAACCGCAGGCCTGATCATCAGCTTTGTGCTCTTGTGGAATTCAGGCCTGATCGCTGCTGAATACGGCCTGCCCTATGCCGGGCCTTTTAGCTTGCTTTTCTACCGCTACCTGGCGTTGACCCTCCTGCTCTTCGCGTACTTAGCTATCAGCAACCAGCTGATCAGGGTCGGATGGCGCCAGGCCTGGCACCAGATGCTGATCGGGGTCCTGGCTCACGGAGCCTGGCTCTTGTGCGTCTTGATTGCTGTGGATTATGGCGTACCGGCCGGGCTGGTTGCGCTGATCGTAGCCCTGCAGCCCCTGGCCACCGGCGCATTGTCCCGGGATTGTAGTGGGCGAACCAACCTCATGGAACCAATGGGCGGGGTTGCTGACCGGGTTTGTGGGCGTGGCGGTGCCGGTCGTTAATCGGGTCAATTTTCAGGATCTCAATGAGGTATTTGCCTGGCTGATTCCCCTGGGTTCGGTCATTGCGATAACCGCTGCCAGTCTTTTTCAGCGTAAGCTCAGCCTCAAGCCAGGCTATTTTCGAATGCCTGGTGGTTTATCCCTTTTTTACCAGAGTCTGGCCACAACCCTGGCCATGGTTGGGCCGGCGGTTGCGCTGGAGCAGCTTTCGGTTTCCTGGCAACCCGTTTTTGCCGGCAGTTTAACCTGGCTGGTGGTAGGCGTTTCGCTGGGGGCTTACAGCTTGATGTGGGTCTTGATCGAGCGTACGGATGCCACGAAGGTGGCTTCCCTCTTTTACCTCGGTCCTCCGGTTACTATGGTGATGGCCTGGCTGGCCTTTGGGGATCAGGTGCAGCCCATTGATTTCGTGGGCTTGGCGCTGGTATTTGTGGGCGTGGCCCTGACCTACCTGAAGTCCAGCGCTCCATCCGAACCTGTTAGCGAATAAACGGGGTGTAGTGGCCTGCTTGGCAGGGCCCAATCCTGGATCAAGCTGGTGATACGGCTAAAGCCGGGCAATGGTGCTATTTCGCTAAACCTAATCCGTCCATCCAATTGGTCTTATTCTATTGGTCAGCCTAAGGCGCGCATTCCGGCAAATCTTTGTTGAGGATATCGGTCTTCGCGTAGTCATTGCTGAGCTCTGGCGCCCATTCGAAGGCTTCCAGCCTTTTGACCCTAAAAATGCGGTCGGGGTCGGATTCGTAAAGCTTTTGGGTAAAAGCCGCCTCCAGCTTCTTCAGGCTGTCCACCGCACAGGGAGATAACTGTTGCTTGACGGCCAGGGCGTCCATGCTGTCGATGGCCCGGGGTTTGACGCCCGGCTTCAAAGCCACGGCATACGCGTGCTCATGCGCTTTCCGCTGAACCACGAACAAACCCTCAAAAGCGGTATCCACATAAAAGGGGTGGTACTGGTAACGGCCACCCGTCAGGTAAGCCGCTACATCGGCCAGGCAGGGAGCCGGCTTGCTGACCACCCGCAGGTTGGTCCGGTCAATGGGACTATCGGGATAGAGCTCCCGGAAAACCTGCTTCAGGCCCAGAGCGCCCACTACCAGGCCATCGCACAAATGCCCATGAAATTGCTCAAGGTCTTTGATGGTATGGGTGGTTCGCGTCAAACGCCCAAGGTCCTGTTCCTGGCAATCCTGAGTTCTGCCCCTGTGCTTTTTGGTTTTATTAGCAATGCTTCAGGCGTTTAATTCAAAGCGGTATGGTTAAGGACCAAAAAGAATGGCAAGTCCAATGGATCTTTACAGGTATTCAGGTTTTATTCCTCCCTCACAACGCTATCTTCCGCTGTTTCTTTCTGCCCCAGCGCTCTGAGCATTCGCGTATGATCGGTCAGGGCGTCCCAAAAGGTAGGCTTTGAATGGTAAGGAATACCATATTCCTCAGCGGTTTGCTTAACGATGGGCGCTAAGTGCTTGTAGTGCACGTGGCAGATACCAGGTAGCAAGTGGTGTTCTACCTGATGATTCAGGCCGCCGATCAGCCAGGCGAAGACTGTGCTGTTAGGCGCGTAATTCGTAGTGGTTACCAATTGGTGCAGCGTCCAGTCATTGGCCACAACCCCATTTTCATCGGGCAGCGGATAGGCTGTGCTGGGCATCACGTGGGCGGTCTGAAAGATTATCGTAATGACCAACCCCGTCATAAAGTGCATGCTTACAAAAGCAGCTAAGACCAGGAAAGGGGAAACAGATACCATGATTATGGGCAGCACCAGGGCAAAGGCATGGTAGAAGGCCTTCCAGGCGGACAGGCGCAAGCGCTCCTGCCGATAGGTGCGCTTTTCTTTCATCAGGCCCTTTTGGTAAAACTCTTTCAGGTTATTGAAGTCCTTGGTGGTCACCCACGACAAGGTGGAAAGCCCGTAGAAAAACCAACTGTAAATGTGCTGGTAGCCGTGCATCCAGTGCTGCTCTTCATGAGGGGAAAACCGCAGGAAAAACGGAGTAACGATGTCATCATCCGCCCCTTCAATATTGGTGTAAGTATGGTGCAGCATGTTGTGCTGAATCTTCCACACATAGGCATTAGCCCCGATCAGGTTCATCGTGAGGCCCAGGAGACGGTTGACCTGCCGGTTTTTAGAATAGGATCCATGATTGGCATCGTGCATTACGCCCATGCCGATGCCGGCCATGCCGAGGCCACTTACCAGGTAAAGGCCGAACAGTAGCCCGGCACTGTGCACCGCGCCGGAGGCCATGATGATAAACGGGGTGATAAAGAGGACCAGCATGAGAATGGTCTTTACGACCATCTCGCGGTTAGCAAACTTACTGATGTTGTGCTGCTTGAAATACTGGTCTACACGCTGCTTCAGCGTTTTTGAAAAGCCGCTGCTGTTGGCTCTGGAGAATTTCGGGTGTTGAATAATGCTAATCGTTTAATGCTAAAAAATCGAAGAAGGGCTAACGCTGACTCAGGGTTCCGGGATTGCCCGCAGATCGTTATCCTTGCTAAAGCTCGTTTCATGCACTATTTACAGGCAACCGGTTCTTACTAATGATTAAACTTTAGCATAAACCTTACCCGATAAGTAAAAAAAAATAACACGGCTAACTAACTGGAGTTCACCGTTTTTTACCACAAAGACTGACAAAAAGGCCGCGGTTATGAGCCAGAAACAGGACTGCTTACCGTGCTGCCTTTAACCGGGGTCAGCTATGACGAGTCACCCTGAAGATATGGACCTGCCTGACCACGACAACTGTCAGACTTGTCAGCCTGCTGCATTACAAAGAGCGCTTTCCGGGCTCTGGTGCTTCACTACGTTGCTCACAGGTCCAAAAAAAACCGCAGCCCTCTGGAAGGACTGCGGCTTGCAGATAAATGGTTAAGAAGCTACTCGCTGGGTGAGCAGGCATTTATTCTGTCAGCCAGATGTCCGTTGTAACGTCATTAGGACCCTGGCTATTGATGGCTGATTGGAATTCCTGCTGGTTCAGGCTTTCCGCATTACCAGGATACCGGAAGCGGTAAGGAAAGCGGTTACCAATCCGGCTTTCCTCAGCCGGTGTCAGGTAACTTAGCACTTCATTGCTGTTTGCCTGATCGTTCAGGTTCCGGCGAAGCTCAAAGAAGGGCTCCAGCCCGTGGAACCACAGCGCCAGCCATTTTTGCTGGGCAATGTATTCCAGTTGCTCCTGCTGCCCGCTGGCATCACTCAGGTTCACCTCAGACTGATCGTAATACTCCTGGATGCTGGTCACACTACCGGAATCCGGCAGAGAAACGTCATAATAAGTCATCGCGCTAACGATGCCGTTCCGGTAAAAGTCTTCAGCGTTACCCGTATTGATCCAGCCGCGCGTTCTGGCTTCAGCCAGAATGAACTGCAGCTCAGCATTGGTCATGATGATACCCTTAGCTTTTTCAGCGCGCTGCGGGTGGTCCGGATAATCATAGTACCGGTATCCCAGCCGGGAGGCAGCACCCTCCTTCTCATCGGCCGAGGCTTGAAAACCATTCGGGAGCCCATCGTACTCAGCTTCAATGGTGGTATCTGAACTTGCACTGATGATGTCATCAATGTTAGAAGGACGGGCATATTCCTGTAAGCGGGGATCATTGAGGCTCTTCATGACGGAGTCTGCGGTAGCGCTCAGGTTTACCGCATCAAAATCTCCGATCTTCAATGGGATTAGCGGGTACTGATTCGGAAAAGCTTGCAGATAGCTAAGCACTGCATTATCCTCGCTGCTTCCGAAGATCGGGAATTGGGTAGGGTTGGAAGCCACCTCCTGCATCTTCCTGCTGATCAGGGCCACCCGATCGTTACGGCTGGACAAGTGGGTAAGCAGCCGCAGCTTCAGGGAATTGCAGAACTTCTTCCACTTTCTGACGTTTCCGTCATACAGAATATCACCGCTTACACTCTGGCCGCTGCGATCCAGCAGACTGTTAGCTTGGTCCAGCAGTGCTATAATGCCCGGCTCTTCATTAGAAAAGGCAGTGCCTTCCAGACCACCAAGGTAAACCTGCTCTTGAGGCGTATATTCGGGGGTGAATTCGCCTTCGTCTCCGCTTGTGGCCTGGTCATACGGAATATCCCCGTAGGCATCGGTCAGTACCGAGTATAGCCATGCCTCCATGACCAGGGCAATGCCCCGGTAGTTCTCATTGCCACTTTCAATGGCCTGCTCCTCAATGTTCTCCAAATCACGGAGAGCATCGTAGTGTGTGGTCCAAAGCTCTGGCAAACTGCCCAGGATGTAAAGTTCGTCTTCTACACGCAGGGTCTTGGTAGCGGTCTGCGCTACAATGTTACCCGAAAGGAAGCTGTTATCCACCGCATTATTGGTAGTGCGGCGGATAATGCCCGGCAGGAGCAGGTTCGGCTCCACAGATTCCGGCTGGTTCGGGTTAGAGTTAAGCTCTTCAAAGTCTTTATCATCACAGCTGCTGATGCCAAACATCAGCGCTACAAAAGACAGGGGTATAAGGGTTCTTAGGATTTTCATACTTAAGGAGATTTAGCGGTTAAAATGTAACACTGAAGTTGAAACCATAGCTTCTGGTAGAGGGCAGCTGGGTGCTTTCGTAGCCCTGAATGATCCGCCCGTTACGGATCGAATAGGTCTCCGGATCGATCGAAGGCACCTGGGTCCAGAGCAATAGGTTCCGGCCAACTAGTGAGAAGGCAGCATCCTCTACAATGCCGTTCTCGAACCATCTTTCAGGAAACTGGTACGTCAGGGTTACCTCCCGAAGCTTAAAGAAGGTCGCATCATAGGTGCCGGTTGTGACGATATCCCGGTTAAACCCATTCCCATAGTACTGGTAGAAGTAATCACGGGTCGGTACGGTCTTATCGTTGGGTACGTATTCCGGATTTTCTTCCGTGCCTACATTTTTAACACCATCTCCGGTATAACCTGAAGGTGCTTCATTTTCTACATAAACCGGGTTCCCCTGGTCATCCTTTTCAACGACCACCTCACCATCGCTATTGGTGGTGTACTGCGGGGTATAGTCGCCACGGCCTTCCAGTGTGCTACCAATGTTGTCATCATCTTCATTGGTAATGGCACCGCCAGTGGCTAACATCGTGTGCGTGCGGCTATAAATCTTACCGCCTACCTGACCATCGATCAGGAAGTTAAGGGAGATGTTCTTGTAACTCAGCGTATTGCTAACACCCAGGCGGAAATCCGGCTGATAAGAACCAGCGGAAACTTTCTGATCGGTTTCTACCGGCAGACCATCTTCGTGGATGATCTCTCCTTCAAACTTACCGTCTTCTACCCTTTTAAGGCCTTTGCCGACTAGCTGGCCGAATTCCTGACCTTCACGAGCTTCAAAGGAAAGGTCAGCACCACCATCGGCCGGATACATGTCTGAAGCCAACTGATAATTGTTGATACCTTCAGTCAGGGAGACGACCTTGCTAGTATTCTGGCCGTAGTTAATATTAAAGCTCCAGCTAAAGCCATTCTCGTTCTGGATAGGGCTGGCATTCAGCATGATCTCTACGCCCCGGTTTTGGATCTCACCAGCATTGATGAAGCGGTTGTCATACCCGCTGCTGGCGGCTACTGGAACGTTAATGATCTGATCTTTACTACGGATATTGTAATAAGTGACATCCAGCCCTAATGCTCCATTAAAAAGCCGGACATCAGCCCCTACCTCGTAGGTAGTGGTCTGCTCAGGCTTTAGATTAGGATTGTTCAGCGTGGGGTTTTCAGAAGCGACTGGCTGGCCGCTCCAATTATTGCCGTACTGGAAGGTGTTCCGGATATTGTAAGGATCCGTGTCACCACCAACCTCAGCATAGCTAGCCCGGACCTTGGCAAAAGATACGGGAGAAGAGGAAGGCACATTTAGCACATCGGAAATGATAGCACTACCAGAAACTGAGGGATAGAAGTAGGAATTGTTGTCTGTTGGCAGCGTACTGGACCA
>CAZIUI010000011.1:0-80193 GCA_964542585.1 uncultured Sphingobacteriales bacterium | reverse complement strand
TGGCTGTAGGTCATCAACAGCTCATGGTTGGTCTCCATGAAGTTTAGCTCATCCTTCCGGTAGCTTCCGAACGGCAGCTTTCGCGTAGAGAAAGCTCTGCGGAACTGTCGGCCCTCATCATTGATATCACCGCCACTGCGCCAGCGCAGACTGAACTTGTCGGTCAGATCATAATTGACGCGGATATTTCCGATAAAACGGTTTCGCTCGTAGCTGTTCGTGTTTTCATTTACCAGGAAGTAAGGATTATTGGTCCAGAGGGACTCAAAGTGGTTTTGCTGGGTCCCCTGATCGGTCCAGTAATTTTTTAGCTGGCCAATCTCTTCGTGACGAGGGTACCACAGCCAGCCGTACATGATAGAGGATGACTCATCATACCCCGCATTTGGCACGTTGTCAGAAGAGCCATTGATGAAGGAAAAATTCCCGCGAACGCTCAGATCCTTGGTTATATCACTGCCAAGGCTAGCGTAAAAGGTGTGCCGTTCCAGGCCAGTATTGGGTACCACGCCTTGCTGATCCTTATTGGTATAGGAAAGGCGCAGGTCACTATTTTCGGTAGAATTGGTGATAGCTATGTTGTTAGTGAAAGTAACACCAGTGTTGAAGAAATCCCGGATGTTGTTTTCGGCCGGTGTAAAAGGAGTAGGCTCTTCATCTTCCCACTGCTTAACCATTTTACCATCCATTCGAGGGCCCCAGCTCTCACCGAAAGCATCGTAGTAACCACTAGTGTAACTAGTTCCGTCTCGGTAAGTGTATTTTCCTTCTTTACCACCACCGTATTGATTTTGATAGTTGGGAAGCTTAAGAACAGACTCAAAGGTAGTAGAGGAGTTAACCGATACGCCAAATCCTTCAGTGCCCTGCCCATTCTTGGTTTTGATCAGAACCACTCCGTTAGAGGCACGAGTCCCGTAAAGCGCTGCTGCCGTTGGCCCTTTCAGCACGTTAACGGACTCAATGTCATCGGGATTGATAAGGCCAGCCGCATTCCCGAAATCGATGGTAGTAGAACCATTCAGGCCGTCACCAGGAGCATTCAGGCCATTGGTGATCGGCATACCATTCACGAGGAACAGGGCTTGATTGTTCCCAGTGAGCGAGTTAGAGCCGCGAATCGTGATATTGGAGGAGGAACTTGGGCCAGCTGAGTTGGCAGTTACGTTAACCCGGCGGCTTTTCCTGAAATTGAATTGACCACATTGGTTTCCTTAGCTTTATCCAGGCTGGAACCATCTACTTTCTGGACAGCGTAGCCAAGGGCCTTTTCTTCCCGCTCAACCCCAAGCGCTGTCACCACTACCTCCTCCAGGGAGCGGTTACTCAGGGACACGTTAATTTCTGATCGGTTGTTGACGGCAACAACCTTAGTTTTAAAACCTACGTAGGAGATCCGCAGGGAGTCAGTGCCTTCTGGTACGTTTAGGCTGTAGTTCCCCTTTCCATCCGTAGCAGTACCGCTTGTAGTGCCTTTGGCGAGAATAGAAGCTCCCACGAGTGGCTTACCCTCAGTATCTGTAATAGTTCCAGAGACCACACGATCCTGAGCGTTCACTGAGCCTACAAATAAAAAAAGGGCCAGAAGGCCCATTAAGAGGTGATTGACAATGGTTTTCAATGTGCGATCAGCAAGGGATACATAATTTCCCCCAATCGCTGCTGAGTAACAATTTTCCATAAATTTAGTTTTAGTTTCACAGACACCATAAAGTAAAACATTTATACACTTGAATAAACATTTTGTTCATCAATATTTACCCTTTTGCTCTAGTGGATATAAGGAAGTCTTGTATGACGTGCTTTAGGGGATTAATTTTTTTTACATATTAGAAGAAACCCTCATCACGAAAACCAAGGTTTATTGTCAAAGCGCCTATCATTTACTGGACCTTGATGGGGGTCGTGCTTTGAACCGGATTGGAAACTGCAAAGACTTTTTAGAATAAAAGGCCGTTATAACCACCACCATATTTTAGATAGACTAAAGCCCATTTGCTTGAATTATGAGCACGAATTAATTCCGTACCCATCTAAGCAACTTTTTATTAAAAGGGTTATGGGCATGCTGATTTTTTTGTCTTTGAACTTAAAATTGTTACAATAAAACCCTTTACCAAAAGTATTTAATCATTCGAAAGGATTATTTAGAATTAATCAAACGGAATCTTATGGTTATGAGCAATCAACAAAATTTGGCGGTAGACGCTACAAAAGATGACTGTCAAATGGCTATGCTGTGCCACGTTTTAGGGCTTGCAGGTCTGGCCATTCCTTTCGGCAATTTTATTGGACCCCTGGTCGTGTGGCTGTTGAAAAAATCCAATCATTATCTGGTAGATGACCAAGGTAAAGAATCCCTTAATTTCCAGATAACCTATACGCTTTATGGTTTGGTACTAATTAGTGGCCTGGTCTTTTCGCTGGTTACAGATCCAAAAGCTTTTGTCAGATGGATCACCATTTTAACCCTTTTGGTGTTTTACACCTTAGCCTACATTGTATTAATAATTATAGCATCTGTAAAGGCCAACCAAGGTTATTATTACCGGTATCCTTTTACCATAAGATTAATTACATAAAGGGATATAGCAAAAGTTTTTATTGTTCCCTGATTGTATAAAGTCACCTTAAAACCAAGTTTGTTGATCAAGAATTTATGTTTAGCGTTACCCTTCAATTACCCACAATTGGTAATTACCGCTCAAATTACAGGCCTTATCACAGCCATGGCAGGTTGAATAAGAGGCACATGAGGTCAAACCGCTTCAATCTAATTACTGAAATCAGGTTTTGCTCATAGCCATATCCTCGGCAGTATCCCTGCGTCCAAGATCCCGCAGCATTTGGGTATGATATTTTAAAGCCTGCCAAAAGGTAGGAATGGTCTGGTAAGGAATCCCGTATTCCTCAGCAGTTTCCTTGACAATGGGAGCTATGCGTTTATAATGAACGTGACATATACCTGGGAAAAGATGGTGCTCTACTTGATGATTCAACCCCCCTATAAACCACGCAAAGACCCTACTATTCGGGGAATAATTGGTGGTAGTTATCAATTGATGCAAGGTCCAATCATTCTCAATAACCCCATTCTCATTGGGTAAAGGATACTCCGTACTGGGCATGACGTGGGCCGTCTGAAAGATCATGGTTATAATCAAACCAGTCATGAAGTGGAAACTAAGAAAAGCTGCAACCACCAGCCAGGATGATAGGGGAACCATAATCAGCGGCAGGATTAAAGCAAAAGCATAGTAAAAAATTTTCCAGGCCGTGAGCTTTATAATTGCCTGGCGATAGTCATTTTTCTTTTTAATCAATCCTTCTTTGTAGAAGTGGGCCAGGTTGTTGTAATCTTTAGCAGTAATCCATGCTATCGTGGAGATTCCATAGAAAAACCACCCATAGATGTGCTGGAAACGGTGAATCCATTTATGATGGTCATGGGGAGAAAAGCGAAGAAAAACCGGGGTGGCAATATCTTCGTCAGACCCTTCAATATTGGTGTAAGTATGATGCAACATGTTATGCTGAAATCGCCACACGTAGGCATTAGCACCAATCAAATTCATGGTAAGGCTTAGCCAATCATTGATTTTCCGGTTTTTGGAATAGGAGCCATGGTTGGCATCATGCATGACACCCATCCCAATACCTGCCATACCAAATCCGCTAATAAAATAGAGTACAAATAGCATCCATACGCTACTAACCAAGCCTGAGCCAAGGATAACGAATGGCGTGACAAAAAGCAACATCATGACAACGGTTTTAACGACCATTTCACGGTTTCCGAACTTGCTAATGTTGTTTTGCTTGAAGTAATGATCAACTCTTTGCTTTAACGTCTTATTAAAATCTGAGCTGTTTGCTTTAGAAAATTTTGGATGTTGGATAATACTGTAATTTTAGTGATAAAAATGCAAGTAATTTAAACAGTTGCCCAAAAACACCTGGATTACCATTAGTAATTAGAATCTAGCAACTGATTCTGTTTTATTTAAATAGAAGGGAATAATGAGCCCGAAAACTTTATGACTTATTTCAAAAGGTAATTTTACGTTTTAACAGAGTAAAACGAGTGTTAGTTCACGCATATTTAAGAAAATATCTAATTTGTTTTATGAGAAGTCAAAAACGCTGCAAAAAATCTCAATAAGAAAAAAATAAAGATATATTTTAAATAAAAATAAATTTTACAACTCCGTTTTTAATTTTATTTTAGTATTTTTTAGCTTTCTACTATTTACAAAACCAACACTTTATGCAGGAAAATTTAATTTTCTACCTGTCATTGATTTCACAAATCTTATGCAGGTCATAAATTCTGAAAAATCCCCTCTTTGTAAGATTTTCACCGGATACGCATTAAAGTTCCTAAAAAGTTTACAATCCTGCCTAGATTTACAGTTTTACTGACAATGCTTAACATGGCAAATAAATGGAATTTTCGCAAACGATTATTGATGCCTTAAGCTAGTATCCATGGCCGTTCATTATGATTACATCATTGTTGGAGCAGGAGCAGCAGGGCTTAGCCTTGCTTATTACATGAGTCGCCATGGTCCATTACTCGATAAGCAAGTCCTTATCGTTGACAAGGCTGATAAAAATCAAAATGACCGAACCTGGACGTTTTGGGGTGAGCCTCCCGCTGATTTCAAGCATTTGATCCATAAATCGTGGCACTACATTGGACTCTGCGACCATTACTATTCCGTGGAGTCCCCGCTGTTTAACCAGCCTTATCAATACATCCCGGGCCATGTATTTTACAATTTTACCATAGAAACCCTTAAAGCGCACCCCAATTTCCATTTTCTAAAGGAAAATGTAGAAGCCATCCATACCACCCGTAATCTGGTGACAGTAACAGCTAACGGTCATTCCTACACTGCGGAATATGTGTTTAACAGTGCTTTTAAAGAAACAACAAACCTTGGAGAATTATGGGACAAGATTGCCTTCCAGCGCTTCAAAGGTTGGGAAGTGAAGTATGAGCAGAGCGTTGTGGACTCTGACAAGATCACTTTAATGGATTTCTCAGCGAGCCCGGATCATGATCTGCAATTCATGTATATGTTGCCCCTGGCTTCAGATCGTTTGATCATTAACTATACAGCTTTTGGACAACAACAGCTTTCCCCGGATGTCTACGAAAAGCGCATGCAGGCTTACCTGAAACAACGCTTTGGGAACAAGGCTTACCAAATAACTAGGCATGAGGGTGGTCTGATCCCGATGAGTCATTTGCCTCTGCAGCGCTACTATGGTGATCGCGTTTTGAACCTTGGGATCATGGGCGGGGACACCCGTGCTTCCACTGGTTATACATTCATTCAAGCTTTATTGAATTCCCAGCATATAGCTTATCAGCTAGCTTCAGGAAAAGCACCGGAAGCCCTGGAACATAAGCCTAGACACGCTTATTACGACCGGATTTTTCTCCATGTTTTGGCTTCTGACCCCCAATCCCTGCAAAAAGGGCTTATGCAATTATTTGAAAGGAATCCAGCATCCCTTGTCTTTCGTTTCTTATCCGGGAATACAACAATAGGTGAGGAATTACCATTAATTTTTAGCTTACCTATTAAGCCCTTTTTAAAAGGGCTGATGCAGATGCTAACTAAAAACGATGCCCCCTATGCCCCCAGGTATCGCCTTTCGCAGGCCAACAATTAATGGATGGGTTTTAGCCGTTACCCTTATGGTAGTCGTTTTATCCCAGCTTAGCTATGAGTGGTTAGCCTCCGTCCAGTATTTCCTTTTAGTAATTGGTACCCTCATCATTGGCATTCCTCATGGTGCCACCGATGACTATATTTTCCAGGAAACCGGATTAGCTAGCAAGCTTCAGACCTCTAAACTGGCTTTTTATGGAGGCTATGTTTTAATTGCTGCTGCCTATGCAGGCCTGTGGTTCTTATGGCCTACAGGAGCTTTTGCTTTTTTCCTTTTAATTTCCATTTACCATTTTGGCCAGTCGCAGATGTTTTACCTGAAAAGTAAAGCGTTTTGGACCTTTAAGCTCCCTTTTTACATGCTGTGGGGAAGCTACGTGTTATTCTTGCCTATCATTTTCAGTTATCCTGAAGCTAAACCCATCATAACAGAACTTTTGGATTATCAGCCGATGGCCGTAAAGACCATAGCTGCCAATGCCCCAGAAGTAGCGCTAACACAATTAGGAATTAACGTGGGATTTTTAATTGTAGCCAAGTTTAGACAAATGCTGACCGGGCCACAATTTTTACAGGAATTTGTAAACCTTGGGGTTTTAGGCCTATTGGCTTACACAACCCCATTATTCGTTGCTTTTATCACTTATTGGGCGTTGTGGCACTCTTTTAATTCTGTGATAGAGATCTCCACCTTTTTAACAAAGCAGGCCAGCAAACTAGATGTCAAGGGATTTTATAAAAAAGCGTTGCCCCTTTCGCTGATCACTTTTATCGGAATAGGTTTTGTTTTCTGGTTAGCTAAAAGCTTTGGCTCTAAGGAAAGCATGGTGGCGATCTTTTTCATCATAATTGCAGCCGTAACCTTACCCCATAGCGTTCTAATGGACATATTGTACAGGCAAAAGCAAGCAAATAATTAAAGCGGTAAACAGTTATTTGATAAAAGGCCATTTTGTAATTATGACTAAAGCAAAAGAACAGCGGTCACCCATTATCAAAAAACACGAATGGGGAAAACTTTGGCTGGAAGACCATAAAAAACCCTTGAAAGATGCCAAACTTTTCCCCGGTGGTGTACGAGAATGGGACTGGAATGAAACTGGTACTCGCCATAATCCTGGAATTCAAGAGGCGGATGCAGACGAAATAATCGATCGTGGAGTGGACTACGTGGTATTAAGCACGGGTGTTTACGAACAATTAAAAGTACCAGAAGAAACTATTCAATATCTGCAAAAGAAACGTGTGGAGGTTAAGGTTGCTCAGACAAAGCAAGCGGTAGAAAAATACAATCGTTTAGTTCGGCAGGGGTATGCTGTCGGTGGGCTTTTTCACTCTACTTGTTGATAACATTATTGAACAATTTATTTCCATTGCAGAAATTATAAAATATAAATAATAAATTTAAATAACACAATAAATAAAACATTTAAACATAAGCACGGCATATTTTTTGTAATTTTGTTTTTTAACTCAAAAAGAAAGTTATGACAAAAATCAAATCAACAGGTGTAGCTATTGCGCTTTTGGCTTTAGTATTCACCGGAAGCAACGGCCACGCTCAGGGTGATGATAAATCAAACCAGCAGCAAGGCCAGGAGCTGCAAATGAACAAGCAATCTTCCCAAACGGATGTTTCTGATGAGGAGCTAGAAAAATTCTCGAAAGTTATGAAGTCCGTTCAGCAGCTACGTCAAAAGCAAATGCCGAAAATGCGCCAAGCTTTGAAGGATGCTGGGCTAACCATGAAAGAATACCGCAGTATCCAACGCAAGATGGGCGGATCCCAAGGAGGTGCAATGCAAGGCTCGAATTCAAAGGATACAAAAGAACCCAGCAAAGAGCAGAAGCAGAAGTACCAAAAGGCTCAAAAGAAAATTCGTAGTATTCAAAAATCCATGAAGCAGAAGATGGGTAAAAGGATAAAGGAAAATGGTTTAACTCGAGCCCGTTTCGAAGAAATTTCAAAAGCAGTACGAGCTGATAAAGAGCTACAGCAAAAGCTGCGTAAAATGCAAGGTGGTCCTGGAGGTCAACGAGGTGGTCAACCAAGGGGTCGCTAAATAGTAGACAAAATCACATTTGAAAAAACCCCTGGCTGTTACGTTAGGGGTTTTTTATTTAGCGAAGAGGGGTCCTTTCCACGAGTTCCCCATCATGATTGAGCTCAAGGGTTTGGTACTGAGATGCCTGATCCTCTTTAAGCAGTTTTAGGATCTGGTGAAAAGTATGAGACTCGTTTACAAAGTCAGCTTCTCCTAAGTCAATGTTAATAATCCGCTTTTGAGCCATGTTGCTCAAATACCAATGGTAACCTTCCTCTACTTTGGTCAAATAGCTCTCAGGAATTTCAAGCTCAAAGGGTCTACCACGGCTTTTTATTTGTTGTACCACCTTCTTAATAGGGCGATGCAAGTATATCACAACATCCGGGAAAGGAAGTTGAGCTGTAAAAACATCAAACAACTCCTTGAAAAGGTGATACTGATCTTCATTAAGGTTACAGGAGGCAAAAATCAAGGATTTATCGAAAATGTAATCTGCTACAAATCCGGATTTAAATAGACTACCCGAAGACAGGGCATGGCTTAACTGTTGGTAGCGTTCTACTAAAAAGCTGATCTCAAGCGGAAACGCATACCGATCGGGATCTTGGTAGAACCGTTCCAGGTAAGCCTTATCCCGGAATTCTTCGAGAATAGCTTGATGATTCATTTCGGCTGCAATAAGGTTGGCCAGTGCTGTTTTACCGGCTCCTATGTTCCCCTCAATGGCGATGTAATTGTACATACCGATGCACTCTTAAGAACGTTAAAGGTATTGGGCTGACTTGTAAAGGTTGGTGCCAAGCGGGTCTGGTGACTTGGCGTAAAGCTGGCGGATAGTAAGCTCAAAACGGGGATGCCTTAATTGCGGAGCAATTTCCATTAAAGGAACCAATGTAAAGTTCCGTGTGTGGAGGGCAGGGTGGGGTATCGTAAGGTCTTCATCCTCGTATAATTGATCTTCGTAAAAAAGGATATCGATATCAATGGTTCGAGAGCCCCACTTTTCGTAGCGCTTTCTTTTCAACTCTTCCTCTATGCGTTTGATCACTTTTAATATCGCGTGAGGGCTCAGCTCAGTTTCGAGGATGGCGGTTTGGTTCAGGAAAGTTGGTTGATTTTGCTTCCCCCATGGTTCGGTTTCGTAAATAGATGAGCAGTTCACAACGGGGCCTACGCCATTGGATAGCGTAATCAACCCTTTTTGAAGGGTAGCTAGCCGATCTCCAAGGTTCCCGCCAAGTAAAAAGTAAACTTTTACCACAACACCTGCCTTAAAAGACGTTTACGGTTTTAATATTCACAAACTCCTTAATCCCAAATTCCGAAAGTTCACGACCATACCCGGATGCTTTAACACCCCCAAAAGGTAGCCGAGGGTCAGACTTAACCATGCCATTAATAGCAATACTCCCAGTATGAATCTCCGGAGCGAACTTTTTGGCCCGCTCTGGATCACCGCTCCATATGGAAGCTCCCAAACCGTATTCTGTAGCGTTAGCAAGCTCAATCGCTTCCTCTTCGGATTGTACGGTGTAAACACAAGCAACAGGGCCAAATACTTCCTCGTAATAAACACGCATGCTAGAATCAATATCAGTTAGGATGGTTGGATGGTAAAAGAAACCCGCATCTTCCATTGGCTGACCCCCAAGACGCACCGTTGCACCTTTATTGAACGCATCGTTCACCTGCGCCTGAATTTCATCACGGATATCCGATCGGGCTAGCGGCCCAAGGTCAGTATTTTCATCGGTGGGATCTCCCACATTAAATGAACGGAACGCCTCTTCTAATTTGTCAAGGAACAGGCTTGCCTTATCGGCCATTACCACAAAACGCTTGCTCGCAATACAGCTCTGCCCGGTGTTCTGTAACCGCGCTGTTGCTGCTATTTCCGCTGCCTGGCCTACATCGGCATCATCTAACACGATAAACGGATCACTGCCACCTAATTCCAGCACACTCTTTTTTACATGAGAACCCGCTTGCTGAGCAACATGGCTTCCAGCCCTTTTACTACCCGTAAGGGTAACACCTTGCACTGCCGGGTTGGCTATCACCCTATCTGATTGTTCATAGTTGATAAAAAGGTTTTGGAAACATCCGTCTGGAAAACGGGCTTCTCGGAAAAGCTCTGCAATTTTAAGGGCCGATTCCGGTACACTTGGCGCATGCTTTAACAGTAAGGTGTTACCGGCCATCAAGGCGGGTGCCGCAAATCGAAAAAGTTGCCAGAAAGGGAAATTCCAAGGCATGATGACGTAAACCACTCCCAGTGGCGCAAATTGAACTATACTTTCGCTTGTTGATTCCAAGTTTTTATGCTGATCGGCCAAGAAATGGCCGGCATTTTCAGCATAGTAGCGGCAGACCCATTTTGATTTGCTAATCTCCCCGCGAGCTTGTTTTATGGGTTTCCCCATTTCCATCGTAATGGTCTCAGCACAAGGCCCTTCGTGCTCATCCAGCAATTGAACCAGCCGCTCAAAAAATGTTCTACGTTCTTCAAACCTTTTTTTTCGCCAGTCTTCAAATGCCTTTTGAGCTTTTTGCACACATAGATCCAGCTTTTCGTCATCCAGTTCTGGGTGAGGATCATGTGCAACCCCTGTAGCAGGATTTAGGGTTTGAAACTGCATAGATCAACCAATTCTTTGTGCAAATGTAAAATAAGCTTGTTTGCTGCTTTTAGCCTTTGAAAAGGTATATTCAACCCCAAAATCTAATTCCAAGATTCAAAAAAAGGAAATAACATAACAGGGTTTAAGCCCCTTTGATAGATTTGAGGGAGGGTTTATCGGGATCATTCTGATTGATAAAGGTTACGCTGGTCATTTAAAAGCTTATGCCCCTATTAGTACTCTAGCTGACCGGGATCCAGCCGCTTGCTCAGGATTTCCTTTACCCGATGATAAAGGGCTCTGGGATTCATGGTTCGCCAATTCAGATCATCAAGGTCACCGCCGAAATTCACGTACATGTCAAGGTTATAATCGCGCATTTCCTGCAGAACGTGGCCTCTGAAGTTCAAGGCTGCAATCCAGCCATCATCTTCTATAATTTCCTGGAACCACTCTTCATAGTATTCATCTCCGTCTGAGTGAAAATTTAAAATATTTTCCCCGACAAGGATGAATTGGCTGATCCCCTTTTTCATTAGCCAATCAAAGACTTCCCTTTTCACGATCATGATGTCATTGTTAATGCAATCATTCCACTCGCCAATAAATTCAATAATGCTGAACTTAACGTCATAGTCTACAAAAAGGATCTTCAAGTAAATGGTGGGCGAACCGATATCATCCCACTGGGGGTGAATACAAAAGTTGTAGACGGCATTAGGAAAATGGAATTCGCTGTACTCCCTTTTATAGAAAGGCGAATGCTCATCTGATTCAGCGGTGTAAAGGTCTCGCCATTTAAAATATGGCTCAATATCATGCATAATATTCCTCGGTTTCAGGCTTTTTTAAACCAGGCCCTTAGCCCTTATTTCACATTTACCAAGGTACAGTGCTTAGCGGAATTGTTCAAGTTTTTGAAGGCTAACCGTACCGCTCTAAAACAGCCCGCACACTTCCCTCCTCGGTTAAAAGTTTCTTAGCGCGATCGTAGGATACATGGCAGAGGTGCTGAACCATCTTAGTGCCCCTTTCAATAAGCTTTTGATTACTAAGCTGCATATCTACCATGCGATTATCCTCTACCCTACCCAACCGGACCATTAAAGCAGTGCTAATCATATTCAAGGCTAACTTTTGGGCGGTTCCGGCTTTCATACGCGTACTCCCCGTGACAACTTCAGCTCCTACTACCATTTCAAGCGGGTAATCGGCTATGGCTGCAATGGGTGTTTGCGTATTGCAGGTAATACAACCACAGGGAATACTACGTTCACGACAAGCCTGAATACCCCCTAAAACGTAGGGCGTACTACCGGATGCTGTTAACCCCAATACAATATCATTTGTATTAATGGCATACGTCTGAAGATCCTTCCACGCCTGTTCAAGATCATCTTCCGCAAACTCCTGTGCATACCGGATAGCCCGGTCACCGCCCGCTATTAATGCAATGATCCAATCGTGGGAAACGCCAAAGGTCGGCGGGCATTCAGAAGCATCTAATATCCCCAGCCGACCGCTGGTACCTGATCCTAAATAGAAAAGGCGGCCGCCCTTTTTCATCTGCTCCTCAGCTCTTTGGACAAAGGCTTCAATATCTGGTAGAACATCCCTTACCACCCCTGGAACTGTTTGATCCTCATCATTTAAAATATGTAGAAGGTCCCGGACAGTCCGTTTATCAAGCTGACGATAAGGCGAAGATTGTTCAGTAGAATTTTTGGACATGTTATTACGCACCTTTAGTTAATAAAGCCCTGTTGGATTTTATATTTGTACAGCACACAAAGATAAAAAACCCTACAATGGCCGATTATGACACTCTAAGCTATGAAGTGATCAACCAGGTTGCATACCTTACTTTGAACCGTCCGGATGTATTCAATGCTTTCAATGATCAACTTAGCCAGGAATTCCTTCAAGGCTTGAAAGCCGCCCAAAAAGATGAGCATATACGGGCATTGGTAATAACCGGAGCCGGCAAAGCTTTTTGCTCTGGACAAGATCTGAAGGCGATTTCTGACGAAGGGAACCGCTCCCTAAGCGATTCCATCAAAAACCGCTACAACCCGATAATTCGTACCATAAGACAAATGGAAAAGCCAGTCATCGGCTGGATAAATGGGGTAGCTGCGGGTGCTGGTTGTTCGCTTGCCCTGGCCTGCGATTACCTGGTGGCCTCTGAAAACGCCAAGCTAACCGAGATCTTTATCAACGTAGGCTTGGTACTGGATTCCGGTTCTTCCTATTTCCTCCCCCGCATGGTAGGACCTCAAAAGGCTTTTGAATGGGCGACCATGGCTAATAAAATTACAGCCGGGGAAGCCAAAGAGTGGGGGATCATCAATGAGGTCATGGCGGATGAAAAGTTGGATGAACGGATAAAAGTAGTGGCTGAATATTATGCACAGGCCCCTACTAAAGCCATTGCGATGATCAAGAAAATGTTAAACAAGTCCACCTACTCGGATTTAGAGACTATGCTGAAATATGAAATGTACTGCCAGGAAATCGCTGGGCGTACAGCTGACTACAAAGAAGGCGTGCAGGCCTTCAATGAAAAGCGTAGCCCTGATTTCAGGGGCGAGTAACCTAACAGTTCCTTCACGGCAATAAGGATGGGATGGATTATGTTAGAAAAAAAGGGATTGTTCCTATCTGTGCTAAGCTTTTTACTAAGCTCCTCCTACGCAAGCGGGCAGGATTCCAGTAAGCGCGTATGGGGTTTGGAGGGCCATAGGGGATTTATAATCGTGCATTCCCCGGAGGTGGAGGAAGCGTCAAAAGATGCCAATCCTGCTACGGTTAACCTGAGTCTTAGTTGGCAGAGTCTTCGGAAATCAACATGGGACCTGTGCCAATGTTATCCAAGAACGGGGTTTGCTATTGCTTTCCAGAATTTTGATAACCCTGGTGACCTGGGCCAGGGATTGACGGTGTCAGGTTTCATGGAACCCCTTTTCCACCTTGGCGGTCAATGGGCTTTTACTTTCAAAAGTGAGGTTGGGTTAAGCTACCTGAACAAGCCTTATGACCCCAAAACCAACCCTGAAAACCAATCTTACAGCGTACGGTTCAATGGGTTCCTGAGGCTGAGCACTGGTATCAATTACCGGCTTAATCCTCATTGGCAAATTTCCATGGCTGCTAACTATAACCACATTTCCAACGGAGGTATCAAAAAGCCTAATAAAGGGATTAATTTTCCAACAGCTAGCCTTGGACTAGCCTATCAACCTGATAGATGGCAATTTCCTGACTTTAATCGTTCAAATGCTAAGGTATCTCAGGAAAATCGGCACAGTGGCGAGATCAATATTTTTACAGGAACCAAAGAGCGGAATAAAAAAACCATAAAAGAGCGGTTTTGGAATTATGGGATAGAAGGGTTTTACAATTACCAGCTAACACCTCTGCATCAGCTAAGAATGGGGGGAAATTGGATTTACAACAACGCCATCAAAAGCCTCGTGGAAAATGATCCTAATGAGCAGGTAAGGTTTGATAAATACCAGCGCGTGAACGTCTTAACGGGTCATGCTTTTTCGTTAGGCCGGTTTCGCTTTAGCACCCTGGCAGGTTTTTATGTGATAAGGCAATACAAGGCAGAGCCCAATTGGTTTCAACGGTACAGCCTCACCTATGCTTTGAAGTCTCCTTTTCACATCGGCATTGGACTTAAATCCCACGCGGAAGTAGCCGACTTTTTAGACGCCAGGATTAGCTATCGATTTTAGTATTTACCCGTTTTAACTTGTCTTATGAGGTTGACGTTGGATGCTCTTTCACCAAAATTAACTGCAAAAAGGCACGCCACTCGACTTTAGAAAACTTAACACCAGCGTACTTCATTGCTGGTTTTAAATACTGCTCAAGCATTGCATATTCTAGTACATCCCGTTTGGGAAAATCTCCCGAAAAAACGTTCAATACCTTCCTGGCCTTTTTAGCAAAATTCCAAACGCCTACTTTTTCAGCCATGGATTGAAGTTGCTCTTCCTTAATACCCAGGTCATAAGTCACACAAGCCATACCTACACCTTTTAACTATTTAAACCAATGCTCCATCAATAAGTTCCTATTTTGTTGGAGCTGCTTAAAATCATAGGCTTAAAAACTGCTAATGTTACATTGTTAACAATGTTTGAAAAAGCTTAAAGTAATCAGTAATTGACGTATTTCTGCATATTGATGATTAATTTTTAAGCTTAAAAGTTAAAACGTAATAATTAATCTTTTATGACTTTTCAATTCAAAAAAGGGATGACTTAAAATTTTAAATCACTTTGTACCAGTACCCAAAGATCAAATTTGAATCCTGATGGAGGTAAAGCAATGTTTTATTTACACAAGGTTGATTGTTGCCTTGTAAGCTATAAAGTTTGAACTTTTTGCCTCACGAAATTGAGCATTGAAGGATTGTTCTTACTTTGGAATGCTGCCTATGAATGTCCACTAAGGCTTTTTTGAGGTAATAATTGACAATTTACATTTATACACGCTTTAGTTAATAATACAATGCCAAAATAAAATCATCTTCTCTTTTGTAAGGTTTCAACTTATTTTTAAATAGGCTATTAAAAAGAATCAAAAAAAGAGGAATGGGTGGCCCTGTTTCAAAAAATTCAATGATTAGTGTTTTTTCCGATTTTAAAAAATTGTTAAGTTTGCCCCTGTTAAATCAAAAATGAAATCCTATGACCATTAAAAGATTACTTATTAACACAATGATGATTGGTGCTGTTGCAATGGCACCCATGACCATGTCCAGCTGTAGTGATGATGATGGGGGTAATGGTGGCCCTGATATTGGTGACAACAGCGCTGAAGCCTCAACATCCGGCGATGTAGAATTAGACCTTAATGCAGATGGTGCACCACAAGTTGCTTCACAGGGAGGTGCAATAACAATCACTTGGTCTGCTGACACAAGTTCTGTCAGTGTTACTGTCCCTGAAAATGGTACCGGCAATTACAATGTTGGACAAGACGGAATTGTAAATGTAACAGTAGGCACATCTGTATGGCAAGGAACAGGCGGCTCTGTTGAAGTTACTACGAATGATGAAAATAAGATCATTGGTACCCTTAATGATGTTGAGCTGACTGAACAGAATGGTGATCGCACAGCCACCCTAAATGGCGAGTTTAACGCATCCAAAGATGGTGGCGGTAGTGGATCCGATAATCAAATTACCTTAACAGGTGCAGCTGAAGATACCGTTTCTTTTGGAACAGCTACCCTTGAGACATTGGATCAGCCGGTTAACCACAAAAATATTGGATTAGGTAATCAGGAAGGATCCGCTGCCACTATCCAAATTGTTCCAGCCGATGCTCCCACTGGAGAATTGGATGTGGTGATGCAAAGTAACATTGGCGGTGATAACACTCCTGATAACTATGCGTCTATGACAGTAACATACGGCGGTAACACTTGGTTGGCAACTGGGCAAGGAACTGTAAGCTTAAACACGAATGATAGTAGTAACGTTGAAGGTGAATTAACTGACGTTGTATTAAGCCCAGCCCAAAGTGAGGATGAAGTTACCGTTAGAGGTACTTTCACTGCCACCAACTAAAATGATTTAATTAATTCTAAGTTTTTCAAAAAGCCCGCTTATATTTTCCTAAGCGGGCTTTTTATTTGATCAGAACTTTTTATTAGGATGAAAAAGCTTGTCTGTCCATAGTTTTACTTTCTCAGATTACATAGGAGAGCCGGTAATCAGTAGCTATACCAATTAAGGTTGCTTACACCTCCTATTTTTGGTTTTAAGCATGATATTTTTAAAATGCTTTAGTTTAGGCTCTAAAAAAATACCCATTAAAAGTCCATAATTATTTGTTACATCTGAATTACCGAGGTAGTTGTACAATACTAATATAATAGCTTAAGAAATAGCAAAGATTTACCACTTTCTTTTATAATTTTGAAACAGTAATAATCAAAAAATCACAAGCTATGAACGTAAAAAAACTCATGATCAACACCCTCATAATGGCAGCTTTAGCCCTATCCCCCGTTGGCCTTTCCAGCTGTAGCGATGATGATGATGGGGGTAATGGTAACGGAGGTGGTAATATAGAAGATCCTAATATATCTGAAAATAGTGCCAGACTTTATTTGAGTGGGGATGCGAGTGATACCATTGCCTCAACCACTGATCCAAATGTGAGGGACACTGCTGGAACTGTAAGTAGTGGGGAAACGCGGTCATCAGTAACAATTTACTGGTCGGATCAAAATAAAAATACCGCAACCATTATAATATCTGAATCCGGAGGCGGAGGTGCTGAAACCGGTACCTATCAGCCTTTATCTATCGAAGATGCAACAAGTGGGGGATTACCTGAAAAAGCTTCTCAGATAGAGGTTACCTTGAATGGAACCTTATGGATTAATGGAAGTAATGGGTCAGTTGAATTTTCCACTAATAATAGCAATAAAGTCGCAGGTACTATTAACGATGTAACCCTTAGCAAAAATTCAAGCTCGGATGACTCAACGATTACGGTCAATGGTGCTTTTAATGCCCAAAAGTAAGTTACCATTACAGTGATAAATTAACCAAAAGCCTATTCAGCTTAAGCTGCATGAGCTTTTTTATTCCATTGATCAAAGGATTTACACCAATCTGCCTAATGATGCCATAATGTCAAGAAAGGATTCTTGTTTTTTGCAATACTTTTACCCTTATTTGTATTGGTAAAAAATATGTGACTTACATGACTATTACCACGGTATTGTTTAGACTTTGCTTAGGAGTTTCGGCCATGCTTGCCTTTGGCAGTTTAACTAGTTGTGATGATGACGATAACGGAGGTGGCGGATTAGCGGAACCAGAAATCGCTAAAGGCGAGGGTAAATTAGAACTAAGTGGGGATAAATCCATAACAATCGCTAATGAGGGCCCTATCATTGTACAGGAAGAAGACGGTAAGACCTCTATCAGTTGGACCAATACCAATGACAATCAGGTAGCCATTGGCCTTACGCAGGTAGGTAAAACCGGAACCTATACGCCTGCTAATCCGATTGCTCTCTCCCAAGACAATCTACAAGGATCAAAAGGGGTAATGACTGTTCAGCTGAAAGGTCAGGGATTGTGGCTTTCTAAGGCTGACACTGCAAATGAGCTCGTTAAAGGAGCCATTAACATCACCATGAACAATGACAGCACCATAGCCGGCACTATTAGCAACATGAAACTCGTTCCACCACAAGGTAACGGCTCTGTTACAGTTAACGGTGAGTTCAATGCTTCTAAGAATAAAACTGAGGGGGGTGATCCTGATCCTGACCCTGATCCCAGCAACCCCAACGAGGCTGAAGCGGAGCTGACCGGTGATGTTGAAGGAACCATTACGAATATTTCGTCCTTTGATGTGACTGAAATAGAAGAAATGGGACCCGGTGTGACCAGTATTAGCTTCACTGGAAACGATGGTAATTTTGTTTCAATTAGCCTATTCTCCATAGGTAGAACAGGAACGTTTAATGCTGAGTTGATAGACAAGGAAGCCTCTGTAACAGTTAATTTTGATGGAGACCAATGGAGCTCTGAAGGTGGTGATATCAGGATTTCTACCAATAGGGAAGACCGCATTACCGGAACTTTCAATGACGTCCAGCTCTCCCGCAGAGATTTGTCAGCAACCCTCAACGGTGGTTTTGACCTTGCTAAAGATTAGATAGGTTAAGTCTCTTTGAATTTAAGTATAAACGGAGGATTAAAAATTCTGGTGAACTGTCTACTTAGTAAAAGGCCCAGTCAACTTGAATTGATTGGGCCTTTTTAATGGGTACTATGCTGAGCAATGCGATAGCTTGCAGATTGAACAGTAGAAAAGAGAGCTTGCTTAGTGCAACTATTAGGCGCTCTTAAGCCCCTATATTTGTAGTTGAATCAGTGAAAACTTTAAAGCAAGAACCTTATGAAAACCTGGAAGATTTTTATGAAATCCTTTGGGATTATTGCCCTGGCTCCTATTCTTGTTAGCCTATCCAGCTGTAATGATGACGATGATGGCAGCAGCAGTCCTGATGATCCGGAACTCCAGAAGAATGAGGCCTCAGGAACCCTTACAGGTGCTGTGGAGGCTGAGATCGAGCCGGATGAGGACATCGAAGTGGAAATAGAACAGGAAGACGGGGAAAACGATAACCCGATAACGACCCTCGCTGTATCCTGGAAAGACGCGCAGGACAATCAGGTAGAAGCCGAGGTAACTAATGCCGGTAATAAGATCGAAACTGGTACTTATGATATTCTGGAAAGCCTGAACAATGCGTCAAGTCAGTTTTCCACCGTATCCATAGTGTACGAAGGAACATCCTGGAATTTCAGTGGCGAGTCCGGTAGTGTGACCATTAGCACAAATAACGACAACCGGGTAGCCGGTACCATTGATGATGTTACGCTGAATAATCCCAACCCGGATGATGATGCGCAGGTTACCATCAATGCCGAGTTTAACGCCCTGAAAGGCAATGCCAATGAAAACGAGAATGAAAGCGACTCTACCAACTTTGTCAACCTGACGGGTGATGAGCAAGAGGACATCAAAGCCAGGAGCCAACCGAATTTCCAGTTAGGTGGCAGCGCCCTTAACATTACATGGCAAGGTGAGGATAACATCACCAATACCGTTTCTATTGGCATTACCGGACTTGAGGGAAATGAGACTGATACGGTGGAAGCATTTAACAATGAAGATGTTCAGGATCCTTCCAATGTGCCGGATCAGTTCGTTAACTTAAATGTTACCTATGAAGGGACTGACTATAAAACGGTGGATCAATCCGGGAATGTTGAGGTCACTAAAAACAACGAAAACCGAATTGAAGGCACAATTAACAGTATCAAATTAGAGGGCGATAATAAAACGGTGACGGCTAACGGGGCTTTTGCTGTTCCTAAATAAATCGCTTAATAGCCCTTCAATAACACCTTTCACCTTTATGCGGCTTTCTGACTGTTTTACTGGAGAGCCGCAAGGTGGACCAATCTTACCGACTTAAATTTCATACCTATAAATCCTTAATACTGTAAAGTTATTGTATACAAGTCGAAAAAGTGTCGTAATACCAAAATAAGATCAGCTTTAAGTTGAAGACGTTTTTATTTTGATTACCCCTAAACTGAGCCCTATGTTTCTACTTCGGTCCTTACCAAATGGCCTTATTGTACGTTTGGCCCTTTTTCTGCTGTTGGGGCTTGCTAGCTGTGATGATGATAACAGTAGCGGGAATGCTGAGAATAAAATCACCCTGTCTGGTTCCGTTAATGATCAGATCAAAGCCAATATAAAACCAAGTGTTAAAAAACGGGCCGAAGATGTTGGATATCTTCTGACCCTGGGATGGGAAAATAAGGCTGGTGATAGCGTAGCTATATTGTTATTCGCTCGGAAACCTCCTTTGAAAAATGGCTCAATAGAAGTAATTCGTCCAGGAATAGAAACTGACAGTATCCCGGATGAAGCGGCTATTATTGGGATCCGGCATAATGGCAATGATAACGTTTCAAACGGTACCTCCGGAACTATTGATCTTAACAAAAATAACGATTCGCGGATAAAAGGAACCATCACAAATGTTGCGTTAACCAATCCCCAATCCGGAAAGACCATTAAACTCAATGGGCAGTTTAGTGCTCCTAAAAAACTTTCCAATGCAGCAATCAAGTTATCAGGTTATATTCAAAAAAATCTGAACACGGTATATACTTCCCAATTAACCAAAAAACCAAACTCAGGTCCTGATAAACCTCAAGGCAGATTATCTTTAATTCTATCGGAAAGTAATTCTGGCCAACTCCATTATATCCTTGGGATTACTTTTTACACACCGGATAACTTAGGTACCGGTACTTACTCAGCAAGTGCCTTAGGTCAAAATACTCCTGAAGAATTTGCTTATATATCCATCAAAAAAGCTAATACGAACTGGTTACCATCCGGCCACGGCACCGTAGAAATCAATATCAACAACCAGGAAAAACTTCATGGGCAGATTACGAATTACAAACTAAAAGCTGATAGCAGTTCTAAGAACATAACGCTGAACGGTGACTTTACATACTACAAGTAGAAACCCGGCAGTTCTCCGTTGTCTTTACTAGTCTGGCGGCCTTTCAGCTTGGAAACTGATGGGCTGCTTTTTTATTGTGCTTTAACAGAAGGCTGTGCCTAATTTTACAAGCTCCGTTTCATTAAAGCCGTAGCTCCATGTTTACAGCATTGGATTGGGGCATCCTTGGGGGTTACATTGCCTTTGTTTTTGTTGTTGGGCTTCTGGTTAGGAAGCTAGCCAGCCGCAACCTGGATTCCTATTTCTTAGCCGGCCGCTCCCTACCCTGGTGGTGGCTGGGCACCTCCATGGTGGCCACCACGTTCGCAGCTGATACCCCGCTAGCTATCACGGGTATTGTTGCTAACAGCGGACTGGCCGGTAATTGGCTATGGTGGGGCAGTATTCTCACCTATGCTACCATGACGGTCTTCTTTGCCCGCAAGTGGAGCGCAAGCCAAGTGCTGACGGATGTTGAGCTTATCGGCATCCGCTATGACGGAGCTTCAGCGCGTTTCCTACGTTTATTCAAAGCGGGTTATTTAAGCATCATCATCAATGGTGTGGTCATGGGCTGGGTGTTTAAAGCCATGAACAAAATCACCACCCCTTTTATCAAGTGGCCGCAGCTTTTAGGAGAACCTACGTTTGCGAGCATCCAAACGCAATGGCCGGATTTTTTGCTATTAGGCGAGCTTAACAATACCCTTACAGTCCTGGTCCTTTTTGCTTTTGTGATGGTTTACAGCAGTATTGGTGGCATTCGTGGCGTTATTCTCACTGATCTATTGCAGTTTTTATTGGCTATCAGCGCATCGGTGATTTTCACGGTGATAGCAGTGAACCATGTGGGTGGTCTAAACGGGTTGGTTGATCAACTCCACAACATTTACCCTGACAAAAGCAGCGAAATACTTCAATTCTTTCCCTCCTGGGATGGGAACCTGTTCCCTTTTGATATTTTCCTCATCTACATAGGTGTACTTTGGTGGGGGCAGTATTTTTCAGATGGGTCGGGTTACTTAGCACAAAGAATCAATACGGCCCGGTCAGAAAAAGATGCGGAAAAGGGGGCTTTTTGGTTCATGTTTGCCCATTTCGGACTTCGTACGTGGCCTTGGTTGCTTATTGGGCTTGTTTGCTTGGTCATATTCCCGCTTGGCGACCCTGCTGCCAATTTACCCTCGGGTGCCCAAGTAGGTCAAGATCGGGAAATGGGCTACCCATTGTTAATGAAAGCTTTGCTACCACCGGGGCTTTTAGGTTTGGTGTTCACCAGCTTAGTGGCAGCCTTCATGAGTACAGTGGACACCCACATCAACTGGGGAGCGAGTTATTTGATCAACGATATTTACAAACAGGAGATCAACCCAAATGCGACCAACAAGCAACTTGTAAATCGGAGCCGGCTAACGGTGATAGGGCTGGCGCTTTTATCAGTACTAATTGCCACGCAGATCGAATCCATAGGAGATGCCTGGAAGTTCTTTTTTGCGCTGGGAGCCGGCATGGGCCTTCCCCAGATTTTACGCTGGATATGGTGGCGGGCCAATGCATGGACTGAAATAAGTGGCATTAGCACTTCTATGATCATGGCCTTGGGTTTCCTGGCCTTTTTCCCACAACAAAAACAGGAATACTTACTGCTTTTTAGTGCTCTTGGAAGCGTATTGGTTTCGGTAACAGTTACTTTGCTCACGCCTCCGGTAAATAAGGAGGTGTTAAAAGCCTTTGCTCAAAAGGTTCAACCATTTGGTTTCTGGCCGCAGCATTTACTTCCGCAAGAAAGACAAAGCAGTACACTTCAAGCAATGTTGCTTAAATGGGGCCTGACTGCGGCCTCTTCATTTGCCCTGATGTTTGGCATTGGGTATCTTTTACTTAGCCAAAATATAATCGGAATCACTTTAATAGCCTTTTTTATTGTGGGGCTTTGGGCATTAAGGAAAGTGTACCGTTCCCATGGTTAGATTAAGCTTGATAAAAAACAGCCAACTGCGGTTTGGGGAAGGTAACCTATTCATCCTCCTGTTAATCTTAGCAGTGGGTATCGGACTGGGCAGTTGCGACACCAACAACAGTGGTGATTCCGGCCCAAAAGGTAAGGCAAATATTCGCATTAGGGGTGCCATCAATGACGTTTTCTCATTTTCACCCACTTTCACGGTTTTAGAAGATTCTTCAAATCAAGTTCCGGGTCCTTTGACATTTCAAACAAATATTAGAATAACCGGAGGTAAAGCGGCAAAGGATTCTGTTAAAATGACCTTATACATTTTGGACAAGGCTTCCAGCTTAACCCCGAAAGCTTTTTTAGTCAAAAAACTAACCTTAGAAACCAATCCTGATAAAGCAGTAGCCGCTATCTTAGAAACCAGTGGCGGCAGTATTTACGAGACCCAGACAACTTCCAGAGCAGAGGGAACGTTAGTTATTAACTCCTATGAAGATAAACGAATAAAGGGCGAATTAAAGGCCCTTAAATTAGGAGATGGTACCCAAACCATAGTTTTAAACGGCACTTTCCAAGCTGTAAAACCCTAAGCTCTTTCATTGTTGTTGGAAAAACTACTATCTGACGGGTAAACCCAATAGCCCAAAGCATTGGGTTGGTCTTTAATTAAACTACCAGATTTTTCACGTAGCAGATAGCCTGCCATAACAGCATCATTCAAAGAGGCATAGGTTAAAAAAAGCCCTAAAAGCCATAAAAATATATTACCATGCCAAAGGCCTATTAAAACAGGGACTACGCCCAACAATAGGCCAGGCATAACCACCCCGCTGAGATAAACATTCCGGTTAACAGAAATTTTTAAATGGCAGTAAGGGGTTTTGCTGTTTTTGAAAAAGCCGAACCTAAGCACTTTCCATGTTGAGGGAATTAAGGCAATCCACGTAAGCCCATGTATAAGCTCATGAAGTCCTATTGCCAACACATAAGCAAAAAAGAAACCTGCCACCCAAGCTAATTGCTCTACAATGCTGGACGGCCAATTACTCAATACTGTCTTTAAACTACCACAACAGGTATAGAACAGAAGGCCACCTGAAACGATTACCAGTGGTAAGAACAATCCGTAGGTCAACCATTTTACATGATGCCGCCGAATTGTTCTTTCAAAGGGCGAATTCATTGCCATGCCCCTTCTCCTACTACCTGCTGAACAAAGTAGTCGAAAAATCAGGGTTTACTTTTTATCTGCACTTAGCATTACGGGCAAACCATCCTGACCATTGCCTACTACGATTACTTTACTGTTATTAGATTTAGACAGCTTTTCAGTTGCACTAATAGCCTTTTCTCGAAGAATTTTATCCGTCAGGCTTTGGTTCAGGATCTCATTGGCATCAGCTTTTCCTTGTGCTTCTATTTTTTCCCGTTCGGCTTCTTTTTGGGCCACTTCTTTTGAGTATTCCTTTTGCTGGATGCGCTGTTGTTCGGTTAGTTTTTGCTCAATGGCATTTTTAATCTGGTCAGGTAACCTGATTGAGCGGATCAGGATGGCATCCAGGCGGATATTATTTTTTTCCAAAACCTGTCTGGTTCTTTCGTATATCTTGTTTTGAATCTTTTTTCTACTGGAAGAGTAAAGTTCCTCAGGCTTATACTGCCCAATGACCTCTCTTGTAGCTGATCGTAATTCCGGGATTATGATCTTATTGAGGTAGTTGGTACCCACATCATCATACAGGTAACCAATTTTGTCATCACTTGGTCTGTATCGGATAGATACATCAACTCCGATATCCAATCCGTTTGATGAAAGGACTTCCATGGTTTGCTTATTTTCCTGCTTCCGCACCTCAAAAACGATCATGGAGTTCCAGGGCATCTTGAATTTTAATCCCTGACCATAGACATCATCTTTATCCAGTCCCCCGGCAAGTGGCTGATATTTAACACCCTTTTCTCCGGCCCCGATGGTTACAAAAAGGGAACTTGAAAAAATGAGGAGGACGATCACAATGCCTCCTACTAACGTAAAAATTCTAATAAAGCGCTTATCCATAAATAATCTAGTTTAAGGGCTATAGCCCGATTTGGTTAAAATTTGCTGATAATTTTGATTTTGAATCAGCCTGCTCAATTCTGTTTGGGAGGTGTTTCTACGATATTCCCTAATAATCCGGAACCCTATAAATGCTCCTAAGCGTGGAGGTGACTCTGGAGGGATACCACCAGCGCTTGTGAATGGTGCTTCTTTCAGAAAATCTGTATACTTTTTAGTGTTGGTTTCGAAGAGCAGTTCCTGATTTACAAAATGGTTCCAAATCTTTTTTTCAAAGGTAAGGCACCAATTCCAATCCTCAAGGGTGTAACGCATAATGGCCGTATCATGTTGGCGTGGCATCATGGATTTCATAAAATGAAGCTTTTTACCCCTGTAGAGCATTTTGCTTAAAAAGGACTTATTGGTAAAACTATCCTCAGGATATTTCTCCTGAAAAAGCGTTTCCATCACATCCGGTAGCATATTTTTTCGTGTTAAGCGTTCTATCCGATAGTCAGGATACTGAGATGGATAAAATTTGTAATCCTTGCCAAGATACATATCTAAAAAGATGATCAGCGCCTTATCCTGTAAAGTAGCCACCTTGTAACGAATGTCAATACCCTTTACTAAGGTGTAAACGTCAGGAATAGTGTCCTCCGGATAGTAATGCCGATAATGCTTAAAAGCTTGGGTAAGCTCCCGCTGCAATCCTTTTAAATTCTGAAAAGTAGACTGCGTAGCCCTGAAGACTTTTTGCCAGTATGGATCGTAAATAAATTGCTCTAAAAGTTGAGCATTTGTGGCTTTTCTCGGAGGTCCAATACCGACAACCTGGGTGGTGTAAAGGTTAACTAAATCGGGATGCGTTTTATAAAGTGAATCTAATCGTTGTTGAAAATTAGAACGCGGGCCTTCATAAAGTTGGGGCGCAAGGCGTTCAAACTTGTAGTTTACTTCAACCTCGCTAACATCAGCTTTAAGCCAGGGTTTGGCGTTTTGATCACATCCGCTTAGTCCTATTAAAAACGCAAATACCCCTAGAAGCATGGTCTTTTGTATCATTGCAGTGGCTTTTCAAAAGCTAATATAAACTCGCAAAACTATGAAAAAGCTCTTGTGCGCTACCTTGTTGGTAACGTTGAGTGTTTCTGCCCTATCACAAGAAGAAGAAAAAAAAGGTTGGCGCATTGGTCTGACGGCCAACCCTATGTTTGGCTGGTTCAAAACCCAAAAAGCAAATGAAGATCTGAGCGGTGTTAACAATGACGGTCTAAAAGTTGGCTTTTCCTATGGAGCTATGGGGGCGTACCAGTTTGCCGACAACTACGCCCTGGAAATACGTATCCACCACCTCATGTATCAAGGGGGGTATAAAGTCAGTTTTAAAGATAGGGAAAATTTTATCACCAATTCATCGAATGATTTCCAGATTGCTAGCCGGGATTGGGATCTCCAATACCTGAACCTCCCCCTGAATCTTAAGCTTAAAACCAACCAAATCGGCTACTTTACGTTTTTTGGAAAATTTGGTATGACACCTGGTTTTAACCTACAGTCACGCGCAACTGAACAAAGACTAACGTCCTCAAATGGATCCGTGGAGTCGAATAAGGAGGAAGACATAACGGTCAATTCGCGGTTTATGAACGTTGGTGTAAACATTGGACTTGGTGCCATGTATCAATTAGGAGGAGATACTTACCTTAATGGAGGAATAACCTTTCATAATGGGCTTGCACAGGTGGATGATAAAAGTAAATATGATATCAAAACAGCCTACATTTCGCTTGATTTAGGCATTTTGTTTTAGAGGAGCGTTCAAGATGGGGAGTGGTAATATGAAGGTCAGTTTAGCACAGCTTAATTTTCACACCGGGTACTTCAGCAGTAATACCAACAAGATTGTAAAGGCTATAAAGGAAGCCAAAGCAGCAGGTAGCGAGCTTGCGGTTTTCCCGGAATTAGCCATAAGTGGCTATCCTCCACGCGATTTCCTGGAATTTGACCATTTTGTGGTGTTATGTGAGCATTGCATGAAAACCATAGCTGAAGCTTGTGAGGGGATTACAGCAATTGTTGGCGGCCCTTCCCAAAACCCCAACGAAAAAGGGAAACCCTTGTACAACGCTGCTTACACGATGTACGATGGTCAGATTCAACACTTGACTTATAAAAACCTCCTTCCTACTTACGATATCTTTGATGAAAACCGGTATTTCCAGCCTGGTCTCAATCCGTCTATTGTCAACATTAATGGTTGGCGAATAGCCATCACTATCTGTGAGGACCTCTGGAGTGTTGGCGATAACCCCTTGTACATCAATGACCCTATGGCGAAGCTTGCCAAGCAACAACCTGACCTGGTCATCAATATTGCGGCTTCGCCTTTCTCACAAACCCATGATGAAAGCCGTAAGGCGGTTCTTCGAGCCCACGCCAAAGCCCATAGTTTACCTATTGTTTACGTCAACCATATTGGCGCTCAAACCGAATTAATCTTTGACGGTGGTTCCTGTATCATGGGCGGTAGTGGTCAGATCATACACCAACTACCTTATTTTGAAGAGGAGGTAACGACTTACCAAGTACCCGAACAGGATTCAAAGCGTGAGCCGGTATCAATTACTGATAGCGCGCCTGGCCGCTTTGACCGGCTGTTTCAGGCAATCAAGCTTGGCACCATTGATTATTTCCGAAAGCTAGGCTTTGAAAAAGCTATCATCGGTCTTTCAGGAGGTATAGATTCCGGTCTAACAATGGCCTTAGCAGCTCAGGCCCTTGGCCCTGATAATGTTTTAGGGGTCCTGATGCCTTCCCCCTATACCTCGGATGCTTCCATTGAAGATGCCACCACCCTGGCCGAAAATCTGGGTAGCCCCCTTAAAACCATTCATATAGAGGAACTATTCAATCAGTATCAATCAACCCTTGCGCCCCACTTCGCAGGGACCAAGCCAGGTATTGCAGAAGAAAACCTTCAAGCGCGTAGCAGGGCCGTTTGCCTTATGGCAATATCCAATAAATTTGGCCACATTCTGCTGAACACTTCCAATAAAAGCGAAATGGCCGTGGGATACAGCACCCTATACGGGGATATGTGTGGAGGCCTTTCGCTGATAGGGGATGTTTACAAAACCGAGGCTTTTGCCCTTTCGCGTTACATTAATGATCAACTTGGACCAACGATACCAGAGAACATGATTACCAAAGCACCTTCTGCAGAACTGCGCCATGATCAGAAAGACACTGATATGCTACCTCCTTACGAGGACTTAGACCCTATTTTGTATGAATACATTGAGAACCGCAAGGGGCCAGAAGAAATCATCCAATTAGGGCACCCGGAGCAAACAGTGAGGTCTGCTTTAAAGATGGTGAACCAAAGCGAGTACAAACGCTACCAATCGCCTCCCATTCTTAGGGTTTCCGATAAGGCCTTTGGCATGGGCAGACGACTGCCGATTGTAGCAAAATATTTATCGTAAGATGCCAAGTTAAACAAGCTTCCTCCTCGTGTAAGCTTTAAACCAGAAAGTTTTTTAGGCTGATTTTTTAGCAGCTTTTCTTTCAAGCTTCCGGCGGTAAACGGCTATCCCAAAACCCACTGTCATTACTACACATCCCAGCCACAAGAGGTTGATATAGGGAAACATGATGGCCTTCATGATGATGTAGTCCTTTACTTTTTGCTCACCCTTAGCTACCGCTACCTTAAAAGCTTCCTCTTCAGGAATAATACGGGTAAACCTGACTTTTCCTTCCAATTGCTCAATTTCAGTTCCCGGCGAATATATTTTATCCCGTTTTAGGACCATAAGAGGAGAAACGGTCTTGGTAATAAAATCATTGGAAACGCTTAGTTTCAGCTTACTAGCTATCCGGTACTGCGAAAAGGGAACTTCCGCTTCAGGGACATCAGGATCAATACCTAGCACTCGAATAGTCAGGTCCTTGTGCCGGAATGTTTCGCCCCTTTTTACTTTGTACGTTTTGAAAGAATCGTACTGGGGATCAAAATCACCACGGGTCTTATCCGGAACCGACTTAACGTGTGTGTATATATCACGCGTAAGGTAATGACGAGTATCAGGGCTTGCAATTAGTCCCATATTGTCATTTATCTGAGCCCTGGGTTTAAGCGTAAAAGACCCAAGCGTATCGAGTGTTTTGGACTGTAACCGGTGGTAGCGTACCTTGTAATAGGTGTTTGGTTTTTTGGTGGAATCCCCTATGTAAGTAAGGAGGTAGTTGTCCATGATCTTCGGCTCAAACTTCCTGAGCAACTTATTTTGACGCTCAGCTTTCTCATCGAAATTTTTGCCATAATCCACCCCCTGCCGGTTAAGTGATATCACCTTCTGCTGAGAAGTAGAGACCAAAGCACCGATAATGATAAGGGCAAAGCCTATGTGGCTTACAGATGAAGATGTAAACCGGAATCGTCCTTGCTTTAAAAACGGCCCCATAAAAGCGATATTTCCAACTACCCCAAAAACTGATGCATAAAGGAGTGTGAGGAAAATGAGGTTTTCCATGCCAGTCAACCATTTCAAGCCATAGGTGACTAAGGCACTAGCGATTAACAAACCAACCAATTGCTTAAGAAATGGCCACCCTTTCGATTCGCGGTAACGAAGGAATTGTCCAAACCCTGTTAAAAAAGTAATAATAACCGCAAACGGTAGTTGGAATTTGTTGTAGTGTTCAATTTTATTGGCTGGTGGTGCCAGGTCCAAACCAGGTATATTACTGATCACCGGAAAAGAAGTGACAAAAATTACGTGGAAAGCTGAAAGGGTCAGGACCAAGCTACCAATGTACATCCAAAATTCTCGTGATAGCAATTGATCTTCCTGCTTACTACCGGGGATCAAGCCCCAACGCCTTGTCATCAATACCGCTGATAGAATTAAAAAGGTAAAAATAAACCCTAGTAACTGCCATGAAAGCCCTGCACCCGTGAAAGAGTGAACCGAGGAATCGCCCAGCACGCCACTGCGGGTTAAGTAGGTGGCATATAAGACTAAAAGAAACCCCAGGATAATGAAGAGGAAAGCTGAAAAGAGGGCTTTACCACGACTCCTATAGATCACCATACAGTGTAAACCAGCCACAATCAATAACCAAGGCACCAGTGCTGCATTTTCAACAGGGTCCCAGGCCCAAAATCCTCCAAAGTTCAAAGCTTCATACGCCCAGGCACCGCCCATAAGAACGCCAGCTCCTAGAATTAACAGGGAAAAATGCGTCCATGGTAACGCTTCGCCTACCCAGTTTTTAAGGTCTCGTTTCCAAAGCCCGGCTATCGCATACGCAAAAGGAACGATGGTAGATGCAAAACCTAAAAACAACACAGGCGGATGTATGACCATCCAGTAGTTTTGCAACAACGGATTCAGCCCTTGACCATCCGTGATCATCTGTAGATAATTGGCATTTTGAAAGATCGGGGCACTTTCTTTGGCATTTCTTAATAAGACAAAGGGATTACTACCAATGGTGACGTCCCCAAACTTAAGCCCCAATAGCATCGAGGCCAGGATAACCTGGGCAAGCAATACCACCGTCATTACCGATGATTCCCACTTACGAGCCACCCCCATAAGTATAGTCCCGAGCACAATATGCCAAAAAGACCAAAGTAAGAAGCTACCTTCCTGCCCCTCCCAAAAGCAGGAGATCATGTATTTGGTGGGAAGGGTTTTGGAGGAGTGCGACCATACATACTGGTACTCAAACATGTGGTTATAAATAAGATAAAACATGGTGACCATCACTCCTATAACAGCCAATCCATGAATACCAAAAGAAAACCTGCCTATACTTTTCCATGATAAGCTACCCTTATTATTCCTCGCAGCCATGTAATAGGCTATTAAGGAAATCAATCCAGCCGTGAACATAAGGGTGACCAAAAAGTAACCCAGGTTACCTGGAAATAACGCTTCGCCTTGATACTTCATTAGTTAGTCCGCTTTAGCCATCTCCTTCTTCTTGCCCTTGATACGGTCTTGCTTATACTTGGAAGGGCACTTCATGAGAATGCGATCTGCGTGGAAAGTTTCTTGACTCTTCATCTCCCCTACAAGGACAATACGGTCGGTTTTAGTAATGTCTCTTGGCTTGGCATCGTTGTAAATAACCTTTCTAACATTGCCCTTTTCGTCTTTTAAATGAAAAGTAAACTTATTAGGATTTTCCCTTGGCTCGTAGATCATCGGCTTTTCTTCCATTAACTTACCCACTACATGATACTGCTCATTGGGATAATCTGCCGCTTTATCAAAGCTAACGTATTGACTACTATCACCTAAAGCCACAATGATAATTCCCATTGAAACAGCTAATAAGACAAGGGCTATGAGGTTTGTTTTCTTCATTGGTTTTCGGTTTTATCTGCTCGATTCAAAGCTTCTAGCTTGCTGATTTTTCTATCCATTCGTATCAAGTAAATTAACACCCCAACAAATATTAACAGGACCACACCTACAACAACATAAATTTTACCAGAATCTCTGAGGGTTTCAGCCATGCCCCGCTCCTGTGCATATGCCATATTTGTAAATAAACAACACAGGGTTATAGCAGTAAGTTTTTTCAAAGTTGAATAAAAGCTTAGAGCGCTCAATAGCATGGCATTTTAGCGGTCGAATTCTTTAAGATCGTCATACCGTTTAACCTTCAAATTCATCCAAACCTTGGATTTTCCGTTCCACTTGTTTTAAACGGATACAGAGCGTGGCCAACCATACGCCAAGTAACGTCCAACCTATAACAGCCGGGTAGAAGACAAAACGCATATTGTAATTCAGGTCATAGGCGTTAAATCCGGGATTTCCACCACTTCCAGGGTGCAGTGAATCAGTTAGCCTGGGTAAAATAAAAATCAACGGGATCATTGCAGAAAAAGCAAAGATGTTAAAAACACCCGATATCCTAGCGCGGGTTTGTGGCTCTTGAATAGCATTGCGCAGGATTAAGTAGGCAAAATACAGCAAAAGTGCTATAGCGGAACCATTCTGCTTAGGATCGTTACTCCACCATTCACCCCAGGTAAATTTTGCCCAAAGGGCACCGGTTACCATACCCATAAGCCCAAATAAAATGCCGGCATTCACAAACTCTACTGCAATTCTATCATCACCCAATCGTTGGCTGTGAAGGTACTTTAAACTGTAAACCACTCCTACTGCAAAAAGGATGATCATTCCAAACCACATGGGAACATGAAAATAAAAGTTGCGAATACTTTCTTTTAAAACACCCATGGCCGGCACTTTTCCTAGAAACCCCATAATCAAGGTGTAGATTAAAAGTATCACTCCCAAAGCTTTCCACCAGTGTCTTCTAAAATCCATAATCCACCGCCGTCTATTATTCGCGCCAAAGGTACGGGAACAGCAAAAAGGAGACAATGACAATGATCAGATCAACAGCGCCAATAGCTAAAAGGGTATCATCAGCGGATCCCAAACGCCCTGTAAGTATTAGGGTTCTTGAGAGGTCTGTTAGTAAAGCTAATTGAGGTAACACAACAGGAAAACCCAAAATAGCCATGAGCGTTGCATTGTTTTCAGCCTTAGCGGCAATAGCCGAAATGGTAGTAAACGTTAAGCTAAAGCCTATGCTCCCCGTACCTGCAATAACGCCCCAATCAAACAGCTGTTCAATAGGCGTACCCAGCAATAGGCAAAAACTTAAAAGGGTAAGAAAACTGATGGCTAAAAGCAAAAGGAGGTTATATACCATTTTGGCTAAAAGGAAGTGAAAAGGCGCTGCTACGCTGTAAAAATACAGCATCCGACCATAACTTTCCTGCATGAAACTTTTAGCCACTGCGTTAATGGAAGCAAAAAGAACGGTTACCCAGAAAAGGGCTGCCCAGCTCTCAGGTCCCACGGTGTCAAAAAGGAAATAGAGGAGGAAGACGGTGGTTACGACATACAAAAGTACGCCACTAAGGGCGTACTTTTGCCTCCATTCCATCAGGAGTTCTTTCCGGACCAGTGCTTTTGTAATAAGCCAGTGCTGGCGTATAGGCATTGCCTTAAGCTATCATACTTGTGGCTTACTTTAACGGTACAGGATCCGCTGATGGTGTACTTGACCTTGTTCCCGCCATTTAAGGATGTAAACTCCTTTACTTGGTGCTATTGCGGAAAAGTCAACAATGGTCGTACCCCCTCCTAATGGCATTCTTTCCATAACTTGTCCATGCGCATTGATCACCTGAGCCTTAACCGCTGTTTTCTGTTCCGGCCGGTTAATCTTAACAATACCATTCGTAGGGTTGGGGAATACGGTCATTGAAGCCCCTCTAGTAGAAAGGTCAGACTGGCCCACTGGGCGGAAGCCTTTTCTCAGACGCTCATAAACGACCACATCATCCACAGCAGCTTCCGTAATACTCTGACCTGCCTGCTGCTCTGAATTATCAACACGATCGGAAGCAATAAATCGCAACCTAACAGCCTCAACTTGTTGGTTTAACCTTGAATTGACATCAATTAAGCGCATACGCCATTCCCTATCGGGTTGAAAAGTATTACTGACCTCCGTCCAGGTACTTCCCTGACGGCTTTGAATGTATACCTCAAATGGGTCGTTCTTTGGATTCGTACCAGTAGCATTACTAAACCACCGGTGAAAACCAATAACCGGGGATTGAAGGGTATCGACATTGTAATACGATGAAATTAAAATCGTCTCTCCATTATCTATATCAGCAAAACCCTGTTGAACATTCCGGCTGGGGGCATTCTCCGTTACAGCACATTTGTTTACAGGGCCACCAGTGTGATCGGAGGCTGGCTGCACCCTGTTCTCCGGCGTTTCAGGCTCACCGTCTATGAAAGAAGGCACCGGCTCTGCAAAAGTCCACATGCCTGACCGGGCATCGCCACTAATGGACCAGCCTTGACTACTATTGAGGGAATCATGGGTAATCACATCAAAGCCGTATAAGGTGTAATAGGGCAAATTTTCAATGGTATTTTCGTTTGCACCTTCCGGGAGCGTTGCTGATACATTTCCCTGTTGATCAAGTAATTGAAAATAATAGGTCATCACATCGCCGGTATCAGCCCCGGAAATAGAGGCCTTATAAACGGACTGACTACCTTGTTTTTGCAAATCATTGGTTTGCCATTGTTGATCATCATTCAACTTGTACTTAAGTCGAATACCGCCAATAGGCGTAAGCAACTGACCATCAATAGAAGCCGTAAAATCGGAAGTTGTGTTTGGTTTCCGCAACTTTTGGGGCGTATGATCCAGTTCAATACCGGCAAGAAGGGTAATACCGTGCCTAGCAAAAGCTGAGGTAATTGCGTCCTGGTCCGGGGTGCCATTTGACAAATCGTTATCATCATCATTAGCCGTTAAGACCTCTAATAAAATATCCCTGTAAAGCTGTCCTTCATTCCCTTCCATGGCATTCGGCAGGGCTTGATAAGTAGCCGCAAAGAGCTGGGCCATTTGATCCAGCGAATCCAGGTTTTTCTTCATATCCCAGAAAGCGCCTGCTATGATTTCCCCATCATCGTGAACTTCGCCGGTTATATCCTGGGGATAAACCTTAGGATTCCTATCATACCGGCGAATTACCCTGTTTCCCGGACCATTGGTAATTCCTTTTCCAATTACCGGATCATCCGGGGGCAGCATACCCCAAACATCAGCGTAACCTTCCCCTAACGCTCCGTTTCTGAAAGTCGATCCATTTTCTTCATAGAAAACACTGTTGATAGCGTGACCATATTCGTGGTAAACTACATCCGCCACTTTGGCAAAACTTGGGCATTGGTCGTTGTCTTCAAAAAAATTAATGGAATTCTCTCTGGGATTGTACACCGCATTACAACCCTGCCCTTGCTCAAGGCCTGTATTTACCTCAATGGGATTGTCAAGGCCTGTAAAATTCGGCATTAATCCTTTCATGTAATCATGAATGGTATTGGTATTATGGTAGGCGGAAATTTGATCGAGACGAGCTGCACTGTCAAACGATATCTTTTGAACGCTTCTGCTGGTATCCAAAACTCTTTGAAAGGCAGGAGATTGCTCTCCACGATCTTGGACACTGGCAAATTTTCCTTCAAGCGTAATATTAGCTTGCGTGCTATCAGGCAAGTTAATAGATAGTTCCCCAGTACTATCAGTAAAAAAAGTTTGGCCATTTGCTTCAACGGAGAGATGCCGAAGGTTTACAGCCTTTTGGCCATTTCCGGGGTATTCATCTACTACAGTTCCTTTTAAGGGTAGGTCATTAAAATTAGCCTCAACAACGCGATTTTTGCGGTAGAGGATATCTCCACTTTTAGCATCTACTAGCGTACGGTAGTCAAAAGGCTCGTTTTGACTTGGCTTTTCCCCTCTGATGGTCACTTCTCTTACTAAATAATAATCACCCTTGTTAGGGAGGATTTGAAGGCCTCCATTAATCTTGGCCTCTTTTACATTTCCATCAATGCCTTTTTTTGCAGCACTAAGCAGTGCTTTAGGGGTCAGTTTTGGCTTAGGCAAATCACTAATAGCCGGGTAGTAGTCAAGCGAAAATTGGGTCAGGGCTCCTTTTTTGGTAAACCTTAATTTAACCTTGCTGGTTAATACTTTCTTTTTGTTAAAGGTTTGCTTAAAAGTAACAAACCCCGCATTGGGTGAGCTCCGGGTATTATCAAACTTCAATTGCTCAGGTTCAATAGGAAAAGCGTCTAAGACACCTTCAAGTACTTTGTTAGCTTTAGTTTTAAGCGTATTCCCTTGTACATCAATGGGCTTTCCATAGGCCTTATGGGGAAGTTTTGTTTTTTCATTAAACCATGCCTGCCAAGTAGGATGAGCAGATTTAAAATTTTGCCAAAATGCCTGATTAGCAAGTTTTTGCTGTTCGGCTGGGTCTACTTTATTCAAGCCTTCTTGCTTTAAGTCAACCTCAGGATCTCGAATCTGGACATTCTGAGCATTTACTGAAAGACCACAACATCCAAGAAGAGCAAGGCCAAGGGTAACCTTTGTTATAATTTTATAAGGCATAAAAGGATTAATTTAGGTTAGATAGAGTTTTAACTGTACAATGCTTTATTGGTTAAAAAAATTTGGATATCAAATCTTTTAGAATTGAAAATCATGCCAACTAATCTGTTAAAACAGGCTTTTCCGGTAGTTTGTCGGTTTTTAGACATTCAGCTGCAAACGTCCCATCATCCTGGATATAACTAAGTTTTACCTGCTGCCTTTTGTTGATCAAATTAGCATCATAAGGGATGGATACCCTAAGGTAATTTTTAGTGTATCCCTGCATGATCCCTTGTTTGTTGGCTTGCTCAAACAGCGCCTCAGCTGTATTACCGGTAAATCGCTCGTAAAAGGCCCCCTGCTTATGCTTGGAAAGCTTTTGTAATTCCTTACGGCGCTCTGTCCGTTTATGCTCCGGCACAGTACCTTCCATCCTGATAGCTGGCGTATTATCGCGTTCAGAATAGGTAAAAACATGTAGGTAGCTGATCGGAAGGCTTTTCAGGAACTGATAAGTTTTAGCAAATTCTTCATCGGTTTCCCCTGGAAAACCTACGATCACATCCACGCCTACAGAAGCCTCCGGTAGCTGCTCCCGAATGCGTTGAACCCTTTCCGCATACAGGTCGGTTCTATAACGCCTGCGCATTTTACTTAGTAAATAATCTGAACCTGATTGGAGGGGCATATGAAAATGCGGAACAAACCTTTGAGAATGGGCTACGAAGTCAATTATTTCATTGGATAAAAGGTTAGGCTCAATTGAAGATATACGGTAGCGATCAATGCCTGGTACCTCGTCCAATGCTTGCACCAGGTCATAAAAAGTTTCCCCACGATCATTCCTGAAATCCCCAATGTTGACGCCCGTCAGCACAATTTCTTTAACGCCCTCCATGGCAATCTTGCGGGCAGATTGAACAATGTTAGCAATGTAATCACTACGGCTTCTCCCCCGAGCCAGAGGGATGGTGCAGAAAGAACAGAAATAATTACAGCCATCCTGCACTTTTAAAAATGAACGCGTGCGATCTCCAAGAGAATAGGCGTTTTCGAAATGCTTGACCTCTTTGATGGGGCTCTTAAAAACCTGGGTTTCGGCAGTTTCCGTGAGGTTTTGGAGATGATGGAGGAGGTTAAATTTTTCTTTAGCGCCCAAAACCATATCTACACCTGGTATTGCTGCTATTTCTTCAGGTTTTAACTGGGCATAGCAGCCAATAATAGCAATGCGTGCTTGATTATTATGCTTTAGGGCATCCCGAACTACTTTTTTGCACTTCCGATCAGCATGCTCGGTAACTGAACAGGTATTGATCACATAAATGTCAGCTGCTTCCTCAAAACCCACCACCTCAAACCCTTGCTCTTTGAATTGCTGGCTAATACCAGATGTCTCCGAAAAGTTAAGCTTACAGCCAAGCGTAAAGAATGCAACTTTCGTAGATTGGGGGGTCATAAATCTGCGGGTTTAGCCTCCTGTTTATTCTTGTTTCATTTGTAGACGTAATTCGGTCATTTTACGTTTGGTATATTCAGGAAAATCTCCCTGCATCATCCAATTGTAATAAGATGGGTCTTGTTTAAGGATTTCCTTTACTGGCTTCCCTTTATACTTACCGAAATTGAAAACGGGCTCTTTCTTTTTGTTATAAGCCAGTCGCCCTGCAAGGTCGACATAATGACTTTTAGGATCACCTATAAAATCATTCAGGAATTTAATGTCATTATCAAGTTCATCGTAGTGCTGGATCTGGGCTTTCAGAACCTCATGGGTAGCTACCGTGTCGGCTTCAGCTGAGTGGGCCTGGGACAAGTCTTTATTACAGTAAAAGCGATAAGCCGCTTCAAGGGTACGTTTTTCCATGAGATGGAAAATGCGCTGGACATCCACAACTTTCCGCTTTGATAGGTCAAAATCGACCTCTGCCCGCATGAATTCCTCCATCAGGAGCGGAAGATCAAATTTCAACAAATTAAACCCTGCCAGATCGGCATTCCCAATCAGGTTAGCCACTTCACCTGCTATATCCCTGAAAGGTGGGTAGGTTTCTGCTTCAGCCTGGCTGATCTTATGGATTTTGTAGGCCTCATCAGATATGGTTGCTTCCGGATTCACCCTCCAGGTCCGGGTGGTTTCGGTGTTATCGGTTTCTACCTTCAGGAAGGCTATTTCCACGATTCGGTCGCTGGTAATACTCAAGCCAGTGGCTTCTATGTCAAAATAAACCAAGGGCTTGGTCAGGTTAAGGCTCATGAATTCCGTTTTAAAATCTGGCAAAGATAGCCATAGGAAAGGATTCACCTTTTGTAAGTAAAAAGGGATTTCAAGAAGTACCTCGCCAGGCTTTTATCGTGTTAATTAGCCCTTTGGTAGAAGCATCGTGATTGCCAGCTTTTTCCTCTTCCTTAAGTTCCGGTAAAATCGCTTTAGCCAAGGACTTCCCAAGCTCTACCCCCCATTGATCAAAACTGTTGATATTCAAGAGATAGCCTAGCATCGTTGTTTTATGCTCGTAAAGGGCTAACAGGTTTCCTAAGGTGTAGGGTGTAAGAGCCTGATAAAGCAGGGTATTGGAAGGATTGTTACCCGGAAACGTTCGATAGGGTGCCTGTTTTTGGATGGTTGAAGGATCTGCACCGCTTTCCTGCATCTCGCTAAGTACTTGATCGTAAGTTTTACCATTCATCAAAGCTTCAGGCTGAGCCAGCGCATTCGCTAAAAGTTTGTGATGATGATCACCTATCTCATACCCCGGATTGGCTGCCAAAAGAAAATCACAAGGAATAGTTGAAGTCCCTTGGTGGAGTAGTTGGAAAAATGAATGCTGAACATTAGTGCCAGGACCGCCAAAAATTACGGGTTGAGTAGGATAAGCCACTGAATTACCGTGGCGATCCACATGCTTTCCATTACTTTCCATTAAAAGTTGTTGCAAGTGGTCAGGAAATTTGGCCAGGTTAGCATCATACGGAAGGACAGCTTCAGCGGGTGCTCCAAAAAAATGCCCATACCAGAAGCTAAGCATGGCCATAAGGGCTGGCATGTTATGGGCAGGGTTAGCATTAAGGGCATGGTCATCCATCACCCGGCCTCCTTCCAGAAACTGATAAAAATGCTCAAAGCCAACCTGTGCAACGATTGGCAGGCCTACGGTAGACCAGGCGGAGAACCGCCCTCCTACCCAATCCCCGAAGGGATAAACCTGATCCGGAGCTATGCCGAAATGCTCCGCTTTCGAGACATTGGTAGAAATAGCAACAAAATGATGCTGAACGACTTCTAAAGATCCCCCGTTGCTTACAAACCATTCCTTAGCCGATTGGGCATTTGTTAAGGTTTCCTGGGTACCAAATGACTTGGAGGCAATGATGAACAAGGTTGTTTCCGGACTCAAAGCCTGCAGCGTTTGATGAAGCGCTGTTCCATCCACATTAGCCACAAAATGCACTTTAATACCATTTTGCTGATACGGCTTCAAGGCTGTTGAAACCATCTCGGGACCTAGGTGTGATCCCCCTATGCCTATGTGCACAACATCCGTAATTGGTTTTCCAGTATATCCCTTCCAATGGCCCTTGTGAATTTTATCGCTAAAAGCCTTCATTTTAGCCTGCTCGTCCAACACTTGTTGAGTAATTCCTTTATCAGGGACGCTTGAAGGAGCGCGAAGGGCGGTGTGGAGGGCTGCGCGGTCTTCTGTTTGGTTAACAATGGCTCCATTAAACTGCCCCTCAACTGCTGAAAACAAATCCATTTCCTCAGCAAGCTTAGTAAGGCTTGTAAGTGCTTGCTCATCAAGTAGGTTTTTGCTGTAATCCAGTAGCAGGTTGCCCACCTGAAGGGAAAAGCTTTCAAACCGCTGATCATCTTCTTTAAATAGGCCTCGAATATGCGCACCATTTAACCGTTCAGCATTTTGGTTTACCAGCTGAATGGCCTTTGTTTGATAAGGGTTGGATTCAAACATATTTGGGAATATTTTACATCCACAAAAGTATAAAATACCCCCCACACCTTGCAGGTTAAATTTATGTTACCTATCTATAGCTTAAGCAGAAGGCATCAATTACCTTTGTCCAAAATTCTTGAATGATAGTTGTTTCCCTTTTTTTAATTTCCTAACAGGACCAGAAAAATTGTGGTATGTCAAGCTTAAATGAATTCAATTTTGAGGGTCAAACGGCCTTGATAAGGGTGGACTTTAATGTAAAGTTAGATGAGCAGCATCAGGTTATAGATGATGCCCGTATCAAAGCAGCCCTGCCAACCATAGAGCAAGTATTGAACGATGGGGGGTCTATTGTTTTAATGTCCCACATGGGGCGTCCTAAAGGGGAATATCATGAAAAATACTCTTTTCGGCATATTGTTCCGCATTTAAAAGCACTGTTAAAGCGTGAGGTGCTTTTTCAGCCATCAACCGTGGGAGAAGAGGCTAAGCAAATGGCCGAAAATTTAGCACCTGGCCAGGTTATGCTGCTGGAAAATCTCCGCTTCCATAAAGCGGAAAAACAAAATCACTCAGAATTTGCTGAAAAGCTAGCGCAGCTTGGGAATGTGTATATCAATGATGCTTTTGGTACCGCCCACCGTAGCGATGCTTCTACGGCCGCAATTGCTGATTTTTTTCCGCCAGATAGGCGTATGATGGGCTCCTTAATGACCTCCGAACTTAATAACGCGGATAAGGTAGCTAAACACCCCGACAAACCCTACACGGCTATTATCGGAGGTTCTAAAGTTTCTGATAAAATACAACTACTGCGCTCGTTGATGCAGTTTGCAGACAACATCCTGATTGGAGGCGGGATGACTTACACTTTCCTGAAAGCCAAAGGTTACCATATCGGTAACTCCATGTTGGAGTCCGATTACCTTGATTTAGCCCTTTCCCTTATAGAGGAAGCTGAAGAAAATAATGTAAACCTCTTTCTGCCATCCGATTCCATAGCCTGCGAGACTATTAGTTCAGAAGCGCCAAAACAAATAACCGCCGGTGTAGAAATACCGGATAACCTTATGGGTGCGGATATCGGCCCGAAAACCATTGAGCAGTATGAGGAGCTAATCAAAAACAGTCAGACCATTTTTTGGAACGGTCCGGTAGGGGTTTTTGAAGTAGATGGGCTACAAGAAGGTACTTACCGCCTAGCCTTGTCGGTATCTGGTGCCACCCAGAATGGCGCATTCTCGCTGATTGGCGGGGGTGATACGGCCACGGCTTTCGATCAATTTAACCTTGCTAACCGCGCTTCTTTCATTTCTACAGGTGGCGGAGCGCTTTTAACCTACATCGCAGGAGAACCCTTACCAACCGTAGAAGCCATTACAGCGGATCTAGCCCAATAAAACCAGTCTCGGAGCATTGCTCCGCCTATTGTATTTTTTATCTCCGGATTTTGGACAATAATCGAAGCATTTCGATGTATAACCAAATAAGGGTTACCATCAGCCCAAAAGCTGCAAACCACTCCATGTACTTAGGAGCCTTTTTCTGGACGCCTTCATTGATGAATTCAAAATCCAATAGCAAGTTCATGGCAGCAATACCTACAACCACAAGGCTGAAACCTATACCAATAATGCCACTGCCGTGAATATAAGGGACGCTCCCACCGAACATATTCATAACCATCGAGATGACATAGACCAGGGCTACACTACCAGTGGCGATCATCACTCCGGACTTGAATTTTTCAGTAACTTTAATCCAGCCCATTAAATAAGTTGTCAACATCATTAAAAGGGTTCCAAAAGTTAACCCCACGGCCTGTAAGGTGATTCCCTGGAACTGACTTTCAAACATCCCGGATAAGGCACCCAGTACCATGCCTTCCAGGAAAGTATAGAGAGGAGCTGTGTAAGGGGCCCAGGATTTTTTAAAAATGGTAACAATAGCTACGATCAATCCGCCAATCGTACCTCCCCATAAGTAAGGGGCAAGCGATACGCCTGTGCCTACTAAACTCCACGTATAAAGAGCAGGAAACATTAGAATAATAAATAGAAACAGGGTACGCCATACGGTACCATCTACTGTCATGACTTCCCCACTAGTCGCTGACTCGGACTTCTTTGCAGCCTCTTTATCAAAGGTCTGACCACTGAGTGCTGGATTAGCAGATCGTCCTATTCCTCTCAAAAGGTTTTCTTTTCAATAATTGTGATTGAGAAACTGTTGCTGGTTAACCGGACTAGAAATTTTAAACAAATAAAGCTTTTTGTTATTATCTTTAGTATGGAAATAACATTGCTGTTTATAATTGAGATTGCGGAGAGCGGAATCTGAACCAATGTAATAACCTTGGGGGTGCTTAAGCGTGTCAGGTGCCACAGTTTTTAGCACTGATTCCCGCTCGCGGGTTATATAAAAGCTCTGTTCAACGGATAACGGGGTAGGCTTTAAAAGGTGCAAAGGCTGGCCTTTGGTAATTTGCACTACCTGATGCGCTGATTCTCGTAAAAGGGGGTATTTTGAGTTAACGGCCCGGGTTGGTAAGATGAAGGTTGAAAAAGCCGTCCGCATCATTAGCAATACAAGGATCATAATGATTATTCGGTGTTCTTTTAATTTCCAGAATAACCCTATCAACAGCACCATTAACCCAAACAGTATTGATACCTTCCAAAGTATGCCGCTGGTATGCACCAATTGAGGATTAAAAACAGGGATCCAAAAGCTTAGGGCTAAAACTACGGCAGCTAACCCGAAAAATCCTTCCAATACCTGACGCACTTTTTGAAATCGCCCCATTTCCAAACTTAGCTGGTAAAAGTAGGCGAAAAACAAGAACAAAAAGGGATAAAGCATGAAGATGTAGCGAGGTAAGGTAGCCGGAGAGATCCAATAGACCCATATATTTCCTGCCAACGTTACCATACTGAAGGATAAAAGACGGTTTTCTCGGATTTTTTGCCTCCAATCTCTGCGGAAAAGGAAAACCACCAGCAATGACCAGGGAAGGATGTGGTAAAGCATTTGAAAAGGATACCTCATCAAATGGATGATGGTGGAAAGAAGGGGCTGCTCAAGGATGGTACGCTTGGAGGATTGTGACCATAAGGTACTTATGAGTGCTTCCAGAGAGCCACTTTGCTGATAGAAAAGCGCATAAATACCGATAAGTACCAAAAATCCGAGTCCTCCTAAAAAATGCTGCCAGTAAAATAAACGCTTAAGCTGCCCTTGATAGGTAAACCATGCGATCAACGTTAGCCCTTGAAACACAACTGAAGGTATGCCTTTGCAAAGAAAACCTACGGCTGCCATCGCGTAGGATCCTGAAAAAAGCGCTAACCATTGTTGGCGTTCATACATGTAAAATATCCACATGAAGCTAACGAAGGTGAGCCAAGCGTAAAAAAAGTCAATATGGCCTAGTAAAGAAGAATATATCAGTATACGCCCACATGTAATGAAGAAAAAAGCGGAAAGAAAAGCAGTTTTGAAGCCGGTGTAAGGTTTAAAAACAAGGTAAATGGTTAACGCATACAACAACAAAGGAACAATGGCCGGTAACCTTATCACCCATTCAGAAGCCTTACCTAATAGCTCAATAGTACCAGCAACCAACCAGTTGTAAAAAGGAGGTTTCTTGAAGTAAAACTCCCCATTTATCGTTGGTGCTACCCAGTTGTCTGAGAATATCATCTCAAGGGCAACCAGCCCTCTTATAGGCTCGTCACCAAATAAAGGCATCTTCCCGAGGTTTATAAAGAAAGCAGGAATTAGCAAGATCAGACAAGCTAAGTAAAGCCATAGTTGCCGACCCCCTAAAAAGCGGCTCATAGAAGAGGTATTGTCAAGTTTAAAGCTTGCAAAAGTACAAGTTGATAAACTCGGAAGCACGATTGGCTATGGATCATGGAATTGACGCTCTCGCAATACTTTATTGTAGTAAAGCGTGTAGCAGCGGTCTAGTTTTTTGGTGACCTCATAATAATTTGCACCACGGTAGTTCTTCTTGAAGTCGCAAAATTTTAAAAAGCTTCTGATCTCCTTTCCTTTGAGGCCATACTCAGATTTGATATAAGCCCTGTAAGGGCCGTTACTAAGAAAATCCAGGTTTCTTTTATCGCGCCTTAGCTTTTTGAGTTTTTTTCTTTGCTGGGCCTCATTTGAAAAAGCTTTGTAAATACTTGAAGCTACTCCCGGTACATTGACACCAAATCCCTGGCCGGCTCTTCGCTCATTGGCTATTCGCTGGGCTTGATCTCCAGGTACAGAAAGGTCTAGATTTAATTCACGCTGTTGCGTACCTTTTATCACTACTTCATCTATGCCGTAGATTTCCTCACGGAGGTATATCACGGTTCGGAAGACCTTTCCTTTAAAACTGTCAGGCGGGTTAAAAACAGTTCGGCCATACCCCACTGCCGAAAGGATGAAAGAATCCGTCTTGTTGAATAATTTTAAATTGAAATAACCTTCCTGGTCAGTAGCAGTTCCCTTAGCATCGCTGTAGCGTATGAGGTTAACATTGGGTATACCGGATGAGTCACTGGCCTTTTTCACGTAACCCTGAATCCGAACAGGCTCCTGGCCAAGTATCAGAACAGGCATTAAAAGGAATAAAAGCAGTAATAGATGCTCGGCTAAGGTATATTTACGCTTTATCAGTAGGATAGCTAGGGTTTAATTTCGCTGAAGGCAACCTGAACTGGCCCAGCCAGTGATGATCGGTTCCGTAATAGTGGCATTGGGCCTCAAAGCCTTGTTCGTTTGCATAAGCCTTGACTGTGGGCCAGTCTGCAAATAACCATTCAAAAGGTGTTCCGAGGATACCACCGTAAGCCATTTGGTATTGAACAATACCGTAATAACGCTCGTCAGACTCCTTTCTTGCTTCTACAACATCAGCACCCATTAAGGGCCTTAAATCCGTTGAATCAAGCAACACCTGGCCGTAAGCCTTAAGCCATTTTTTTAAGAGCCTTAGCAATTGTTGGAACCCTTCAAGGTTACCCGCTAGGCCTACGCCATTCATCAGCAACAGAATGGTATCAAATCGGCCGCTTGGCTGGTAGTCAAATACGTTAGCATGAACAGTTTGATAGGCTTGGTTTTCATTAAGCACAGATACCGCACCCGGTGAAATTTCAAGGGCTGTCACTGCCAAACCTTGATCAGCCAGCCAACTGGCATGCGCTCCCCCTCCGGCCCCAATATCCAATACATCACCTTCAGCTAATTTTAGGGCTGATTGCTCTACTTGTGGCATTTGCTCCCAATCTCTAAGCAGGTAAAACGGATCGATGCTTTCAGGTTCGGTAATGTCACTGAATACCCAGACCTGTTCACCTATACCTTTGAAGTAAAAGTCCTGAAGCGCTTCACCCATGGGATCCGCTGATGGGCGGTTAGGCATGCTAAATAAAATTAATGTTGGGGAAGAGCCTCTACCTTGGCGGCCATGATAAAATCATTTTCCGAAAGTCCTCCAATGGCGTGTGTGGTTAGCACAACGGTACATTGGCCAGGCTTAATGGTGAGCACCGGATGGTGATCTTCCTGCTCAGCTACTTCGGCTACCTTATTGGCAAAGTCCATTGCAGCCTGAAATCCTGAAAGCTTGAAAGGATAGCGAAGCTTACGGTCTTCCTTCACTTCCCAGTCATAGCTGAGTTGGTTTTTGTATTGTTGAATGGCATCGGATTCTATCCTTGGAGTACCACCATGACAGGCTTCACAACTTTTATGCGCTAAAGGTGTATCCATAGAGCTTAATTTTTCAGGTTCTAGCAGTGGCTTATGGTATAACTTGAAGGAACAAATTTAAATGACTATTTTTGCAAGGCTTTCACAAAAGGGCGAGATAGCTCAGTTGGCCAGAGCGCAGCACTCATAATGCTGAGGTCGAGGGTTCAAGTCCCTCTCTCGCTACTAAAATTCTTTATAAGACCCCTGTAAATACTTATTTGCAGGGGTTTTTTCATTTTGGCAGTACAGTGAAAGGTAACGCTTAAGTTTACAAAGAATGTGAAGGCAGTGAATAATCAATTTTTAAGCTTTATCAGCTGAGATTTTGGTGATTTTTCCTAAAATTGATTAAAGGGTAAGCAGCGTGATTTCTAAAGGAGCTTATGCCTGTTTCATAGCTAAATGGATCGTTACCTTGAAAAAAACCTTTATTCGATCGAATTCACTAGTGACGGGGATTTTGCCAGTATGGTTGATATTTCCAGCCATCTTATCTGCTCAGGAAAAAATCCCAATCAGCCTTACTTACCAAAACCACCAGACCGCTAAGCCCTTTAGCGAAATGGGTAATTTTGTGCAGAAACCAATTCATTCGGGCTTTACCCTTGGCACAGCATTCAACCTGAATAAAGATACCGTTCATAAGCTAAAGCAAACAGCTAAGCTTGGGTACCTCTACCATCAATACAACCAAAAAGCTATCCAGCTTTTCAGCGAGCTGGATTACCAACACCACTTTGCGACCCATTGGTCAGGCATTGCTCGATTAGGAGCAGGATACATGCACAGTTTCCCTGATGTAGAAACCTTTAGCCTGAATGGCAATGGGCAATATGAGGAAAATCCCAATTCTGGAAGGCCACAACTAATGGTAACCGGTTCCATTGGCATCCAATACCACTTGAAAAAGCGAAAAAGGGACATTCTTAGGATAAGGCTAACTTACCAGCCCTGGCTTCAATATCCTTTTGTGAATGAGTATGTACCCCTTCTCCCTTATTCAACCTTTAGCATTGGTTTAGAAAAACCCATCCGTTGGAGCCATGAAGATGAGTGATAAGTTAAGAATTTCCCCGTTATGAAACACTGGCTGTTTGCATTAGCGCTAGGAACATTCGTAATGGCCTGCGAGAAAGAGCAGTTGGTAAAAACGAAGAATTGCCAAAATTCCGGATCTGATAATCATCCTAAGGCTGAAGAACTGCAAAATATTCTCAGAACTTACACCAAAAAGGGGCTCCCTGGTATCATTTTGCTGATACGTAGCTACAGTGGGAGATGGACAGGGGCCGCTGGAATGGCGGATATTAAAGGAGATGTGGAAATGAAACCTTGCCATGTAAGCAAGGTCGCGAGTATTACCAAGCCTTTCATTGCAACACTTGTGATCATGCTTGCTGATGAAGGTAAGCTGAGCCTGGATGATAAGGTTAAAGCTTATGTGGATGAGGACATCAGTGAGGTGGCTAACGCCCAAGAGGCTACCGTTGGGCAACTCCTGAACCATACCAGCGGCGTTTACGACATTGTAAGCGATGATGACTTTTACCTTTCAGTTTTAAATGATCCACCCAACGAATGGGGCGCAAAGGAACTCCTTACCTATTTAGAAGATGATGATTCGTACTTTGAGCCCGGTATTGATGTGCAGTATTCCAATACCAATTACTTGCTCTTGAGCTTGGTTATTGAAGGCGCAACCGGCCGGTCTCACTATGAATTGCTTAGGGAGCAAATACTGGACCCGCTTAAAATGACCAACACCGTTTACCACCCACAACAGAAGCTACCAGAGAACACTGCTCGCGGTTATTACGATCTTTATAACAATGGTAATATCGCTGATCTTACCAATTACAATACCGGCAACGGTAATGGGTACAATGGCATTTACTCAACTGTCTATGACCTTCAGACCTTTATAGAGGCCCTTTTTCGAAGCCGAAGCCTGCTACCTGAAAAACGCCTTCAACAGATGCAAACTTTCCGAGAGGCAGAGGCTTATCCCGGTATTGGGTTAGGTGTGATGAAAGACTTTCCAAAGGATTCTATGAACAGGTATGCCATTGGGCATAGTGGTAAGGATCTGGCTTACAGCGGAGAAATGTGGTATTTTCCAAAGGGAGATCTAACCTTCATTTCGCTAGTGAATTACGGGCTAAATGGGGAAAGCGACCTGAACCCAGTTTATGAAGAGTTCAGAGATTCGGTCGTAAAGGTATTACGGCAGTGATCTAGCTATTTGTAAACGTGGTAACCCCTTTCAGTATAGAACCTTGTTAATTTTCTCATTCAAATACCTTTTCCTGTTTTACAACTATTTCCAAGCGTTTTTTCATTCTTAATGGTAGTTATCAACAATTCTAAATAAACTGGTATGGCAAAAAAGAAAAGCCCAACCGTACGTACAATTGGGCTTTTCTTTTTTAGTAGCGCTACAACATTTCAAATCCAGCATTAGAGGCTAACGCCTTTTTTAGGAACAATCCTCAGGCTTACCTGCCGAATCATCTTTTTTACCAAACCAAACAACCGCATAATTTCCAGAGATACTTGCCCCTATAGCATTCCATTCTACATCAGACCAAGTATCTTTATTAATAATAATATTATTGTGTCCTGATGAACGCTTCCATACTTCTAGGGCTGTTTGAGGATCCGCTTCGGCGCCACCTGACCAGTAAGCTATCTCATACCCGTTACCGGTGTAATTGGTGATTTGCCTTGGCTTGTCCCAAATGCATGAGGCATTGGAATGGTCGGGTTTGTAGCAGCATCCGGGCCAGTCCCAGTTTGAGGACCAGGTGTGCAGGTTGCAGTTTTCCCTATCTTTTTCCGGGGTGTATTTATTGAGGTCAGCAACGTGATAATCCGCAACTGTCGTCATTGATTGGGATAGGGGAATTTCTTTGAGGCCCTTGCTATCCCTGTAGTTTCTGATCTTCCGGATCAATTTCTTTTCCTTGCTGTTATTACATCCGATTTTCAGAGGAAGAGTATCAGCCGGCTTGTTTACGGTATCATCTCCGTTATTCGTTGAATCGGACGGATTGTTGGTAGAATCAGAAGGGTTGTTACCAGGATTCGGGGTGTAGGTATCATCACCATTTTCATCGCTGCAAGAAAATAGAACAACGGCAAATGCAAAGAAGGAAAGGAAGGCTAATCTTCTCATAAAATTTAGAGCTTTTTGGTTATGGCACATTTGGGTAATTTTCAATTATTGAATTGAATTGAATTGATTTTTATTAAAAATGACTTTTTTATCAAAGTTATTTTATTATAAAAAAAGCTAAAAATACGCTATGCAAATAGATTAAGACTTACAAATATAATATATTAAATAGTCATTTACAAAACTTCCTAAAACACCAAAGCGTGGTACCATCATTTTCACTAAATTTTAAAAGACCTTGTTTCAGTGTTAACTGTCGTAAAGACGTTTCAATAGGTTGTAAAGTTGCTTTTTAATAAAATTTTAATGATTGGATTACAAGCTTATTGAAAATCCTACTTTATACAACGTTTACGCATTCAAAATTCATCCGAACCTTTTAACTTGCTTTCTAAAACCTTACTACGATTTTTTATGGCAGATCAGCAGATTTACCGCTTTAGTATAACCATGCCGGACGATGAAGCCTTTGAACGGATCATCGATATTCCCGGGGACTACACTTTTGAGGCGCTCCACTTAGCCGTTTTAAGTGCTGTCAATTTTGATGATGCCCAGCTTGCATCTTTTTATATCAGCGATGCCTCTTGGCAAAAAGGTGAAGAGCTCACTTTAATGGACATGGGTGATGAAAATGCACCCACAACCATGGGATCCCTAAGATTGGAGGATAAACTGACGCAACCGGAAGCACGATTGGTTTACGTTTATGATTTTATCTTGCTGTGGACGTTTTACTTGGAGCTTATAGCTATAGCAGCGCCCAATCCGAATTGGGAATATCCTGTGCTGGTAGAAGAAGCAGGTACATCCCCTGACCAGTATGGAGAGCAAAGTCACTATCCCGAAGCCTTATCAGATGAGGATCAGGAATTGATAGAGCAGCTAAAGCAGCAAGGTCTTAACCTTGGCCAGGATAGTGATGATTTCCAAGACGATGAGAACGGTACTGAGCCTTATGACGATGACAACCTCTACACCTGAGCCACAGGGAAGTGGAAAAACCGCCCAGCCGTGGGTTATCGTTGTCAACGGGCCAACAGCCGTTGGTAAAACCGAGGTGGCTGTAACTTTAGCCCAAGCCCTTGGTACTAAAATCCTATCAGCTGACTCCCGGCAATGTTATCAAGAATTAAACATTGGAACAGCTAAACCATCAAAGGAACAATTAGCCATCGTATCTCATGGCTTTGTAGATACGCACTCCATTCATAATCCGGTATCAGCGGCAGATTTTGAGCAGGAAGGGCTGGATTTTTTAGAAGAGGTATTCAAACATCGGGATGTTGCTTTAGTAGTTGGCGGGTCCGGTCTTTACCTTAAAGCCTTGTTACAAGGCCTAGATCCATTACCTGCTCCGGATCCTAGCATAAGAGAAAAATTACAGGATCAACTGGATCAACATGGAAAAACAGCATTAGCTACTAAACTAGCTGAACTTGATCCCGAGGCTTATAAGGCAATTGAAACCTCTAACCCTGCAAGAATTTTGAGGGCGCTTGAAATTTACTTCACTACAGGCTATTCCATTACCAAGTATTGGCAAAAAAGCCCGTCATCTCAAAAAAATTTCAAGGTCTTGAGTCTCACGCTTGCTTTACCCAGGGCAACCCTGCACGAACGTATCAATTACCGCTGTGATGAGATGCTTAAAGAAGGACTTCTCGAGGAAGTAAAGGAACTTTATCCTTTTCGGCATTATAGCGTATTACAGACAGTCGGCTATCAAGAATTTTTTGATTACCTTGAAGGTTACACCTCTTTTGAAGAAGCGGTGCAAAAATTCAAAGCACATACGCGTCAATTTGCCAAGCGCCAGATAACCTGGTTTCGGCGCAATAAGGATTCCCTCTGGTTTGAACCAAATCAATTTTCAGCTATGTCAAAAGCTATAAATGATAAGACGGGTTATTTGTCAACCTTTGCCACTAATCATGCATTGTTTTAATAACCTCCAACTATTATGCTTTTTAAGGGCAAAAAAAAGAAAGAAAAAAAGCCTGAGAATCCAGCTTTTCAGACCATTACTATCAATGTAGAAAAGGAAGATCAACGCATGGATCCAAAGCAATTCATGCTATGGGGCTTCCTTGGAACCATCACCATTGTTTTTACAGGACTACTGACAGCCCATGTGCTACTTTTTGCTCAAAGCCAAGCCGTTCCTTTTAATATTCCCTGGGAATTTTTCCTGAGCACGTTTTTAATAATTAGTAGCTCAGGAATGTTACACAGGGCGAGGTTAGCGGTTCGGCAAGATGAAATTAATCAATTACGGGACGGGCTTTTGTTTACGTTGCTCCTTGGTAGCGCTTTTCTACTGTCTCAGGCGGCTGGATGGTATCAGCTTTTTCAGCTTGAGGTAAGCTTAAGTAATAATCCCGCATTGGGATTTATTTACATCATTTCGGGGATTCATGCGCTACATATTATTGGAGGCCTTGTTTTTTTACTTAGAATTAGGTGGTTATCAGGGCATTTTGTGATCCACTCAAGGAACCAAAAGCCCATGATAAATTGTAGTACATATTGGCATTTCGTAGATGGCCTATGGATTTTTGTTTTTTTAATCCTTTGGATTTTTAACTAGCGCTTATGAGGTATTATACTTTGCTAAGTTGTTGCTTTCTAATGCTTTTATTTACAGGACTACCTGTTACCGGAGAAGAAAGCGTAACACAAACGCAATCAGCTGCTTATCAATCCAACATTATTGTGGGTAGCCTAATGGCATTGGTTGCCATGAAATTTTCAATAGTCGGCATTCTGGGTTATCTCTGGTACCGAAAGTCTAAATATAAAAAACAAAAAGTTATTCTAGACGTATAGTACCTTCCTAGTTTGATGTTCGTCCTTTTCTCTAACGGATAAGGGTGACAGTCCCTGACTTGGATATAACATCTTCTGTTCCCTGTACTATTACTTGATATTGATAAATACCAGTTGGTGCTTCTTCTCCCTTATACTTTCCGTCCCAAGCTTTTTGCCTGTCATTACTCTCGAATATCTTTTCACCCCAACGGTTAAAGATCTTAATGTTGTAATCTAACACAAAACTCCCTTTAGGCCTAAAAAGGTCATTGTGGTTATCATCATTGGGGGAAAACGCTTCAGGGATATAAATTTTAGAATCTGAATTCACACAGCTTACATTGGAGACACTGATCACCGAGGTCGAATCGGCCTTACGGGCTACAATTCGGTAGCAGTACGGATTCCCAAACCCTCTTGTTAAGCTATCCTTGAACTCATTGGTATCAACGGCCTTCACAGGCTCAAAACCAACAGTACGATTACTACTCCACTGAACCTGGTAATCCTTAACACCCCTTGGCCATCCTTCGTAAGAATTAAAAGATAACTCTGGAAAGCGGACATCGGTCTCAACGTCCAAATGAATCGTGCGGCCAAAGTTGTTAAACGGGTAAGGGATACCACAACTATCTACAAAATTGAGGGTGTAGTAATAATCCTGGGAATCTACCATTACATTGAAATCCCGTACAACTGTATTATTCGGTTGGAAAGTTCCCAATGGCGAGCCACTGGTGGTGGGCGATGTATTAGAGCGGTAAATTTCGTAGAAACCGGGATTAGGACTAGGAGAAGGCTCCCACTCAATTCTTGCAAAAGAATCTTCTTTCACGGTTACCCGCCTCATGGTTGCCGGCTCTGGTTTACCATAAATGCGGTTGTTTTGCTGAGCCGTATCATCGCAGCCCGCGTTAGTGGTTGCAACTAGCTGTATCGGATAAATACCACCTGTATCATAGCTTGCCTGGGGATCTTGTTGGATTTTTAAGTTACCATTTCCAGGTTTCCAAAGCCAACTGTCAACGACTCCCTTTCCTACTTGACTGCGGTCCAATAACTTTAATGGATCATTGATACAACCATTGTTCACAGTAAAAGTTGCTTGAGGATCAGGGTAAACCTTAACAACCTGGCTATCTCTGGTTGAACAATTGAAGTTAGAAATGGCTTTCAATTCCACTTTATAATCTCCGGTATCCCTAAATTGACGCTGATAATCTAAACTCGTAGCCTGGTCAGATAACGAAGAGTCTATCAACCTGAAACTCCTCCAATTGTAACTACTGGATCCCCACTTAATGGTGGTTTCATTGGTAAAACTAAAGTTTTCTGATTCCAGGCATTGTAAAGAGTCATTGGTTATAAACCGGCTCTGCGGCATGGGATAAATGGTAAGAGGATTCACCACCGTATCCTTACAACCATCTGTAGTAGTAACTATCATTTCGACATCATAAGTGTCTGCAACTGCGTAGGTGTAGCTTAGTGAATCTCCATTTGCTGATGTACTGTCACCCAATTGCCAGTCCCAATCCTGCAGGGAACTGTTACCAGCAACTGAGGAAGTCTCTTGGAAAATAGCTGTATCAATACGACAAACGTTATCAACCGTGAAGCCTGCAACTGGCTTTGGAAAAACTTCCACTGTTTGAATAGCCGTATCCCTGCAATTTTTTTCAGTTCTAACCGCAAGCGAAGCTTCAAAACGGCCAAAGGTATCGTAAGGATGGACAGGCGAGGGCTTGGTACTGGTATCCCCTTCGCCAAATTGCCACTTATAAGCCACTAAACGCCCGGTGTCCACTTGACTTTGATCCCGGAAATTAACGGGGTTGGGTTGGCAGGTGTCCTCAAAAGCAAAATCCGAAACAGGTTTGGGGTTCACCCTAACCGTATCCCTGGCTGTATCCTTACATCCTTGTAATGTTGTAGCTACCAACTTGACTTCATAACTACCAAAGGTATCATAAGCATAGTCAGGGTTTTGCACGTTTGCGGACGAACCGTCCCCAAAATCCCAAGACCACTGCTGAAACGAGCTATTTGTTACAACACTGGTGTCAGTGAACGATGACGTATCCGGGAAACATATAGAATCAACCGCAAAACCAGCTTCCGGCTTGAAATAAACCTGCGTATTTTGCCGGTTCGTATCTAAACAGCCTTTGGATGACCTCACCACTAAACGGGTAGGATATTGCCCTCCTTTTCGGTAAATGTGCTGTGGATTGGCAATGCTGGATTGTGAACCATCACCAAATTTCCATTCCCATGAGACAATACTTGACTTTTTAACAGCGGAAGAATCGGTAAAGGTTGTGGGCTTATTACTGCAGACGGTATCGCTGCTAAAGTCTGCTTGGGGTAAAAATTGGACCCTTGTCGGTTTAGAAACGGAATCAATGCATCCTTTGATAGAAATGGCTTTAAGCTTGGACTGATAGGTTTTTGGACCGGGATAAGTATACGTAAAGGTCGTTTGGTTACTAACAGTGGTCCCATCACCTAGCACCCATTCCCTATTAGCAATGCTACCGGATTGAATGCTACTTGTATCTTCAAAGGACGTTGGTTGGTTAAAACAGGTATCATTGACAGTAAAACCTGGCTCTGGAATCGGATTCACTGTTACAACCTTAGAAATCGTATCCCGGCAGTTTTCATTGCTTGTGATAATAAGCTGGGGCTGATAACTGCCGCCATCCGGATAGGTAAAGCTAGGATTGACGCGGCTGGATGTACCCCCAGGTGCATTAAACTCCCATGACCAGGTCGTGATACCTCCGCTTGCTATGCTCGACTGATCCTGGAAAGGCGTGGCTTGGGTCTCACAAACCACTGGAGCCGTGAAATCAGCAGTAGGTTTTGCATAGCTGTTTACTTTTTGTTGGGTGGTGTCTTTACAGGAGCGGTTATTGGTTACCACTAAGGTTACATTGTATGTACCAAACTTATTGTAAGTATAGTCGGGATTTTCCTTTGAACTACTGTTCCCGTCCCCAAAGTCCCAATTAAAGGCCTGAATAGCATTACCGGAACTAGTTACCGACTGATCGCGGAAAGGGATAGCCTGAGGCTGACATTTATTGGTAAACCCAAATTGGGCTATTGGTTTATTAAAAGCCTCTACTGATTGGGTTACAGAATCGATACACCCTTTATTACTGGTAGCAGTCAACTGAGGTTGATAGGTGCCCTGACTAGCGTATTGATGCATTGGGCTAGTACTGGTACTCTGGCTTCCATCATCAAAATCCCACTGATAACTAACACTGCCATTTGCGATGGAGCTGTTATTTTGGAAAAAATGCGGCTGTTGCTCACAAGTATCCTGAACGGTATAAGTTGCAGTGGGAAGCGGGAAAGGCCGAATTGAACCTGTCGTATCAGCTGAACACCCTTCATTTGTATTAGCGGTGAGCGAGACGTTGAAAAACTTATAACTGGTATAGGTATTAGACGGATTAGCTACGGTACTGGAATTACCGTCTCCAAATTGCCATTGGTAAGATAGGCTTCCACTGTCTACTGTTGTGTTATTTTGGAATGAGACAGCAGCATCAACACAGTTATTTGTTACCGTGTAACCCGGATCAGGATTAGGAAATATAGCAATGGTTTTGGTCAAACTATCTTTACAGTTACTAGGTGTTGTACTAATAAGCTTCACCTGGTAGTTACCATCGGTACTGTAAACTTTCTGTGGGTTTGCTGATGTGCTGCTGCTGCCATCTCCAAATTCCCAATCATAGCTTAGCCCACCAGGGCCTGTGGTATTATTGGTAAAACTCACTGTATCCTTTTCACAATCATCAGAAAAGCTGAAAGACGGACTACTACGTGGGTTAACCGTAATTGATTGATTAGCAGTATCCTTACAACCTTTGCCGGAAGTGGCTATTTCCTCGATCTGATAATTGCCATCCGAGCTATAAGCTTTGTCAGGGCTGGTTTTGGTACTTGTTGTGCCATCCCCAAAAGCCCAATCATAAGTTAGCGTCCCCTGCTTAAGGGTGGTATTGTTTTGCAGGTTAATGGTATCATTTTCACAGGCATTATTAGCAGTAAAACTAGCTTGGGGCACAGGGTGAACCTGCAGGGATTGTTGAGCCGTATCTTCACATCCCTCTGCGGAAGTTGCGATCAGTTCAGGTTTGTAACTCCCGTCATTAGCATACTGGTAATCCGGGCTTTTTTGCGAGCTGGAACCTCCATCATCAAATGACCACTGATAAGAACTGATGGATCCACTTGGAATAGTACTTTGATTAGTGAAGTTTACAGTTTTATTCAAGCAAGTGTTACTTACACTGTATTGGGAATTTGGCGTGGGATCAATGGTGACGTTTTTAGAAAGGGAGTCCGTACACGTTAAGGTGGTGTATTTCACATCTGCTACCAATTCTACCTGATAATTCCCTGAGCTACTGTATGTTTTACTAGGCATAGCAGTGCTAGCTGTTGTGCCATCTCCAAATTCCCATTGGTAACTTAAGGACCCGCTATCGCTCGTGGTGTTATTTTGAAGGTTTAAATCTTGGTTAGAGCACTTTCGGTTAATAGTATAAGCTACCGAGGGTTTACCTGGAATATTAAGGGTTTGGGATACAGTGTCCTTACATCCGCTGAAGGAAGTGACAGTTAGCTGAACCGTGTAGTTACCCGCGATACTGTAAGAATGCGAGGGATTCTCAGCTGAGCTAGTGTCACCATCACCGAATTTCCATTTCCATTTTTGGATGGAATCCTTTTTAACCATTGATTGATCCTGGAAATTTATACTTTGACCAACGCAGGCATTTTTGGCTTTAAATTTAGCATTTGGGATAAAAGGAATACTTACCTGCTGGCTTGCTGTATCCTTACAGCCTGCCTTGTTGGTGACAATCAGGTCTACAGTATAATTACCAGGCTTTGAGAAAGTAAAGTTGGTGTCAGCTTGGGTGCTGGAGCCCTGGGTATCAAATTGCCACTTGTATTTAGTTATGGATGAGGTAGGAGTTGACTTAGCGTCTTCTTGAAAGCTAACTTGCTTATTACAACTGGTAATAGCGGTAAAGGAACTGGTAGGTTGACCTCTTACTTTCACAATTTTTTTGTCCTGTAAAGTGGTATCAGGGAAAGTAGCTGAGCAGAATTCCTTGGTATTGGTTAAAGGATTGGTAACACTATCCCTACCCACAAGGTACACGGCATATTCACCAGCTTTTTTGTAAGTAAAATCTACATTGGTATCAGCACGGGTTGAGATCACATTGTTATTCGGATCTCCAAACTCCCATACGTAGGAAGTAGAACTTTTAGAATTGTTATTAAACAACGCAGTATGAGGTTTACAGCCTAATGTATCCCCACCAACAATGCTAAAACTTGGAGCAGGCCCTGGGATCGTATATCCTTTGGTAATTGAATCCTTACAACCTTGGTTACTTTCAACCTCCATCTTCACGTCAAAAGTGTCGTTAGTGGTGTAATTATGAGCAGGGTTACGAACAAAGCTTTTAGGCTTACCATCCCCAAATTGCCATTCCCATTTAACCACGGTGTCATTGGGATGACCAGGAAAACTAGTGCCACTATCAACCAAGGTGCTGGAATCAAAAAACTGGGCATCCGGGGTGCATATTAGTTCTCTCGGCTTGCTGCCAAAACTCGCATTGACGCCATATACACGAATTAAGTCCTTTTTAGTAATGGTATCACGGCAACCGGAACTGTCCTTAATCGCCAGGCTTACGTCATATTCTCCTATAGTATCGTAGGAATTTACAGGATCGTGGGATGGCCCCTTGAATCCTTGACCATCACCATAATCCCATTTAAGGGTTTCTTTTCCTGCATTCCTGCGACTGGATTGACCCCAGAAGTCTATTGTAAAATTGCTGTTTATCCTGGTCGTATCCCAATATTTAACACTGTCCCTAAGAGTTACGGATTCACCCTTACAAACTCGCGTTTTCTTTGCCCTAAAGCCTCCTCTAAAACCAACCCCTAGTTCTATAAAGCCATCTGATCTACTAGTAGGTGTTGCGATGCAGCTATCTTCCAGGCGGAACTGGCGAATTTTAACAGAAACCTCGTATTCCTTGTGCTTTTTGAATTTATAACTGATAGGCGAGGGATTGTTTCTAACGAATGTATCATCGTCAATTTTCCATGTATAAGAGGATACGCTATCCTGGTTGAGTGAATCTTTGAGGGAGAACGTAACATTGACCGGTGGGCATCTATCCGCAGAGGGTTTAAAATCAGAAGTAATACGCGGATCTACACTGGCTTGTTGGATTTCATCAGTATACCAAGCCGTATCTTTGCACAAGTTCCCGTTAGAGTCCGTTCCATTTTGGACCACGAGGCCTATGGTTCGGGTTCCGTCACTTTCACAGGGTTGATCATCATAACCATAAGTATGACTGACCGGAGCATTCTCCCATTGGGCGGAAAAGTTACCACTCTTTTCAGCACAAGTAGAATCCCACATAACCCAATAATTCTCCGGGCCACATTGGGGCTGGATGGAATCAAGATTTACCTCAACTGATTTACGACTCTCAGGTCCCAGGCATTCATTATCTGAAATAAATTTAGCACCTGGTAAGGGCGGGCTATGGGAGGAATCTGGTCCTGCTTCCGGTTTCTGTAAGGCGATTTCGGTGGTCTTTGAACTTTTGCAACCGGAAACGGTGTCATCAAAGGTTATTGTAGCCTCATAACAATCCGGTTGATTTTTGGGATAACTATGCGCAACTGATACCGAATCTCTGGAATAGCGGCAGTTTTTATTGACGTTTTTACCCTTAGCGGTATTTGTAGTACAGGAGGGTGCAAGGGTGTCTCCAAAATCCCAAATCCTCTGGGTATTTGGCACGCCATAGTGTATGGATTGCTCAGGATTTAGTGCGGAATCTACAAAGACAACTGAGTCTGGCACCCCGCACATAAACTCAAAACTATCTTTTATGGAGAAATTGGGGTTAACGCCAATAATATTAACGGTGTCGAGGGGTGATGTAGAATCGCAATTGCCATTGCTGACCTTTAGCTTGTAGGTATACTGACCTGGATTAGGATATTCATGAGTTGTGGTCCATCCAGTTACATTCTGGTTTTGGCTGTCGCCATCTCCATAAAACCATGTAAAATTAGCATTCTTAATAGGAGGTTGGCTAAGCTCAAGTTTTTTACCTCCGAAACACAGGGTATCAGCTGAAGCGGTAATATTGAAATTAAATGAGACATTTTCGGCCCCTTTAGACAATTCAAAAGACCGGGTGCAGCCATATTTACTGGTAACGGTTAAAGAAGGGGAAAAAGCCCCGTTTTTGTTGTAAGTTTTGGTAAAGCCCGTCCACCGTGTTGTATCGGTCTCACCATTATCAAAATCCCACTTAAAACTGCTAGCATTGCTACTGTCAAGGCCTGTTTGGTTGGTAAAAGTTACGGGAGTCCCAAAGCATTGGGTTTGATACTGCGTGGAGAAACTAGCTGTCCATGGTTTTCTTACGAAAATCGCCGAATTAAAATTTTTACTGGCCTTGCATCCAGACTGACTTTTAACGGTTAATTGAACGGAATAAGTGTTATTGGACTGGCTGTAGGAGTGGCAAAATTTCCGCACATTTGATCCGGAATCCTGGCTTTTGGCCCCATCCCCATAAAGGACGGTTCTATTCGTAATAGTAACATTACTTGATGCAGGTGTGGAATCGACCAAACAGACCTGGTTTCCTTTGCTGCACTGGGTATCAGCGGTGGTTATGGTCGCATTAATAGCAGAATTACCAAACACTTCTAAGGAATCAGTAGGTACCTCGCATGTACGATTATCAGGAAAAGTTACGGCAAGCGAAGGCTGGTAAGCGCCGCTTTGCGCATAAACATGAAAAGGATTGATATTATTGGACTCCACTTTACCATCGCCAAATTTCCACTTAAAACTACTAGCGGAAGATGGTTTTGAACCCGTAAAACTGACGTTGTTATTCTCACAAATACCGGTGTCACCTATACTAGCTGATGGCGTGGAATGTATCTTGACATTATCAGATGTTGAATCAACGCATCCACCGGCTAAAGTAATTTTAAGGCTAACGTTGAATGTGCTTTTGCTACTGTACTGATGATTTGGATTCTTAAGGCTAGAACCGGAGTTGTCACCAAAGTCCCAATCCCATTTGGCTACTGAATCAGAGAAGGTCTGGCTTATATCAGTAAATTTTGTGGATTGTTTTTTACAATTATTCCTGACTTTAAAATCAGCCACTGGAGGATTTCCTACCACAACCTTCTTAGTTGCTTGATCATCACATCCCTGCCCGTTTGTAACAGTTAATGTTGGTTTATAAACGCCGGTATCCTTGTATTTATAACTGGGGTTGGCTACTACGGCTGTATCACCAGTTTTAGAAGCAACTCCAAAATCCCACTGGTAACTCAGACCATTGCCTTTTGAGGCGTCTGTAAAATTTACGGTGCCACTTTTGCAAAACCGGCTTGAATCCATTGAGAACACGGCCGTTGGTTGCGGCTTTAACGTAAAGTTTTTGGTAAGGGTATCATCGCATCCGCTAGCATTCGTAATAACTAGCTGAACACTGTAATTAAGCTGCGAGCTACCGGGATTATTAAAGGTTACTGAGGGACTTTTATTGGAGCGAGTCTTTATTTTATTCCCATTATTGTCCTTAAAAGTCCATTTGTAAGCTAAATTACTACCGGTAGATTGATTCGTTATACTTAGCGTATCCGATGAGCAAACTGTTTTTGTACTTAAGGTAAATTTTGGAGTGCAGGAATTTTGAGCAATGCAAAACTCTGGAATCACTAGGCCAATAAATATTAACCAAAAAATGATTTCCTTTAATACTCCAAAAACGCTCGATTTTAGCATAGGAACATTTACTGTTTGGTAAATGAACATTAAAGTTAAAATTTTAAAAAGAGAAAAGCTCTCAAAAACCAATTAATTTAAGCATCACCCATCTTTAATTTTTAAACTTTTTGTGTAGATGCTTTAAAAAGGATTGAACCTCTTTTACATTTTCTAAATAGTATTTGGCCGCTGTTGGGCGGTCTAACGCTCCCACTAACACCCCCATTCCAGGCTCTTTTATAAGTGAAAAAGCATTTTCATCCGTGAGATCATCTCCAAGAAATAGCGGGTAGTTCTTTATTGACTCTTCTCCTAAATAATCCATGAGCCATAACATGGCCTGTCCTTTATCCCAGTTTAGCGAAGGTTGAATTTCATAAACCTGTTTACCTTCTTTAAGTTGTAATGCCGGAAAATCCTCTAATACAATATGAATTCTCCGCCAGAGCAATTCTTTTGTTCCTTCTTGAGCTTGACGATAGTGAATAGCTAGCGTGTAACGCTTTAACTCCAGCTGTATACCAGAAAAGTTTTCCAATTGAGGAAGTAAGGTATGGTATACCGACTTCAACTCCGGGATAAGAGCCTGGGCTTCTTCTAATTCCAGACATAGGCCATCAGGCCCAGCGATATCATAACCATGGCTACCCGCATAAAAGACATCTTCAAGCCCCACTAGCTTTTGAACATCCTGTCGTTCACGACCACTAATGATCACAACTGGCAACTCACGAGCAACGGCTTTCACTTGAGCCCTCATATCTTCAGTCAAAAAGGCTTTAGCCGGGTTGTTGACAATAGGTGTTAACGTTCCATCATAGTCAAGAAATACAACGGGATGACCTTGTTTGGGTAGTTGTTGAGCTAATTGGCTGCCGGATAAGTGTTGAGGTTTATGATTTTGTGAAGTTTTTAAGGTCATTTTAGATGTTCGGTTAGATCGAGAGCTATTCCGGTAAGGTAATTGACAGGGTTGATTGTTTAAGTACCAAGCGATTACCTAAATACAAAGAAAAGCAATAGGTTGCGTAAGTAAGAAAGTCGTTTTCTACCATTTAATAGTCATATAACTGACAAATACCTCATCAAGCATAACTTTTGCCTTGATAAAATATGGAGACTAATGAAAGAAAAAATTCCTAAATTAGGTGTCTATATTTTTGAACATTAAAAAAAACCATTTGGTATGGGAAAGTTGATACTGGTGGCCAATCGCCTTCCTCTTAAGGTAAAACATGATAAAAATGGTTTATCCTACAAGCCATCAGAAGGGGGATTAGCCACTGGACTTTCAAGTATGGAGGAACCTTCAGATCAATTTTGGATAGGCTGGCCGGGTATTGAAGAACCTGAGGATCATGACAAGGTACGCATCCAAGAAGATTTGAAAGGTTACAAAATGCACCCGGTTTTTTTAAGTGAGCCGGAAGTCAAAAATTATTACGAAGGATTCAGTAACGAAACGATCTGGCCTTTATTTCACTACTTTATCGAGCACACGCAATACAATCAAACCTTTTGGCAATATTACCAATCCGTCAACAAAGCTTTCTGTAAAGCCATTTTACAACATTATGAGGAAGGAGATACCATCTGGATCCAGGATTATCATTTGTTCTTGTTACCTTCTTTGGTACGGGAGGCTTTACCTAACGCTATCATTGGATTCTTTTTGCATATACCATTTCCATCATCAGAAGTTTACCGCCTTTTACCTTGGCGTAAGGAGTTGGTTAGCGGAGTTTTAGGGGCTGATCTGGTGGGTTTTCACACATCAGATTACATGCGGCACTTCAGTAGCGCCGTTTACCAATTACTAGGCCTTGATCAAAGACTGGGGAAATTTTACATCAATGACCAGCGTCCGGTTACCATTGATGCTTTCCCAATGGGAATTGATTTTGAAAAATTTCACCAGGGCGTTCAACAACCATCGGTGGTAGAAAAAGCTGACAATTACCAGGATAAGTTTCGCTCTCAACATCTAATGCTGAGTATTGACCGCCTGGATTATAGTAAAGGCATTCTGCAGCGTCTGCGGGCATTTGACCTCATGCTTTCCAGAAACCCCCAATACATTGAGAAAGTAACCCTCCTACTAATAGTAGTACCTTCCCGGGAGTTGGTAGAAGATTATAAAGAACTCAAAGAAACGATTGATGAATTAGTAGGCTACATCAATGGGAAATACGGTGACATGGACTGGATGCCCATCCATTACTTTTACCGCTCAATGGATTTTGAAAGCCTGCTTTCCCTTTACCGGATTGCTAACATCGGTTTGGTAACGCCATTCAGGGATGGGATGAACCTTATAGCTAAGGAGTTTATCGCCTCTAAGCATGATGGCAATGGTGTTCTAATTTTAAGTGAGATGGCCGGCGCAGCCTCTGAATTATCGGAGGCCATGATCATCAATCCCAACGATCTGGAGCAGATGGCCAACGCTATGGAACAAGCTATCCAGATGCCCAAAAGCCAGCAACAAGAAGCTAATCACATTATGCGCCGCAAAGTAAAACGATACGACATTGAAAATTGGGCTTATGACTTTATCAGCCGCTTGCATCAGGCCAAAAAAGATCAGGAAGCTTTACTTGATAAGTATCTACGGTTCGAAGCGCGACAGTACCTTATCAAGCATTATCACAATTCCCAAAAACGACTTATCGTATTAGACCTGGATGGGACTTTAATGCCGGTTAAGGATAATCCTATGGAATCCCGCCCGGATAACCATTTAATCAACAAGTTACACTACCTTTCCAAAGATTATTCCAACAAAATCGTGGTAACCAGCGGACGAGACCGCAACACCCTAGAAGAATGGTTTGGTGAATTATTTATAGATATTGTTGGTGAGCATGGGGCCTGGATCCGAAAGGACCAAGAACGATGGATTAATGAACAATCCCGGAATCAGGAATGGAAAGCCGATATCTATGACTTGCTTAGGCAGTATGCCGTAAAAACCCCGGGTTCTTACATTGAAGAAAAAGAGTTCTCGCTCGTCTGGAATTACCGAAAAGCAGATAAATGGTTGGCTGAGCTGCGGCTTCGCAACCTCCATGAAGCGCTATATTCCGCAATAAAAGATTTAGACCTGGAACTGATGGAAGGCAACAAAGTCCTGGAAGTCAAAAATGCTGGTGTGAATAAAGGGCGTGGCGTTGCTAATTGGCTCAATGAGGACTATGACTTCATGCTAGCTGTTGGAGATGATGCCACCGATGAAGAAACCTTTAAAGTGATGCCCGAGCAGGCTTACACCATTAAAGTAGGGCTTGGGGATCTATCTTCAGCCACATACAACTTTCGTTATTCCAGCGAAGTACGTGATTTATTAGCAGACTTCGCAAATCAGGTTTATCAAAGCCAACCTGTTGAATCCTCCCAAGACTCATCCTAAAAAAGCCTTTGCTAATTCCTTTCATACAAGTGCGAAAGGAGATTCATTAGTTTTGCTATTTGAAGTTGAAAATTAACACCCGGTAGTTCATGCCAAGCCAACTCATTCTGCACGATCACAACTATTGGATCCATCACCTACCCCTTACCTATACCCGGCCAGTAGGAGATCTTCGAGTAGGCTTGTTAACCATGGCTGAAAAGTGGGAGATCTACACGGATCATGATGCTTGCTATTATACCCAGCCATATTTGAATCAAAAATTTCCATCGCCGGAGAATGAAGGTGAGGCATTGGTGGTTAATGCCGGCGTGTTACCTACCCGGGAGCTTGCTAAGGCTGTCTTGAAACTAAAAAGCGGGTTTATCCTTGAGCAGGAAGGTTTTCCTATTGCTGGAGTGGTACAAGCGTCTGATCTTAACGAAAAGGGTTTATACCCATTAATGGAGACATACGAGCGTAAGTCTTATAAAAAGTCGGTTTTTACCTTAGAGGGAAAATGGGATATTTTTGGTTTCAACCCTATCCAAATTCAGCATGATTTTGAGCTCATCACGGAGGGTCGACCATCGGCCATGCTAACTGAGACCAACCAATTGCTTGGTACCAACCCGGTATTTGTTGAAGAGGGGGCTTCCGTAGAAGGTACTACTATCAATACCCAAAAAGGCCCGGTTTACATTGGTCATGATGTACAGATAATGGAGGGAAGTCACATAAGGGGCCCCTTAGCCATTGGCCACAATGCCACCGTAAAAATGGGAGCTAAACTATATGAGGGATCTACGATTGGTCCTTTTTGCAAAGTAGCTGGGGAGATTAGCAACAGCGTTTTTCAAGGCTACAGCAATAAAAGTCATGATGGTTTCCTCGGGAATGCGGTCATTGGTGAATGGTGTAACCTGGGTGCGGCCACCAACAATTCTAACCTAAAGCTTGACTACAAGCCTGTTAAGGTTTGGGATTATGAACGTGAAAGCTTCAAAAGTAGTGGCCAGCAATTTTGTGGGTTGTTTATGGGAGATCACACAAAAACAGGCATCAATACCATGCTTAATACGGGCACTACCATAGGCGTTGCCTGTAACATCTTCGGAGCTGGATTTCCCCGCATATTTCTCCCCTCTTTTAGCTGGGGCGGTGCCTCAGGACTTCAAACCCATCGCCTTTCCAAGGCTTTGGAAATAGCTGAATTAATGATGAGTCGAAGAGAAGTGCCGTTATCAGAAGCCGATCAATCCATATTTTCCACAATTTTTGAAAAAACCAAGCAATACCGTAGCGCTTATGCCTGAAATCATCGTAGCTGGTAATTGGAAAATGCACATGACCCTCCCAGAGGCTAGTAGCTTCCTGATGGACCTAAAAGCCAGACTTTCGGAGAATGAACTTAACAATTCACGGGTTATCGTCTTACCGCCCTACCCCTTTCTAGCACCTATGGCAGAAGATGCTCGGGGGACTTCTATCCACATTGGTGCCCAGAACTGCCATCAAGCCAAAGAAGGTGCTTATACCGGTGAAGTGGCTGCTCCCATGCTATCCTCAACAGGGGCTGGGTACGTCATTATTGGCCATTCTGAAAGGCGTGAATTTTTTGAGGAAGGCGGTGAATTGCTAGCTCAAAAGGTTGATATGGCTATGCATTACGGTTTAACGCCCATTTACTGTTGTGGTGAAACACAGAAGCAAAGAGAAAGTGGAGATTCTGAAAAAGTTGTACAGCGTCAAATCGAAGAAGAACTATTTCACCTTGATAAAAACCAAATCAAGGAAATCATCATAGGGTATGAGCCTGTCTGGGCTATTGGAACCGGACAAAATGCCACTCCAGAGGATGCGGAAGCTATGCATGCAACTATTCGTAAAGGGCTGGCCAAAAAGTATGATAATGAAACAGCTAATGCCATTTCAATAATCTATGGTGGAAGTGTCAAACCCGGCAATGCTGATGATCTATTTGGACAGCCGAACATCAATGGAGGCCTTATTGGTGGTGCATCCTTAAACCCTGACAACTTTGTGGAGATCATCAAAGCCTCACAGTAATTTAGTCAAATTTTATGGAGGAAGGTAAAGCCTACTACTATGAATGTAACATAGAGGTTAGCCCACCCAAGCGGGATCAGCTAATATACTGCCTGGATAAGCTTGGCTTTAATGGGTATCTCGAGGATGAAAGGGGTATTAAAGCATACATTCATGCTCAGGATTTTGAATCCGATGCTTTTTGGGCATTGATTTATCAATTAGGGATTTTTGAAAAAGCTGTACAAATTCAGCATTTACCCCACCAAAATTGGAATAAAAATTGGGAAGGTCGTTTTGAGCCCCAGAGAATTGACGAAAAAGTCGTGGTAAGGGCTCCTTTTCACAGTCATCAAGGCTCTCACCGTTATGAATTGATCATTGAACCGCAGATGGCTTTCGGGACTGGTTATCACGCTACTACCCGTATGATGATCAAACTAATGGTAGGCCTTCCTGCCACTCCGGATACGGTTTTTGATTTTGGAACGGGCAGCGGCATCCTTACGATCCTGGCCGAGAAAATGGGCGCAACAAGAATCTTTGGCAATGAAATTCAAGAAGACGGCTTCCGCAATGCTTTGAATAATATTGCCCACAACCATTGCCAGCGTATTACTTTAAGCCAGGAAGATTTGAAAAATTTCCCGCCTTCTGAAGAGGTATTTGAACTGATTCTCGCTAATATAAACCGTAATACTATTATAGGTAGCTTACCTGTTCTTAAACAACGGTTGGCAAACAAGGGCTTAATTGGAGTTAGCGGGTTTTTAAGCCGGGAGGCCCCTCACCTAGATGAACAATTTCACCAACATGGATTTGAGCGCTTAAAGCACCTGGAAGAAGGCGAATGGGCTGCAAGCCTTTTCACGTCAACCTTTGCTATGGGTGATCAATACACGACTTAACATACACTCCTCAACATCAAGGAGTTTTCATAGGCGCCCTATTCGTTCAAGCCGCTTTTCTTTTTAGTTTTGATAAAAATAAACTCCTACATGCGCGGTGCTTACGGCCTTTTGTTTACAGTATTGTTTTTATGCTTGATAAGTCATCAAGGATTAGCGCAACAAGATTCAGGGCGCATGCCTTTAAAACCGGGAGCCTTTGCACAAAAGCTTTCAGAAACCTTTGAGCGATTCCAAACTAACCGTATACAAGGAATCTTAGATGCTTTTCTGGCTAAGTGGGAGGGAGAGGCTTTCAGCAATTATGAACAGCGCCGGATAATGAAACTGGTCCGGTCCATGAAAGCCGAAAATTACCGGCCAAGTAATGGCATCAAAAATTACCTACAAGCCTTAACAGAAGCCAAAAACCGTGGCATTACGGAAGCTCAATTCAGAGACTGGGCCAATGTGCTCCAAAAGCTTTTGAGTGACAGGAGGGATATGAACCAACTAAATGAAGTGCTGGTCAACTACTTTAAAAGTAGAGCTTTGTACAAAAGTCGCTCTAAAGATTGGTATACTAAATCCTTCCAATTTGATATTGGTTATCATAACCAGGAAAAGCCGGCATTGTACTTTAAACGGCCAGTTAAGCTATTCTGCGCTACAGCATCCGATAGCATCCAGATTTACAATGCTAAAGGACGATTTCATCCAATAGATCAGGAATGGAAAGGGAAACAAGGCAAAGCAACATGGGAACGTGTTGGCCTGGGACCCAATCAGGTTTATGCTCAGCTTGATGATTACAGGATCAGGCTTAGCCGTGGGCGAATTAAAGATGATTCTGTGGCCTTTTTCAACAAAGAAATACGGCAAAAACCCATGGAGGGTGGCTTTAAGGATAAGATTTTTATCGCTGAACAAAAGCGAGACTCCAGATACCCTCAATTTAAATCAAAGCAACAGCGGTATAAGGTAAATGGCTTTTTCCCTAAGGTTAAATACAGAGGTGGATTTTCCATGGAGGGTGTTGCAGTGGTTGGTACTAAGGTAAACAACCAGCCTGCTAGAATAAGCATTTTTCGCAATGGGCAAGAGCATGTTCAGGCATTAGCAGATCGCTTTCTGATTGATCAGAAAAAGATTGTTAGCGCTCAGGCTATGGCTAAGATATTTTTCAAAAAGGACTCTATTTATCACACATCAGCAGGCTTCAAGTATTATGACGAGAAAAAGGAAGTGAGGATCACCAAAGGTGATAAGGGCTTGGAAGCCAGCCCTTTTTATAACTCTTATCACGACCTGGAAGTGTTAGTGGATAAGCTTATTTGGAATATTAAGGATCCGATTCTGAAGATGCGTATGACCCTGAATTCAGTAAGACCTGCAATATTCCGTTCCAATAACTTTTTTCAGAAAGGATTATTCCACAAGATCCAAGGCATTCTTGAATACAATCCGCTTAAGGAAATTAAGTTATATGCAGAGCGGATCAACTCCTTTCGTATGACCTTGAAGGGCTTGGCCGGTTATCTGGGCATTAATAAAGAAAATGCGAAAAAAATGCTTGTAGGCCTTCATCAAAAAGGCTTCGTAGAATATCGCAGGGATGGAACATTCCTTGTTCGAAATAAACTCGTACATTACGTTGAGTCAGAAAAAGAATTGCGTGACTATGACAATATTGAACTAAAGTCAAATAATCCGGACTCTGCCAATGCCAATCTAAACCTGAATACGGGTAATATGGAGTTAAGCGGGGTTCCAAAAGTCAACCTTAGTGATAGCCAGCGCGTAAGTATTTATCCAGCTGACAGCCAGGTTACCATGCAGAAAAACCGGGACATGACTTTTGAAGGAGAAATGATAGCGGGGAGGTTTCAGTTTTTCGGTGATGGCTTTTCATTTAGTTATGATTCTTTTAAGGTAAACATGAATAATGTTGACTCCCTTCGCCTTTATTACCCTAATGAGAATGGGCAGCTAGTTCGTGTAAAAAATGTGATAGAAGATATTTACGGCTCCGTTTATATAGATGATCCCAACAACAAATCAGGGCAGGTAGACTTGCCTAAGTATCCAATATTTGATGCCAAGGAAGAATCCGTTGTTTATTACGAGGATCCTAATATTTACGATAGTGTATATCCATCTGATAGCTTCTATTTCCAGATCAAACCTTTTGTTGCTGAAAACCTGGATGAGTTCGAAAGGGAGGAGATGCAATTTGACGGCACTTTTTACTCGGCTGGAATCCTTCCCGTTTTTGATTATCACATTCGAATTATGCCCAACAACTCCCTGGGATTTAAAAAACGATCGCCCTCTGACGGGTACAAGCTCTACCAAGGTAAAGGTATCGGCATAATGGAGATAAAGCTAAGCAGTGAAGGCCTTACCGGAGCTGGTACTGTGGAATACCTCCCCTCCAGTACTGAATCCCAGAATTTTGTCTTCTTTCCAGATTCTATGAATGCTATTGCGGAAAGCTTTAACATACCCGAAGAAGGCCAGGATAAGTATCCCCCGGTTACGGGTAATAAGATTTACAATCACTGGCTTCCCTACAAAGATTCCATGTTTATTAAGGAACGGGATCCGCTGTCTGTCTACAATGAGGAGGTCACATTTGAAGGAGATCTCGTCCTAACACCAGCTGAGCTTTATGGTGCTGGAGAGCTGAAGTTTGAGCGGGCCGTTATTGGATCGAATGCCTTAGCTATGAAGCGTAATAGCGTAAACAGTGATTCAGCATCGTTCAAGATCAAGGCCCTGGAAGAGAATAAAAAGCCCAACTTTTATACGCCGGACGCAAGCTTAACCCTTGATTTTGATGAACGACAACTGGATGGAGAATCGAAAGGTAAGAAGGCCAATATCAGCTTTAAGCAGCATGATTTTCGTACTAGTATTAAAGGTTTTAATTGGCGTATTGATAGCCAAAGTTTAAGCATGACGGCAACCAAGGATCAGAAGTTAAAAGAATCTTTCATGCAATCAACTAAGGCTGAGCAGGATTCTTTAAAATTTAATACAACGGCGGCCTATTTTGACTTAGCTGAAAGTAAAATTGAAGCCCGCAACATCCCTCACATAGATGTTGCCGATGCAGAGGTTTATCCTTCTGAAGGTGCTATTACCATCAAGGAGGGCGCTGATTTAGAGACCCTTGAGGATGCCCGTATTGTAGCTGACACCAATAAGGAATATCACAAGTTTTATGATGTCCAGATCAACATTTTCGGGAAAAAAGAATACGCTGCTAAAGGAAAGTATGATTACAAAGACCGGAATGGACAGCCTCACACCATCAAGTTTGACAACATACGCACTAATCAAAAGCATAAAACGATAGCTGAAGGAGAAATCAAGGATGAAAATGGTTTCCCTTTAAGCCCACGTTTTAAATTCAAAGGAAAGGTAAACCTGAAAGCACAGCGTGAGCGACTAGCGTTTAATGGTAGCCTAAAACCGGCAAATTCGGATTCCCTTTACCATACAGAAGCTTTTCAATTTGCGGATACCGTTAACGCGGACTCAATCATTATTCCGGTTAAAAACCTTAAAAATTCCGATGGCAAACCTATTGTCAGCGGAATTTTCATAGATACTGCCACTCATCAACTCTATGATGTTTTTCTGGGTCAGAAGCACCACCCGCAGGATTTGACCTTGTTCAAAGCAAAAGGGTACCTGCATTACAACTATTACAAGGGCAAATACATGATCATGAAAAAACACAACCTGGCTAAGCCGGATAGTATGCCCTATCAACTTGCCTATTCGGACCAAAACCGGGAATTCTCAGTGCGTGGCCCCCTTCAGATGAATTTTAGTAGTAACGAATACCTGGACATAAAAACCATAGGGAAAGCAGTTTATAAACCAAAGGATTCCGCTCATAGCTTTGACGTGGTTATGGGAATGGATTTTCCATTTAATAAAGAAGCCCTAAAAACAGCCGGAGATTCCCTGGTAAACCTGGCATTTCCACTTAACGACTCCCGTGATGGAAGGCAAGTGGTTCAAGACGCGACATACTATTTAGTTCCGGATCGCCAAACGCAAATAAGCGTATTGAGCAGTCTGCGTTCATTTGGTACTTTCATCAGCAACGAGATTTACAGGCCAAATTTCCTTTTTACTGGTGTAAACCTGACTTGGGACCCCCGGCAACAAGCCTTTTTAGATACAACTAAACTAGGATTAGCTACGATTCATAAAACAGCGGTTAACAAACAGCTTAAGGGTAAACTAAAGTTTAAGTTGAGCAGGGATGAGAGACGACTGCAGTTTTATGCCGGCGGTACTCCCGGCAATTACTACTACTTTAACATCAATAATAAGGGCTGTAAGGTTATTGCTTCAGATTATTACTTTAATAAAAAGGTGAGGGAAACCGCTGGTGACGTTAGTGAAGATGAATTTAAAATTAAGCCGTTAGGCAATGAGCGGGAAAAAATATTCTTTCAACAATCTGCAACAATCCGCAAAGCAGAACCTAAAGATCCCTAGTACATGAACCTTATTACTCCGGAACTTCTAGCAGCCGTTCTATTGGCTTACCTTATAGGCTCTATTCCAACTTCATTGTGGGTAGGAAGGTTTTTGTACAACATTGATCTACGAGAGCACGGGAGCTACAATGCCGGTGCTACTAACACCGTAAGGGTTTTAGGAGTAAAAGTAGGGTTACCTGTTTTAATTTTTGATATTTTGAAAGGTTATGCTGCTACACAACTTAGCACATTTTTTAGTGGCTACACGGAGGGGGAATATTTTATGGTGCAATTGAAGCTGCTTCTGGGCTTCATTGCGGTAACTGGTCACCTCTTCCCTGTTTTTGCGGGATTCAAAGGTGGTAAGGGCATTGCAACACTTTTGGGGATTTTTATCGGGCTTTATCCATTACCCGCCTTTGTTTCCATTGGGGTTTTCTTGTTAATTTTTACCATCACCCGTATAGTTTCGGTAAGCTCGCTGGCAGGGATTACTGTTTATCCTTTAGTCACCTATTTCTTATTTCAAATCCACAACCCCTTTTTTACAACCTTTGCGGTACTTTTCGTAGGGATTGCTTGGTATACACACCGCCAGAATATCAAGCGGCTGTTAAAAGGGAAAGAGAAAAAGATCAGCTTGCGCTAATTGGTTACCGGATCATCACTTTTTGAATGCCAATGCTCTTCTCTGAATCCGTTCTTTGGAGGGAGAGGAAATAGATGCCGGCTTTTAACCCCTGCACACTAATAGCTTTTTGATTCCCTGTCATTTTGAAGGATTTACGTACCTGGCCCTTCTGATTTGTGACCGTGCCTTTAATAGCGGCGCCCTCTAAGAATTGCCCATCCAAGCTTACAGTAATACGGTTGCTAGCAGGGTTAGGATAAGCTTTAAATTCCAGAGATCTAAGGTTTTTTGTGGTTTTAGAGCGATTAAGGAAACGGACCTCATCTCCTCCTAAGTAGGGTCTGATCGTCAAAATGCCTGAGTCAAGTAAGGATGGTTCGGCTTTTATCCAAGATCCGGATGCATTGTAAAATACCCGTGACTGAAAACCTGAACCGCTGAAAAGTTTTTGATAATTTTTATCCACGCCCACATTCAGAAAATAGCTCTCCGATTGTTGCCAACCGATGTAAAAGCGTCCGCTAACTGGCAAGGGATCCTCCAACTCGTAAATCCCGTAGTCATGACGGCCCCTGCCGTCATACTTTGGTTTAAGTGCTGTAATTCTTCTTGCTACAGAAGCATTAGCGGGTTTTGTATCCAAAGGACCAAGATCACTCCATATGACAATATCAAAAAGCCGGTTTTGAACCTTACTTAATGATTGATTGAACCGAATGCCCACAGCTTGAAGAGTGTCTGGCTTGTTCAAGGTATAGCTTTGGGCTACTTTAGCGGATTGAAAAAAATCCTCAATGCCAAAACCGGCCTCAGGCGACCCGTCATCATAGGCCATATAATGGTTGAAATATTGGGTAATAGCCATGGTATCATTACTTGGCAAGTCATCACCAAAAAGGAAAACTGCCGGCTTTAGGGTTACCTGTAAAGAGTCGTTCCCTACGAATCTTAAAAACTTAAATTCATTCCGCTGGCTGTATTTCGTTTTTCCAAGGAAGGGATCCACATTGGCTGTTATCTGTAAATCAAAGTTGTTGAGGCTATAACCGGAGTAATTTTCTTCCAAGCGGTATCCGGCCTCAACTGGCACCAGGTCACGATCGACATTACTAGCTCTAAAATTGAAAGAGTCTCTAATCTGATTTTTTTCTACTTGTCGCCAAGGCATAGCCCGGTGTTTTTTTAACAAGCTAACGGGTGGCTCTACTAAGGCAACGTCTTGGTTAAATAAAGTCAGGTTTCCATTCAGGTTCCTAGCCACCCGGTCCTGCGTTAGCATCACATAATCCAGATGCCAGTGGTCTAAATTACCGGAAAGATTGCCATATGTCAGGAAACGAAACTGGAAACCTTCAAAAAAGAAATTCCTTTGATTCGAATCAGCGTTGGCCAAGTTAAGAACCGCTACGCCTTGTGCCCTTTTATCCTTCGGCAACTCGCCCTTTCCTTGTTTGCTCCAGATAGATTTCCATTGGGGAGTATCAGCTTTGGTCTTAACCTGTACACTGAAGCTATCCACAGGAGCCGGAGCATCACCAAGCCCTTTTTCCTGATACCAAAAGCTCAGGTAAACGGAATCCTTGTTTTTTTGAAAACTACTCAAGTCCAACCAAGTGCTGGTCAAGGTATCAGTTGGTAAGCTTTGATTACGGTTATCCTTTTCGGGATCGTATGGCCTGCCATTAGCGTCTAACCCCTCAAAAGTAGCTACCCCGTAGGTAGGCGGATTTATGGCCAGGTGCCGGTTGATGTAAACTTTTTTATCCCGCCAGAGGGAATCATTAGGAAAAGGTCCCTGATACGAGAAATCATCGATGAAAGGCAATTTAAGGGTATCGGAGTCACCCTTCTTCATGCGGTATCGCTTTGGCTCAGCGTCCCTGAGTGTGGGATTAAAAGTTAAGGGTTTTAATTCCTGAGCTTCTGATAAACAAGGACTGAATGTAATAACAAGTCCTAGGTATAGCAGGATTTTACCATTTCCTAAGCCAAACTTTTCGAAGGTTTTAAAAAAGCTAAGGCGCTGCAGTTTTATCAGGTTTTTTGTTTTGCTCGTAGGCCTCTTCACTGGTAAGCCAAACATCAATGATTTCTCCTTTGGCGATTTTCTGCTGCGGGTTGTACAACGGCCGCTGTTTGTAAATTATTGCTGAGGGGGTATCCACAACAGTTGAATCATAAATTTTAGAACCAAAATTCAGGCCCTTTCCCTTAAGGTAAAAGGTGGCCTCACTCATGCTAAGACCCGTTAAACTCGGGATGTCGGTTTTGGATGCCTTACGTCCCTGTTCAAGTACTAAGTCAATAGTCGTTCCTTTTTCCAACTTACACTTTGGTTGAATAGTCGTATCGGCAGCTTCCAAACGAACAACGGTATTTTTGGCCAGGCCTGGGACATATTTTAAATCGCCAACTTTAAAACCCTTTGTTTTCAGGATTTCCATGGCCTGTCTTAGGGATACATCTTTAAGTTCGGGTACTTCTACCTTAGGGGGATTGGGAGCGTTAACCGTCAGGTAGATCTTCCTATTAATCTTAACTTTATCGGAAGCTTGCGGCTGTTGTTCAATCACGCGAAGAGCCTGAGCATTAGGCACATAAGCTGAGTCCGCTATTACTACTTGTAAGTCTCTCTTATGAAGGGTTACTTTAGCTTCTGAAATACTCATACCTCTGAGATCTGGTACAGAAAGGGTTTCGTTATGGTGAGTATAGCCTTTTAACAAGAAATATGCGCCGTACAACAAACCGAAGCCAAGTGCAACAGCGCCCAACAAATTAATCAAGAAAACCTTACTGATCAGGAATCGAAAAATGGGTTTCAATTAACAAGCATTTTTCTGCTGAGGTCAAAAATATTATAAAAAACTTTCCTAAACATTTTGAAATCATGAGGTATGCCTCAAGGCGTACCCATTTTGAATGACCGCACTTAAAAAGCTTCCCGGCGAATAGCCATGCAAGGCTGCTTGGTGAAATATCGCTGTTGCAGGCGTGAGACCCGGCAAGGCGTTAAGCTCTATGATTACAACTTCTGGCATTTGGCCTTTCCTAAGGCGTACAAAAGCATCAACCCTGCCATAGCCATAAGCTCCTATCGCCTGAGCCACTCCTCGAATTACTTGCTGAACATGCTCAAGGTATTCAGCCTGTTTCACAGAGTCGCTGGAAAATCGGGCTGGGGTTATATTCTGACCTTCCCCCGCTAGAAACTTTTCTTCAAGTGATAGAATTCCTTCGGCTGCCAATGCTTCAGATGGCGGAAAAACCTCGTATTGCAGCTGACCATCTTCGGAGCGATGGGTAAGGAAACCACAGGTAATCTCCATAAGCCGTTCAGCCCCCTGGCGCTGAACCAAAGCTTCAGCAAGAAAAGCTTCTTTTGGCGGAAACTCCTCTCCTAGCCCCATACCCAAAGTTCCGGCATCCTTAATGGATAAAGGAGCTCGTTCACGGAAAATAAGATTGGCGTAAGCGACCATTTCCTGCAACTCGCTTATTTTTTTTACCGCAGAGCTGCAGCCATCATCGGCTGGTTTAGCAACGAATGGGAGGCCTAGTTTTTTCTTAAGCATTTCAAATAGGCCTTCGGGGTCATTATGCCATTCATTTTCGGTAACAAGGGCATGCTCCGCCACATTGAATCCTTGTTGCTTTAAATGGGCGTTGGTCGCGTGTTTATCGATCGTTAATGCGGCTGATTCAGGTTCCGAGCCATTGTAGGGCACACCCTGTGCAGCCAAATAACGCGGCAAACTTCCATCTTCACCTGGACGACCATGTAAGGCTAAAAAAGCAAAATCAATGAGACCGTTCAAATCCTCAAGCTTATACCTTCTAGGATAAAAATCATAATCAGGGTCACTGAAAGCTTGGGTAATGGCCTTGGCTTCTTGCTGAATAGCTTTCAAGGCTGGCGTTAACTCAAAATGCTTTATCTTATCATAGATGTCATCCGCATTGTCTTTCAGCAGTAAATTCATGGGGAGCTTATAAAAAGTCCACTTCTCCCCTTCTAATGCTAAAAAGAGCGGAATGGGTTCGTAAGTAGTGGTGGCAGCCAATTTCTCAAATACGTTCCGACCACTTTCTACAGATATGTGACGCTCGGAAGAATAGCCACCTAAAATAACCCCCACTTTAATCTTTGTTGAATATTGAGCAGTACCTGATTGAAGCTTATTATCTAATTTTTCTAAAAGGGGAGCTATTTTATGAGGAACATTGGTTTGGGATAGGCGCTCTTGTAGGGAAGTTTTTACAATGTAGGTCAAAAATTGACCGGGTGATAAGCCAATCTCCGCAGCCTGATGGAAAAAGAAAGAAGATGGCATCATGCCGCTAGTCGTATTGGGATCGTTCAGGTATACTTGGCCTTTTTCCGTAAAGAAGCCATCAATCCTTGCGTACACCTGCGCCTTCATCGTTCTGAATAATTGCTCACAGGCCCGGCGGATAGCTTTCATCCTCTCTTCCGGCAATTCCATGGGGGTAACTTTGTGCGAAGCGCCGGGTAAGTATTTTGATCGGTAATCAAATACATCAGCTGATTTGCGGATCTCCGTTGGCGGGAGAGCAATTGGATGGCCGTCATTATTTTGAATAACTATACAGGAAAACTCACGCCCCTTCAACTTAGGCTCTACTAACACCGTGTGTTCAGTGTTTAAGGCAGCTAAAATCAAATGTTCCGGAGCCCCACTTTGGCCAAACTCCTCTCGAATATGGCTAAGAATAGCTTCAGGGTGATAGAAAGTTTTATCATTGATCATCAGTGGTGTGCCCAATCCATCTTGATGATCTACTAGCTTGCGAACATAAGCAATCTGTGCTTCAGATGACCAGCTTAACCATTCATCTTTGGTCAAGTGCCAACGAAAAAAACTTTGGTCCACTAGCTGTTGAAAGACTTCAAAATCAGGGCGGTCCAATACATGTACTCCAATAGAAGATCCTTGCGATGCGGATTTGATAACTAATGGAAAATCAAAATAACTGCGCAGCCGTTCAAAATGCTTCTTCGGCTGACCAGGCGTAAGCCATGACTGCCGATCTATTGAATGAGCAGGTAAAGGTTCAAGGCCTGTGTTTTCAAAAACTGCCTTCTGCAAACTTTTATCAATTCCCAATGAAGAAGGAAAAATACCACACCCTGAATAAGGGATATTGAAGTAAGAAAGCAATCCCTGAATAGCACCATCCTCCCCGTAAGGACCATGCAACACTAAAAAGGCAAAATCAATAAGATCGGGGAGCTCTTCCACTGCAACCGGCTTTCCTATCTGATGTGCGGCTTCTTTAATTGGAATAGTTGAGGGGAAGCCTAAGCTTTCAATGTAGACTTGAAAATTGTTTGGTGAATTGGGTGTTATAGAAGCCGGAGGATAAAAATCCCTGATGCTGCCTTTATAAAGGTATTGCCAATTAAGGAGGATTAAGTTACCTAGGCTATCTAGGAATAAAGGGACCGGCTCAAATAAGGAACGATCCAAGGAATCATAAACGGTACGCCCTCCCGCAAAAGCCACTTCCCGTTCCCTGGATTGACCTCCGAATAAGATACCTACTTTCATGACGGACAAAATTAAGCAGTGAACTTCAAGGAATTTTCAGCAAGCAGGGTTGAGCGGTATCTGCTACCGCCCGCCATTTTTCTCGCTTTTTAGGATAGGTCCTGTGCATAAAAGCGCTGAATTCAGGATTACAGGTATTCAGGTAAAATTGGTTTTTATCCTGCGCTTTTACGCTTTCTAAATATTTACCAGGCGATGAGGTCAACGCACCATAAACGGCAATCACGTCTGTTCGCAGGTAGTTGAGATCCTTTGCTGGAAATATAACAAATGCGTTTTTGGGTACCCTCTTATATTTCGATTTCACCGTTGATAAGTGCGTTGAAAATGTTGGCGTTGGTTTCCAGAAAAGGTGGTAACCTGCTCTAAAGAGACCATTAAAGCCAACACTTACAATAGCTATGGAAAACATGCAGTAACGGAGAGCTTTTAGGAAACTTTTACTTTGAGTGTGGTAAACCTGATGAAAACCGCCCCATGCTAGAAGCATCAAAGCAGGAACTATAAACCTATAGGAAAAAGTGTAAAATTTAACCAAATAAATACCCAGCAACATGGCTAAGTAAACAATAGCCGTAATCCAAGTGATCTTAGTAAGAGGCTTTAGCGGCAAATATCGCTGTATAGAAGGGCGCAATTTTCGGAACCAGAATACTACTATCCCAATTTGCAAGAATAGAGCAGCTATGGTTGAAATGATTCTCCAGGATTCACCTCTGTAAAGAATACTGAAAAGCATATTTAAGCTATTGAACACCTCCCACATGTAATCACCAATTAGCCACAGGATTGAAGCTTGTTGAAAAGGATGTTGGGTAACGTGGGGAGGAAAAAATAAGCCGCTTTTCTCATAATTAACTGCTAAATAACTGGCAATTAATAAAGCCGTGCTGACAAGCGTAATAAACCCCTTCTGATTGAATTCTAATTTTAGTTTAGTGGGATTATAAAAGGTTAATATACCAAGTACTGGCAAAACCACAATACCAACGTAGCGGGTGGTAAATAGGATTGCACCTACAAACGCTATAATAACTATCCTAAACCAAGTAAAGCCCTTGTTAAACCCATCGCTCATCAACCATACCCAAAACACTAGTAAAAAAGTAAAGACTCCTCCAGAGAGGACGGAAAAGTACAATTCCAGGAAAAGACTGGTCAATAGAATAACAGTGATGGTTAGCCCTTGAAAACCATAAAGACGGTGAAATAATACAGCCAAACCAATAGCGCAAAGGATAGATGCTGCCTTGGCACCAAATAAGACAGGAATTTGGAATAAGCCGGCAACTAAAGCTATGACTACTGGATACCCAACTGGCCTGATAACAGGGAATCGTTCAGAAGGAGGTTGCTCAATCCCCTGAAAAGCTAGTGTTGAAAATCCATCCCCATTTAGAAAAGATTTGGCAACCCTCAGGTAGTGACTCCCATCATGACTTACGCCTCCATTTTTGACAGCATAGGTTAACAGCGCTAGGCAACTTGTAAAAACAAAAATGGTCAGTATCCAAAGCAACCACTTTTTTCTTTTAAATCCCTTCAAATAGTGGATCATAACAGCCGGTTAAATATTTCAAATATTTTCATTTTCAGGGCATGCTTAATGCTCACATCAGGATAATGATAGTAGTGGGTTCGGAGCTCCCTGCGCCATTGGTCGATAGGGCTTTCTTGAAAGTTTTCTTTTTTCGCCAGGAAAAAATCCCGGCCCTCAATTTCATAGGCAATGTTCAGCTCATGCGGTTTTAGATTCCGGCCAAAAGTCATTTCCGGCTTTGTAGCTTTCTTACAGCTCAGCAAAAATGGCTTTTCAATGGCGCTCAAGGGCTTAGTCCCATAGAGGTCTACTGCAAAGTCATAGGGTTCTAAATGCGGATTAAGCCGCTTCATGCGATCCGGTAATAATTCAAAGTAAGCATCGTAAACAGCTGTGGTTTCTTCAAGATGGGGAACCGTCAGGGATTGAGCTGTTAGCTGAAGCGGGGTCTGAAAGGCATTCTCCTCCGTTGGCCGCCTAACATTGGTACCAAGCGTGCCAAAATTTGTGGTCAGGCTCCTCGCTGATGCATAAATAAAATACCGCCCGGTATCTTTTAAAAACTCAGTAAAAGTTGTTCCCCAAGTTTTCTGTTTTTGTTTTCGCATGTTTTGGTCGATTGATTGACCAGTAGCAGCGAAGCGTTTAGCCAGCCAATGCTCAAATTGCTCCCATTGGTAAGCCGTAAAGATTTGTCCCCATGTGCAGACCCTTTGTAGGTAATAAGGGGCTTCAAGCGGATAGAAAGGCCACTGATGATCCGTCCTGATGTAGCTATAAAGCCCGAGCCCGCCGATTTGCGCATTACAGGCGTGCGCTAAAAGCTGCTGACACCCTTGCCAGATCTCAGGAGCCACAAACAGGTCATCTTCCAGGATTACGATATGGCCGTATTCCAGGGCAAGTCGCCCGCACCTCAGTAAATTGTAATTAAGGCCTGCATGCTGCTCACGCGTATAGGAGTACTTATTTCCGAATGGCCACTCAAAGTCAGCTATGAGCTGCTGGATGCGCTTTTGTTCAGGCGAATCATCGATGGAGAAATGGAGCTCGATGGTAAGGTTTGGAGGTTGGCGGGTATAAGCTAAACTCTTAAGTAACCGCTTAAAGGCTTTAACCCGGTTATAGACCGGGATAGCAACATGCAGAACCTCTACCAATTGAACCGCTTTTTGGGGAAGAGCAATACCAGCATCTGAGCTGACAGGTGAAGGCTATAGTAGATGAGCTGCGCGGCCTCGTGCTGAAAAAACCCCACTTCCCCGGTTTTGTACAAGGGCGTTCTATTGATGAAAATAAGGTCTGTAGCCATGTATTTGATAGTTCTCAGTAAGCTTTTAAAGGTAAGCTGCAAATGTTGGTAACGGTGCGGGTAAGTATTGGCTAAATCCTGGCAGCCTTTCAGGATTCGGGTTTTCGTAAAAAACTGCGCTTTCCAGTTTTTTGGTAAGTGGTAAACGACCAGTTCTCTTAGCCAAACCTGCCGGTAGCCAGCATGGTAAACCCGCTGACTGAATTCCAAATCCCCGCCAGAATACAGGGTTTCATCAAAGTAACCTATTTGTTGAGGGATAAGCTTTTGAACCAGAAGGAAAGTTGAAAGGCCAAAA
>CAZIUI010000010.1:13143-87909 GCA_964542585.1 uncultured Sphingobacteriales bacterium | reverse complement strand
TGTCGGCCTTTTTTATCGGTCTTGATCAGGAAGGCATCTTTTTTCCCCTGCCCGTAGCTCTCAGTTTGGCCGGCAAGCACCGGTTTTCCATCAGAAGCCAGGGTCATGGCTTCGCCAACATCCTTTAAGCTATCGCCATACGAACGCTGGAAAGCATCTAACCTTCGGTAATCCAGGCTCATTGAAGCCCGGTAGGAAACCGAGCTGCTTCCACAGTTAGGCTTGCTCTGATCGCAGGCCGAAGTGCAATTACAGGTAGGCGATACAGCGGCTGTAGGTACAATGGTAAAAACTACGGAATCATCATCTACCCAGTTGTTGAATTTGGTTTGGTTAACCTGGAAAGTGATCGAGTCGTAATTGTTACTGCTACAATTCGCAGGGCCGAGAAGGGTATCCAGGTCTTGGTTGTATTCGCCCTGGACGATCAAGGATTTGTTAGGGCTGCTTGTGGGCAGATCGCCTGTGGCCCTTAGCGTAACTGTTACGGACCCGGAAGCATCCGGTATATTGGTAAAGCTAAGCTTTTCGCTGGAAGCGGAATTGGCGTTCCCTGTATCTACGTTGCATAAGGTATCGGAGGTTAGGGAAAATTGGCCTTGAACAGGTGCTGGCAAGAAAAAGGAAAAAAGCGATGTTAATATAATAATTCTGGCTACAGATGCTATCATAAAGGAGTCATAACGAATTGGGTAAGGAAACAATTATTCAATTACCATTACGTAATTAAGATTTAAAAGGTTGGGTAAAAGCGTTAAAAAATGAATAGCCCTAACTAGAATCCTGCCTTTTTGAATGGTTATTCATCGAGGAATCGGAGCTTGGTAAAAGTTTTTAAGTTCCTTATTTGCTTGAACAATAAATGTTAGCTTTTGTATCGAAATTTTACAGGTATTTATTCAAGGCTCAACATTTAAAGTTATACATCACTTTATAGCTTTTAAATCCTGTTAAAATACCTGACCGTGCTACTGGTAGTAAATCATTGGTTTATAAATCCAATAAACCATAGATTTGATTTAAAATTTTAGATTCTATGACGAGAATTTTGCTGCTTTTTATTAGCGTTCTTACAGCTGGTTTTGTAACATCGGCACAAACTGACCGTTCATACCTGCAAAAAACCAATACCGAAGCCCTGAAAAAAATGGCTTCCGAATTCCGGGAGCAAAATCAAGAAGAGATGAAAAGGGCGAGGGCTATTGCCCAAAAGCGCAACATTCCCATGCGCCGGGTGACTGCCGATGGTAATGTCATAACCGTTTCGGGTGTGAATGCTTATGGCCTATTGGAATTCACGATTTCACAGAATTTAGATGCTGCTAAAACCACCCGAACCGATGATTTGTGGTACCAAGGTTCCCTTGGGCTGAATTTAGCTGGAAAAGGCTACACCATAGGCGAATGGGATGGTGGCAAAGTATATCAAAAACATCAGGACTTAACTGGAAGAGTTACCCAAAAGGACAATGCCAGCACTATCAGTGATCATGCTACTCACGTTGCCGGAACCTTGGTTGGTAGTGATAGTAATAATCAAGCGCGAGGCATGGCTTATAAAGCTGATCTGAATGCCTATGACTGGTCATCTGATAATAGTGAGATGAGTACGGCAGCAGGTGGAGGGCTATTGGTTTCCAATCACTCCTATGGGGCAATTTCTGGATGGCGTTATAAGGATAAGGATTCATCCTGGTACTGGTATGGCACACCATCCGTTAGCCCAAAAGAGGATTGGCGGTTTGGGTTTTACACTTCTGATGCCCGTAATTGGGACCAAATAGCCAATCAAGCTCCTTACTACCTTATCGTTAAGTCAGCCGGGAATGAGCGAAATGATGACGGGCCGAGTGGTAGTACTCAGCATTTTGTCCGTAATAGTCAGAATAATTGGGTAAAAAGCTCCAAAACCCGCTACAAAGACGGTTCTTTTGACTGTGTATCAGGAAAATCAACGGCTAAAAATATCATGACCGTTGGCGCTGTCAATGATCTGACAGGGTCTTACAATGGCCCCGGGGCTGTTTCCATGACCAGTTTTAGCTCGTGGGGGCCTACGGATGACGGACGTATCAAACCGGATATTGTAGCCAATGGCCGATTCCTGAAATCCTGTGGGACGGATAATCCTAGCGATTACAGCCGAAAAAATGGTACCTCAATGTCGGCCCCTAATGCAGCCGGATCCATGTTGTTGCTCCAGGAGCACTATTTCAATCTCAACAATAAGCAAATGCGAGCAGCCACCCTTAAAAGCTTAGTGATTCATACTGCTGAAGAAGCTGGTGTGGCACAGGGGCCCGATTACAAATACGGCTGGGGTTTAATGAACACGAAAAAAGCGGCCCAGCATATTAACGATAGCAGTGGAGGTGATTTTATGCTGGAAAAGCAACTTCAAAACCAGGACACTTTCACTTTTACAGTCAATGCTAGTCCGCAGAAAGAATTGTCGGCTACCCTTTCTTGGAATGATCCTGCAGCTCAAAGCCCTTCAAAACAAGTAGACCCGACTACCAAAATGCTTGTTAATGACCTGAACCTGCGTATCCGGAAGAAAAACGGTAGTAAGGTATACAAGCCTTATGTTTTGGATACCACTCAGCTAAACGCCGGAGCTCAAAGAGGGGACAATAGCCGGGATAATGTAGAGCAAGTAGTAGTGCAGCAACCCAAGACCAGTACCTATGTCGTAGAAGTCACCCATGATGGAACGCTTAAGAATCAAAACCCGCAGGCCTTTTCCCTGATCATTAGCGCAGCCGGAAAAGGGTGCCAAGCACCAGCCGGCCTTACAGTGGATAGTCTGAACAGTCAAAATTCTTGGCTTAAATGGACCTCGTTCAGCAGTGCTTGCTCCTCATCGGCTACTAAGTGGAAAGTGCAATGGGGACAAAAAGGATTCAACCTCGGTTCGGGTGATTCAATGGCCGTTAGCCAAACCAATGCGCAACTAAGTGGACTTAGCCCAAATACCACTTATCAAGCCTATGTTGCTGAGATCCGCTCCAATAATACAAGAACTCGTTACGTTGGGCCTGTTGAATTTACTACTCCTCCAGCACCAGTTAGCCTACCTTACAATCAAGGGTTTGAAAGTTTCAGTAATGCTTATACCAAAAGTGGCGCTTTCACTGGCTCTAAAAGTGATTTGTGGCTATTTTATAGTTCTATCGATAAAGGTAGGCTTCGTTTTAGTGGTTCGGCCGTTGAAGCAAGTCAGGGGAATAAGGCAGCTACCCTTGATGTAACCGCGGATCAAAACATGGCGAAAAACAACCTGCTGCTCAACCTGAACATGACCAACTACACCAACCAAGAGGCCATATTCCTGAGTTTTGATCACAGGGAATATGGGGAAGAGGACCATGCCAACGACAGTTTATGGATTCGGGGAGCCCCCACCAAAGAATGGATTGGCCTTTACGACCTTGAAGACAATTCCTCACAGCAGTATGAAAAAGCGGGTCCTTTTAATATTAGCCGTATTCTAAGACAAAATGGACAAACGTTTTCCAAGCAATTTCAGGTCCGCTTTGGTCAGCAGGATAATTATACCTTAGGGGGCCGCCTTAATGATGGCCGCAGTTTTGACAATGTTGTAATCAGCAAGCGTGATATGGCGGTGAAAGAAATCATCCAGCCAGCTAATTACTGCGGGCTAACAAGTAAGGAGACCTTAAAAATTAGTGTTAAGAACACTGGCTTCAGCACCATTTCTACTAACAGTAGCGTTGAGGTATCCTATGAAGTCAATAACAATATGGCTCCTGCTGAATCTCTCAATCTTCAACAGCCCCTAAAACCCGGAGATACTGTTCATCATACTTTTCAAAACCAGCTAGACCTGGCTGTTGGAAATGGTCCTTATAACCTACAGATTGGCCTTAATTACGCTAAGGATCAGGTGGCTAATAACGATACCATCCAGCGAAGCGTAACTCCTTTACCAGGTCCCTCGGTGAGTTATAAACACACCAATGCCTGTGAAGGTCAGCAAGTGCAATTCCAGGAACAGGTGGATCCAAAAGGAGGTAAAGTAACCGCTTACAATTGGAGCTTTGGCAATGGCAAAACCGCAAAAGGTCCTAAGGTCAAGCAGGCTTTCGCCCAATCTGGTATCTTTAATATTTCCTTATCCATCGAGACGCAAAATCAATGTAATAAGGCTTTTGATAGCACAATAAAAGTTGACCCCACGCCTAAGGCTGACTTTAAGGTTATTAATAACTGTGGGTTAGACAGTGTACAATTTCAGTCAACCAGTTCAGCTAACGGTGCGACTCTTCAAAGCTACCAATGGCAGTTTGCCAATAACCAATCAGACTCTAAAGCTACCGCTTATCATAGCTATGCCAATCAGCAGATGGATACCGTTAAGTTAACTGTAAAATCCATGCAAGGGTGTGAAGATACCGTTAATAATCTTGTTCCTGTTGCTAAATATCCAACTGCTGATTTTAAGGTAAACAAATCCTGTGTTGGTTCGCCTTTGCAACTTACCAACAATTCCTCTATAGGTGGCAATGCATCGCTAGCATACGATTGGGAGTTGGGCCGGGGCCGTCAAAGTCGTTTAGCAACACCATCTCCGGTTTTTGATAGCAGCGGTAACGTTGCCATGACCTTAACGGCCATTAATAAGTTGAATGCTCTCCAATGTAAAGATAAACGCTCCCAGCAAATTGAAATTCATGAGTCGGTGCCGGCTGATTTCCAGAAAGTCAGTGACCAGGCTGGAAGCATTACCCTTCGTCCGAATGATCAATCAGCTGATCAATATCAGTGGGAACTGGAGAATGGTGAAACCCGTAATGAAACAGAACCTACCATTTCTTTTGACTCCAATGCCTCTTTTACCGTAAAGTTGATCACCACTACCGGTGAAGGATGTAAGGATACCGTAGTCCAATCCGTTGAGGTTCAAACAGTGGGCTTGCCTGTTGGTGATTCGAAGCCTTCAAGCTTTAGGGTATACCCGAACCCTGCTGAACTAGACCAGAACCTATCCATTGAATACAACCTGACTTATTCGCAAGAAGTAAAACTTGTGCTTTTTAACCAGCAAGGGCAACAATTAAAAATCCTAAAGCAGGGATTAAAAGAGCCCGGCAGTCACCAGGTTCAATTTACGGCTAGCAAGGCTATTTCACCGGGAACTTATATCCTGAAAATGATTTCAAATGAAAAAACAGGGATCAGGCGGCTGATCTTAGTCAAATAAAGCGCTTTTTGATGTTGCCTTTGCTTATCATGCGCTTAGGAAAAAGAAGATTCCTGGGCTTATTTATAGGATCTTTTTATGCAACCCTTAATGGTTAAAATGCAACTAAAGATATACAATAATTTAGCTAAGGTTTTTCTTAAGGGTACTTTTGAGTGCTGAACTTAAATCAAGCTTATCTTGGTTTGGGTGTGACGAAATAAACTAGCAGTTAAGGTAATTGGTCAATAAAAAAAGATCCTTATGAAATCAGTAATTGCTTTATTCCTCACGGGTGCCGTGGTTATAGGTTGCCAAAATGACCCCTCTACAAACACCCCACCCAAAGACGGCAATGGCCCAACCAGTGGCAAGTTTGCCCAATTGAGCCAAAGTAACCTGCAATTTGGGCTCTCACTGTTCAAAGCCCTTAACCAAGTGGAAGGGGATAACAAAAATGTGCTTATATCGCCTTACAGTGTACAGACAGCCATGCATATGACGGCTAATGCCACGGCTGGCGAAAGCCGGGATCAAATGTTAAAAGGCCTTTACATGGACGATTGGAAACTCTCCGATTTAAACCAAAGGCATCAACAATGGCATCAATCGGTTATCAAGCAGCCCGGCCATCCAACTATCAGTAGTACCAACGGCTTCTTTAAAGACCCTGAGCGCCTGAAAGCCAATAAGCCTTTTACCGATCGGCTTCAGAATTACTACAATGCTAAGTTGATGGACCTGGATTTTGATCAAGCCAACCAAGCCAAAAAGCAGATCAACAACTGGGTCAAACAAGAAACCCAGGATAAAATTGACAAGATTGTAGAGGAAATACGGCCAGATGATGTCGGTTTTCTCATCAATGCTCTTTACTACAAGGCTGACTGGAAGCAACCTTTTGCCAAAGCCAGAACTTCTAAAAGTACCTTTCATAAAAAAAGCGGTCAAACGATTCAGGTACCTTTCATGATGCGCGATGGCAAGCATTACTTCTTCAAAGGGGAGCGTTATAAGGTTCTGGATAAACCGTTCAAAGGCGGGAATTATAGTTTAACAGTGGTAGCCCCCAATAACAAACAATCACTTAAAAACCTGATTGCTCGTATTAAGCCATCAGACGTCACTAATTTTTATCAAAAGCTTGATACTGGCAGAGCCATTGTTAATTTACCTAAGATGAAGCTGTCTTACAAAGAAAAACTGATAGATGATCTGAAGCAGCCCCTGGGTCTTGACCTTAAAAAAGCCAATATTCAAAACATGGGAGAATCCCTGATTGGGGGCAGGTTAAAGGTTACGCGTGTCGTTCATAAAAGCGTTTTGAAAATAGACGAGAAAGGGGCTGAAGGAGCGGCTGTAACTTCTGTGGGGGCCTCAGCTACTTCTGCACCTCCCCGCCTCACTTTCGATGAACCCTTCATGGTTATGCTGCGGCATGTACCTACTAATTCCTTGCTTTTTATGGGCAAAGTAATGGAACCCTAAATCTGAGACGTTAAAGGTCCTTGATGCATGCCAATTAAGATGGGTTTACTTTTAATAGCGGTAATTGTGGTCAACGGTTGTCAAGACCTTGGCCGGGCTTTGGTTAAGTCCGGACATTCCTACCGTAATGACAATGGCATTGTGGTTAAGTATACCGGTTCTCCCAAGGATTTTAGGGACACTGTTCGAGTACAGCCCCTGGATTCCTTCCAAAAAGTGGTAATAAAAGATGGCCTAAGGGTGAATATCATTCCTGCTAATCAGCCCAAGGTCATGGTTCTAGGGGGTTATGATCATACGGGGGGCATTACAACCGATAGGGAAGGCAACACCCTGAACATCCGCCCATCTGATAAGATGACTGAAAGCGATGATTTTATTCGTAACCTCAAGGTTCATGTCTTTACGCCTGGTTTATCCCGTATTCGTGCGCTGGATTTTGCTACAGTAAGCTTGCAGGATAGTATGAATGCACAGCATCTGAAAGTGCGTGTTCAACAACATAGCACGTTAAAAGGCTCTGTTAATGTAAAACACCTAAAAGCCTATGTGGAAAGTCATTCTACCGTGGATTTGAAGGGTATAATGAATGGGGCGGAGGTCACAACATCTAGCCATAGCGAAACCCATCTTAGATCATTTGAGGGCGAAGGGTGGCTCAAAGTGAATGTGAGCAGTCATAGCGAAGGAACTTTTGAGGGAAAAATAAAAAATGTGAAAGGAGAAATAACCAGTCATAGCACCATCCAAGCCGCTGATCTAAATTCCGGCAATGGCCGAATATCGTTAGGTAGTCATAGCGATGGGGTATTAAAGGTTTCAGACAGCCTTTGGGTGGATTGTGGGAGTCATTGTGATCTGGAGGTAACGGGTTCACCAGTTGTTCAGAAAAAGGAAGTAGAGCGCTTTGGAAATTTGGAGATCAATTCCCGTTAAACCTAAGCGCCCAAGACCTCCAACTTATTCAAAAAGTCCTTTCTGGCGCTAATATTGTGCCAGAAAGTGTTAAATTACCTGAATGAATAAACAGTTAACGGATCGTCCATTTCGCTTCACCCTCCTTAATTTTCTAAGCTTACCCGGCATTCTTGTGCTTCCTTATTTAATTGTGTTGCTTATTGCTACTAACGGTATGACCGGGGATAATGCCGTTGGTGTAGCCCTCAAGGTTTTTGAGGTTTTCCTTTACACGGCTCCTTTATTACTGCTGGGGTGGACATTTTGGGTTTACAGGCGCTTAAAGCGGTTTTCGGGGAAGCCGACTGCTAAATCTATTAACAAGGTCATCCTGGCTTTGCCTTATGGCATATTGTTGATCGTTGGTGGCTATTTTGGTGGTAAAGCTGCTTACACCTCGTATAAGCTTGGCCAGATACTCGAATCACGTACTGCGGAAACCTACCTTTTACCGGATTCGCTTTCATCCAGCCACTTTATTGGGCATACAAACCCTTCCACCCAAAGGCTTTGGCTTTTGCCTGATTCGGCCTTGTCAGCATCACTACCTGATTCCGCCAAGCAGGTATGTTTTATCCAATATGAATGGAAAGATGGTGCAAAACACCCAGATACGCAGTTTTACGCCAGGCAAAACTTACAAGGTTTTGAACTGCAAAAGGGCGATTTATGGGGAAGTCCTTTGGCCGTAATTCACCAATGGTCACAAGATCAAAAATGCCTCACCATTGGCAAACAACGTTCAAAACCTGATTACACGGGTCTGTCCAGGTATGGAAGCCAAAATAGGGAGGCTCAATTTGAAGCCTATTTAGCTGGTGCTGACCGGGTAGCAAACGTGCTACCAGGATTTAAGCCTTTTGATTACCAAATCCTGAGTGATCTGATCACGGACCGTGAAGGGCGTCATTGGTTTGTCATGCGAAAAGAAGAAGCCCTGTTTGTAGGATTTTTACATTTAGATGCCCAGAACAAAGTATTTGAACTTAAGAGTGCCTACAACCTGCCAGAAGACCCCCAGGCGCCGGCTATAAGGGGTTTAGCCGTGAGAGATGACCATGTTTGGTTGTATGCTCGTAAAAGGGTTTTTCATTTTAGGATTTAGTATTCCTGCGCAGTTATACCTACCTTGTTATTTTTACGGATCAACTGCTAGTTATGCTTTTGTGCAACTTCAAAATCAAGGGCCTTTATGATGCCTTAAAAGCAGCAATGGAAGAAGGCCCCCCGGGTGCAATTGCGCAACAAGCCCTGGCACCTCCTGAACGTCCTTTAGCTCCAAGTTCATCAGCTTTACCAAAGCAAGCCGGTGTTTTAGTTCTGTTATATCCGGATAGGGAAAATGAATGGCACCTGTTATTGATCAAGAGAGCTGCCGATGAAGGGGTACATAGTCAGCAGATTGGATTTCCCGGTGGCCAATACGAGCAAGGCGATGGGAATTTGGGCATTACTGCCCTAAGAGAAACCGAGGAAGAAACGGGCTTACCTAAAAGTCAAGTCTGGATAATTGGGTGGCTGAGCACGCTTTACATCCCGGTCAGCCATTTCCAGGTTTATCCGGCAGTGGCGATGGTAGAAGAGCCACCCAGCTTAAGAGCAGATCCAAGAGAGGTTAGTGATTTGTTAAGGATGAAAATTGATGAATTTTACAGGCATGATTCCTTTCAATACGGGCCGATTACGTTATCAAACCGGGCGGTTTGGCAATGTCCTTACTTTTCAATTGATGGGCACTGTATATGGGGAGCTACGGGCATGATCCTTAACGAACTATTGGTTTTACTGAATCGCGTTAAAATGGATTAAAAATGATAAATATTGATGTACAGGCGATGCTTCGCCATACCATTGAACTGGCCCGTCAAACAATGCATGCCAACGAAGGGGGACCTTTTGGCGCGGTGGTTACCAAAGATGACCGTATCATAGGAGAGAGTGGAAACAAGGTGCTGGCTAAGCCTGATCCGACAGCGCACGCAGAGGTAGAAGCTATCCGTGTTGCCAGCCAAACCCTGAATGCCTTTGATCTCTCAGGATGCGTTTTGTGGTCATCCTGTCAGCCATGTCCCATGTGCCTGGGGGCGATTTACTGGGCACGAATAGATCGGGTGTTTTATGCGGCTTCTCACAGTGATGCGGCCCAGGTAGGATTTGATGACAAGTGGATCTACCATGAGCTGGCCAAGTCAGAAGCGGAAAGAACCCTGGTAATGGAACAGTACCTGAAACAGGAGGGCGAGGACCTGTTTCATGAATGGGCTCAAAAGCAAGACCGAACCCCTTATTGAATCCCTAGTGCTGATGATAGCTTTTGATCATCAGCAAAAGCCAGGCTCCGGGCAATACGATCCAGTTGATCAGCATGCCTATTTCGCCAGCCTGGATCGGCCTTAACGTAAAAAACTAAACGCTGTTGGTTTTGACGGAAGTAATAGTACAAAGCTTTCGCTTTCCGGCACTTGACTCCTTTCTGCCTGCGAAACTGAAAAGGGTTTTGATGGTCGCACTTTGGCGGTTTTAGCCCTCCCGTTTTGTCATTTGTTCCTTCAAAGTACACCCGCGCATCTGCTTTTCCTTCTCCAACGCTAAAGGCGTAACCATCACCGGCCGGTGGCTTCCTTTTGATATGCCAGTTTTGGGGAATTTTAATGGTAAAGGGTATGCCCTTGCCCTTGATTTGCCTGTAGGAGGTTTTTGGGGGTTGGCTAAGCCTGGCGGAATCCAGTTTCAGGTCATCTGTTTCCAAGGGCTTGTAAAGATCTTTGATATCCGTAACAATACGGGAGGTCGAATCGTCCGTGCTTTTGCTGGAAGAAGCTTTTTTTTGTTTTTGTTCGGTATCAAAGGTATCGTTGTTCTTGGTGGTGTTTTGCTTTTGACTTTTACTACCACAAGCAGCTAGCATCAACAATAAAAAAATACCAAAGTACTGGATCAACATAACGTTAGGCGATTTTCAGACAAAGATAGAAAACCGCTTTTGGTACTTTACTGCAGGCCGGGTATCCTAATAATAAGCCCCTGCCTAGTGAGGCAAGGGCTTAATAAAGAGGCTCTTTGAAATTAACCCAGCTGTTACTCAGCCATAAATTTACTCTTGGACAGGTCTGGGTTAATTGCCAGTTCAGCAAGTTTCAACTTGAACTGGCGAGGTCCCATTGACTGGGTCATGGTATGGGGAAACTTCACACCCTTCTTTTCCTGGTAGTTGCTGTAATAAACTTTACTGGTCCGGCTTCCACGTGGCGTTGTAATCTTTTGAAGCTTTCCGATTTTTAGAAAGTTAGCTTTAGCAAAGAATTCATGCCAACTGTAACCATCTTTCAAGGTAAACTTGACTTTGTAAGCCTTTTGGTCATTGAAGCTTGTTACGCCTTCTACCTTAGCTTCTACTCCGGCTTCATCAAGTTGATTGAGGTAGAATATCTTACTGAAAACAGCTAAACGATCTTTGGCTTTTCCAGTAATCTCTTTCTTGCCACCACTACGGGGGGATTTCATGTAGGCTTTGTTGCCGTCATAGAGCTGTTCTCGTTGGGTCATTCCGCCTACCTTGGTGACCTGGCGGTACATGCCGGGTGCCATCCGTTCCTCGAGGATTTTTAATTTACGGCCTCGAAACTTAGTTTGGTAAGTGGTGCGTAAGCCGTTTAAGGATTTCAAATCGTCAGCGCCACCGATGGCCTTGATGTAGTTGTTGATGACTTGATCAGCGGTCATTTCGGTAGGGCTCATTTTTTCACTTGGGGCCTTGGTCTGTTTGCCATATTTGGTGTAATAGCTTACCGGCCCGAATTGCGAGAGTTTTCCTTCAAGGCCACTAGCTTTTCCTACCACCAAAACATGAGACTTTTCTGGCTTAATGTACGTTTCTGCAGCCTTTTTTACAGCTTTTTGCTTAACGGAATCGATATTTTTCAAGTAGTTTTTGTAAAAGTCGGCTGGTAGATCTTTTTGCTCGGTATTGATGGCATACCTTGCTACAGTGCGGGCATCCTCCAGGCCTATAGCAAAGTTGCCAGTGATATAGTTCTTGGCCCTGCTCAATTCGGCTTTTGTGACGCCTTCTTTCCGAATCTTACGCATTTCCTCGAGGACCTCCGTGACGGCTGAATCCGTGGCATCATTGCTGACATCTGCGAAGGCGGTAAAGCTTCCTACTTTTTCATCTGCATCAATACGGGAATAAGCCCCGTAGGTGTAAGCTTTATCTTCTCGGAGGTTCATAAAGAGCCGGAAATTAGGTCTACCTAAAATGGTATTGGCTATGCGGGCGGCAAAAAAGTTGGTATCCTTAAGCTGAAGATCAACTGGATGGCCGATCCTCAAGGTTGATTGTTCAGCAGATGAGCGATTTACAACACCAACTTTTCTTTGACCTGGGGCGGTAGGTTTTTCAAATGTTTTTTCCTCAATATCACTGTCACTTTCCCAATCTGCAAAATGATCTTTCATCAAGGGCTTAATATCAGATTTGGATACATTTCCCACCACAGCCATGTAGCTGATACTAGGGTCATAGTATTGCTCGTAGTACTTCTTGACGTCCTCAAGCGTAATATTTTTGACGGTTTCAACGGTGCGGATATCCCCATAAGGATGATCTTTCCCATAGATTAAACGGTCGTAGACACGGCCGGCAATAGCGCCCGGACTGTTTTCACTGCTCTTAATCGAGGATTTGAGCTGCTTTTTTTGCTTCTCAAATTCAGCCTGCTTAAAAACCGGGTTTTTTACCACTTCTGCCGCAATTTCCATCAGCTGCTTATGGTTTTTCTTCAGGGCTGATGCATAAAAGCCGGTACTGGAAGTGTTCAATGAGGCGCCAATGAAATCAATAGCTTCATTCAGCTCGTCCTTTGAACGGTTTTCAGTAGCAGTGCCCATCATTTGACCCACTAATTGGGTGTAGCCACTTTTTTCACCACCCTTAATGGGAGGGCGGTTTAGGTCCATTGTGACATTCACGGAAGGCATATTGGGATCCTTGACCACAAATACCTTCATCCCGTTTTCAAGGGTGAAGCTTTGATAATCAGCTAGCTTTATATCCGGAGCTTTACCGGGCTCTGGCTTCTTAGCCCGATTGATTTCCTTGGGACCTGAGCAACCTGCCATGGCAAGGACTGCAGCGCCAAGCAGGCATTGGGTAAGTTTGCTTCTAAATTTTGATAATATGATCATAGTTGTAAGATTACTTTTTTTGATGGATTGGCTTAACAAAGGTTAGCGGCTAGCTTGTGATTTTTTAGGCAAATAGTACAGAACCGTCCGATTACTGGGAACCAGGTATTCATTTGCGACTTGCTTGAGGTCCTTCTTTTTGACCTTTTTATAACGTTTGATCTCTGTGTTGATAAGGTTGGCATTACCGTACAGGAGATGGTAACGGGCTAGTTGGGTCGCAATGCCACGAACAGAGTTCTTGCCGCTGTAGAAGTCATCCTCAATCTGATTTTGAACCTTTTGAAACTCCCTGTCAGTTATCCCTTCGTTTCTTACGCGCTTTATTTGCTGGTTGATAGCCATTTCAAGAGAGTCAGCGGGAACCCCACGATTTGTTATTCCAAAAACAAAGAACAATCCCGGATCTTCTAGTGGAAACATTGAGGAATTAACGGTAAGTGCCAGTTCCTGCTCATCCACGATGTTCTCGTACATCCGGCTACTTTTCCCGTCAGAAAGGAGGGTGGTCAGCATATCCAGGGCATAAAAATCTTTCGAGCCCATTGCGGGTGTGTGGAAACTTTGGATTACGCCGGGCAGTTGGATGTTATCATAAACCGTATCACAGGTTTCTGCTTTTTGGAGTGGCTCTGTTTTATCTGGTCGAGGGATATCTTTTTGACCCTTTGGAATAGGTCCGAAATATTGTTTGATAAGCTTTTTAGCACGCTTGGGTTTGATATCGCCTGCAATGGATAGCACAGCATTATTGGGAACGTAATAAGTTTTGTAAAACTCCCGGAATTCTTCCACTTTCGCATTGTTGATGTCCTGATCGGTGCCAATTGGGGTCCACTGGTAAGGATGCTTAGTGTAGGAGTGCCGGAAAATCTCCTGTAGTACCGACCCGTAAGGCTGGTTATCGAGGCGTTGGTTTTTCTCTTGCTTTATAACCTCTCGCTGGGTTGCTACGCCTTGAGAGTCAATTTTCGCATGAAGCATCCGCTCGGATTCAAGCCAAAGGCCCAGCTTTAATTGATTCGATGGAAGCACTTCAAAATACTGGGTGCGGTCAAAACTTGTACTGGCATTGCGCTGCCCTCCGGCATTTTGAACGATCTGTCCAAACTTCCCCTTTTCAATGTGCTTGGTTTCTTCAAACATGAGATGCTCAAAGAAGTGGGCAAAGCCTCTGCGGTTTTTTCGTTCATTTTTAGAGCCTACATGGTAGGTGACGGTAACGGCAACAATTGGGGTTGAGTGGTCTTCATGCAGGATTACATCCAACCCGTTATCCAGCTGGTATTGCTTAAAATCAATCTTATCAAACTGTGCATGAGCTGGAATGAACAAACCAATACCTGCAAAAAAACAAGTAATGGCTATAAGACTTCTACGCATAAAAAAGTTTTTTAAGTGTTCTGTGAAAAGAATTAACAAAGGCAAATTAAACGTTGGCTTTTGTTTACTGTGCAAATATGAAACAGCTTTGCCATAAATGCTGTTAAAATCTGTTAAACATAGAAAAAAACACTAATGCGTTATACACTTGTCTCCTTCATGTTTTTAAGCTTTTGCTTTTTGGTTATTGCTGTTAGCTCTAGCGGCAGTGGTTGGTATAATAGTGGCGATAACAATGCAATAAGTAAGGCTAAACCTGATAAAGTAAAACAGGTATCCTCCACCTCTAATGCATTAGGAAGAACGAGCTGTGCTGAAGCCCATGCTTTAATCCGCATGAAAAAAGATGACCAAAGCCTTAGAAGCGGAATATGGCAGCTTAAACAAGGAAAGGCTTGTCCTGTACTTAGCGAGAAGGCCTACATCGCTTTACAGTAATCGCCACAGGAATTAATTGGCCTTAGGTGGCCAAACCCGCATTTGGCACCTTCCAAAATCAATTTTAGCCTGCAGATCTACCAACAGGTCATTCCCTAAAATTCCTGATACCGGAGCTATTGAGAGGTTCTTGTAGGTGTTATTAATATGGGAAAGGTCTAAAACCCCAAGGTTGAGATGTTTCAGGTTGATCCGACCAATACTTATAAGGGGAAAATCTAGAAATTGGGCTTTTACCCCATGATTGGTAAAACCAACAGCTTGGTCATCCGACTGGTAAGTTTGTTGGGTAAGGTCTAAGCGCTCTATTGCTGCGGTGTCCAATACCGTTCTTGATGCACCCGTATCCAACACCATGGGTATCGGTAATTGTGAATAATAAAGGTTTACAAAACAATGGTAACCTGTATCTTGAATAGGTTTTATAGTTATAGGAATGACGTTACCGTCCATAGGATATAAAGGGGAGGCTGCAAGGCCTCCCCCTGTTGAGGTTACTGAGCCGCTTGTTCATTCATGTTGTCCAAAACTTGCATTACTTCTTTTACATGCTCTGCTGACTGGTTTACAAGGGCTTGCTCTTCATCATCCAGCTGTAACTGAATGATCTCTTCGATGCCATTCCGGCCCAGCTTCACCGGTACCCCTAGATAAACGTTTTCAAGATTGTATTCTCCCTGAAGCCAGGCACAGGCTGGGACGATCTTCTTCTGATCCTTAAGGATGGCTTCAGCCATTTGAGCAGCAGCAGTACCCGGCGCATACCAAGCTGAGGTTCCTAAAAGGTTGACGATTTCCCCTCCGCCCTTCTTGGTGCGTTCAACAATTTCATTAATGCGTTTCTTTGGTAACAATTCAGTGACAGGAATTCCACTTACGGTGGTATATCGGGGTAGCGGAACCATGGAATCTCCATGACCCCCCATGAGCATGGCCTGAATATCAGCAGGTGAACAATCTAGTTCGTAAGCAAGGAAAGAGCGGTAACGAGCCGTATCCAAAACGCCTGCCATTCCAAAAACCCGCCTTGAATCTACTTGTGATGTAAGATAAGCACAGTAGGTCATCACATCTAACGGGTTGGAGACCACCAGAATAATAGCATCCGGTGAATTTTCCACTACTTGCTTTGTTACAGACGATACAATGCCCGCATTTTTAGCAATAAGATCATCACGGGACATTCCCGGCTGGCGGGGCATTCCTGAGGTAATGACAACCAGGTCGGAATTGGCGGTCTTTGCGTAATCATCTGTTGAGCCATGCAACCGCGTATCAAAAGGGACCAGGGGTGCGGTTTCCCACATGTCCAGGGTCTTTCCTTCGGAAAGGTTTTCTTTGATATCCAACAGCACTAATTCATTGGCCACGTTGCTGCGGGCTACGGCATCCGCGCATGTAGCGCCAACATTTCCGGCGCCAATAACACTGATTTTCATAGAGACACGGTTTTTTAGGGTTCACATGGATTAATAAGACCAAAGGTATAACTTTACCAACGGAAATATTTTGTGCTTTTTGTTTTTCAAATTCGATTAACGGGGTTTTGAAAATAACTTTAAGATTTAATAGCCTAAAAATTTTACTGTATGCTCGACAGCGAACTAGCAGCAAGAAGGTGGCTTATCCGTTTGTTAGATGGGCGGGAAGCTTACATGCCTTTTGATGAAGCCGTAAGAGGATTAGCGGTTTCCGCTAGGGGTATCATTCCCGAAGGAATGCCTCATAGCATTTGGCAATTGGTTCGTCATATGCAGTTAGCGCAGCACGATATCCTTGCTTATGCCCAGGATTCGTTTGTAGAATCACCACCCTGGCCCTCCGGTTATTGGCCGGAAAACCCTGAACCTCAAGAAGCGGAATGGCGGGAAGCCTTAGTGGCCATTGATCAGGATCAATCCACTTTGAAGTATTTAATCAACAACTCTGAGGAGAGCATCTTTAAACCCTTTGCCAATGGTAGTGGGCACACCCTATTTCGGCAAGCAATGCTGATAGCGGAACACCAAGCTTATCACACGGGTCAGGTAATACAACTCCGCAGATTGATAGGAGAATGGCCAGTTACCTAATTACCTAAGGAGGCCGACTTTACCTTAAAGGGTAAGGAAATCGGGGTTGTTGTTGTTTTCAGGTAAAAGCGAACCGTTAGCAACAAGGCAGCTACCGAGAGCCCGGCAGATAAACCGATCCAAACACCGGTTACGCCCATCCCTAATATTATACCTAGCGCATAGCCAATGGGTAATCCTATTATCCAATAAGCCAAAAAAGTAATAACCGTTGGAATTTTAACATCTGCTAAGCCCCGTAAAGCACTCTGCCCAGTGACCTGAAAGCCATCCGAAAGCTGGAAAATTGCTGCTATTAGCAAAAGGGTAGGCGCTATTGCTAATACAGCTGGATCATCGATAAAGAGTAGGGGTAACCAACTTCTCAAAAGAACCAGCATCAAGGCACATCCTCCCATGAAAAGGCCGTTGATGTGGTAAAGGCTAAAGCCCGCTTTACGGGCTCTGGCAGAATATCCGCGCGATACCCAGTCACTTACGGTTACCGTAGCAGCCGCAGCCAGGCCATTGGCTGCCATATAGGTCACGGAGGTAATGGTCAGGGCAATTTGATGAGCTGCCAATGCCTTAGCACCAATGAGGCCTACGATTAAGGTAGCACCTGAAAAGGCACTAACCTCAAAAAGCATTTGCATGCCTATGGGCATTCCTATCTTAACAAGTTCTTTGGCATGGAACCAAGAAGGAAGCTTGCCTTTGAACATCAAGCCGTATTGCCGGCGGATAGAGGGCCACAGAATGTAAGAAAGCATTGCCAGTGCCATGACAACCCGCGCCAGTATGGTAGCCCATCCAGCACCATTAAGGCCCAGTGCTGGCATACCCATTTTACCAAATATGAACACGTAATTCAAGGCAACATTCAACAAATTGGCTCCAACCGAGACATACATGGCCACTTTGGTGAGGGAAAGGCCTTCAGCAGTCTGCTTAGCACCCTGAAAAATCATAAGCGGTATCAGGCTGACCAGTAAAAGCCGGAAATAGGGGATGGCTGCTTGCGTGACCTCGGGCGGCTGTCCAAGCAAGCTTAGCCAAGCTGCACCACTTATAAAAAGCATACTGATAGCGACCGTAACCCCTGTATAAAGGGCCATACAGGTTACAAATAAGCCGTTTAACCGGGTGTATTGCCCTTTAGCCAGGGCTGCACTGGCCAAAGGAGTCACCCCCAGCGTAAGGCCGATTCCCCCTACCAGCAAAACTGCAAAGACGTTTGCCGCAAAAGAAGCTGATGCCAACGGATCCGCACCAAGCTGACCGATCATTATAGTATCGGCAAGGGCCGTAAGCATGTGGCCCAGGTTGCTGAAGACAATGGGGACCGCAAGTCTGAGGTTTTGCTTATAATAGAAAAAATAGCTTAATGGCTGCATAAAAGCTTGACAAATCCCTGTATTATTGCCATAAACGTTTGATCATTGGCAATGTGCAGGGCTTTATTGAATAATTACGGGGGTCGAGCTTAGTCAATCATGGCGTCTTACAATGAGAGCAACGGTCTGAAAGGATGGAAATCCTGGTTTGTAAATTTTTGAAATTAAGCGCCTTTATAGTTGTATTCTGAATATCGCATGCGGCAGCAAGCCGTTTATCAATAGTTAGGAGGAATGGTTATCATTTACTGACATTTTTCCCAACAGTTTGTGAATAATCTTTGAGACTCACCATCCAGTTCTTTTGATCCTGTTTTAATTTCTCTTAGGTAAGGCGTGGCTTTTTCACATTTATCTAACTCACAATACCCTACGCCAAGGCTTAAAGTCAGCTGCAGGTTATCAGAATCAATCCTTTTAGCTTTTTCAAGGTAATCTAATCGCTGAAGAAGCATATCCCTGCGATCTCCTTGTTGAGCTTTTTGACGATAAACCTTGCCTAAAAACTGATAAGCCCTTGCATTGCCCGGATCCAGCCAGACAGCTTTTTCTAAGTGCTTTTGGGCTTTATCAATGTTACCAAAATTCAGGTTCAAAGCGCCGAGGTTTACCAGCGCACTAACCCGGGCATCGTTCTTATTCAGGGCCATCTGGAATTGCCTGATCGCACTGCGGTAGTACTGCTGCTTCTTATTGTTTTGATCAGTTTTTGAAGCGTAAGCCATATAAACATTGCCAAGGGTCTCATGGCCCTTACCCGCTGACTTTGGGTGTTTGACGGCTTTTTTAGCTTTTTTGTAGGCCAGGTCCAGTTTGCCCACAGATCGGTAATAATCCGATGCCAGCGCTTTGAAATTGACACCGCCATAGGTTGAGGCATCAAAAAATGGCCATGCCAAATGGTTGATCACCGAGGAAGCGGTGCTCGGTTGTAGGGGTGTTGTTTTGTGAAAAATACCTGACTGGTTGGTGTTCATGCCGTATTTACTGATAAGCTCGTCATTGCCCCGGTTCTTCTTGAGGTAAACCACCGCTACGGCATCCGCAAACACCGGTTCATATTCTTTGCTTTTTACCAGGTATTGATGCAAACGCTGAAACTCTAGCCGGTATAAAACCACATAGTCAAATTTGTATAAGCTATCCGCTTCTTTGAATACATCGGGAATTTTCACCATTTGGGCAAAACGGTTAAAAAAATCTTGCGGAAAAACATCCAGGTCACGCAGGTCTATAAAGGTTTTGAAGTCCGGCCTTAGGTGCCACAGCAGATAGGAAGAGGTCAGGTAGTCAGCAAAACAGCGGCCTTCAACATTGTGCTTTTTGAGGAACCCGGTTACTTCTACCGGGTTTTTTACCGCATCTACCTGTAATCCAAAGCGGTCTTTACGGTCTAATTGTTTGTAGTAAGTACCGGTTGTAATGGTGATGTAAAAACCAATGCCGAAAATGATCAATACTGCAAACCCCATCTTCTCCCATTTAATAGGGTTTTTTGGGTAGGCAGTCCATTTCCTGACTAAAAAATTAAGCCCACGATTAAGAGCCAAGCCGGCCAGCGGCAAACTGATTAAAACGAAAAAAGGAATATTCCTGAAAGCCGTAAGCGAGAGGTAGAAAAACATTCCTAAAAACAGCAGGTAACCTGTCCCCACATTCTCAAGAGGTCTGAAAAACCATTGGCTGCTACCGTAGGTCTTGCCTTGGTATTTTTGAAAAAGCGCTACCAGAACAAGAAAAAGCAATAAAATATTGATATAAGCCTGAAATTGCCAGTAGTTCGGGTGGGTAAAATTGAACAGTTCGGTGGTGTATTTATTAGCCCCAAGCTGTTGATAGATGTTCCAGGGGTGCCAAATCATGGGTATCCCCCGTGGATTAATAGCCATAGCAGGAATCGCTGCTAGTGTGGTTAGGGATAAATGCCAGGGTTTAAAGTTAAAGCGCTCGATATTTTTTTTGGCATAAAGCCCATAATCAAACCAGCAGGCTAAGGTGAACACCCCAAGCATGATAATGCCCATACCATAGGCTTCATGGAGGTTCGTCCACAATAACTGGAAAAGCACTAGCCAATAAATTGAATAGCCCGGGTTTTGTCGATATTTAAAAAGCCAAAAAGCGTAGATTAGCATGAATAAGTGACTGATGGCCTCCGGACGTCCATTGATCCGGAATTCCCATGCAATGTAGCCCACGAAAAGGGCGATGATGAAGCCACCATCCGGCAATTGATTTTTTTCAGGGTAGCAATCTTTTTTGATTACTTGATAAATTTTTAGAAGAAAAAGAACAGATAAAACGGTTAAAATGGCCTGTAACAGGTAAACAAAGGAGGGTCCTCCAATTTTTTCAAACAAGCTTGCCAGGACCTCGAAACCCCATTTGACGTTGATCCACTCACTACCTTTCATGGTGTAAGAAAAAGGGTCCTGTTTTGGAACCTGCAGGTGGTTGATAATCCATTCGCCAGTTGTGAATATCCACCATAAATCCGGCTCGCGAAGGCTTTTTAAACTAAGCACAAAACCCGCGAGTAAAACCAATGTCCATGATACCCAAACCAGTATTCTAAGGGGGCGATCTTTGTTCTTGGGATCGGGGATTTCGGGTAACTGACTGGCTTGGGCTTTGGGAGGTTTTTTTTGGCTTTTTTTTGCCATTTGAACCGATTTAGCATCGCTAAGGTAATATGCTTTCAGGGCAACAAAAATTCAGATTTATTATTAAGTAAGCGCCCTTAACTGTTGAGCGATTTTTTAGGGTCATCAAACATTCTCCGGAAAGCTAAATGGATCCTTCTAAAGGGAAGATCCTTACATTTTGTTATTAATAAATTCGTTGATAGGGTAATACTTCACCTCAATCCCTTTTTAGGTGGTATTTTTACGATCTACAATCAAAAATCTTTAGCATGAATATCGAAGGATCAACAATTTTAATAACAGGTGGTAGCCGGGGCATAGGAGCGGCTACAGCGAGGATATTAGCAGCAAATGGGGCTCATGTGGCCATAACTTCCCGCAACCTTGAGGAAGGACAGGTGCTGGCCAATGAAATAGGAGGTTTAGCTATACAAGCTGATGTGAGTAAGCAAAATGATGTGGACCACACGATTCAGACTTTTTTCCAGCACTACGATCGGCTGGATGTGCTGATGAATAATGCCGGAACCGTGGCAAGGGGGGCTATTGGAGAGGTCTCGATGGAAAAAATGGAAGCCGTTTACCGAACCAATGTTTTTGGGCCCGTTATGATGGCCAATGCCGCTGTTCCCTATTTCAAAAAACAGGAATATGGGAATATCATCAATATTGGCTCCACAGCTGGTGTCAACGGTATGCAGGAAGGGTCTATTTATAGCTCCTCCAAGTTTGCACTGCGAGGGTTATCGGAGTGCTGGAAGTCCGAATTAAGGCCTTACAATGTTCGCGTATTCCAAATTAATCCTTCTGAGGTGCGTACAAGCTTTGGAACGGCCGATGGCTCCCAAAGACCTGAGATCCCAAGCAAGCTAAGAGGCGAGGAAATCGGACATGCCATTCACAGCTTACTAAGCATGGATGATCGGGGGTTTATCCCAGAATTTTCCGTAATCGCTACCAATCCTTAAATTATTCAAAATGGAATGAGATGAAGATCATGCTGGATTTTAAGGACGAAAAGCTTTCGGAAAACACAAACCGGTCTTCCGAAAGGATATTGGTCAATCCGCGTGATACCTTGATCTCGGGTGAGAATTTGAAGAAAGGGAAGTAGAAATCAAACCCAAAACCAAACTCGTAATAAAAGCTTCTTGGCTCAAGGGCCAGAAAGGGCTCAAAAGGGTTTTGTTCCTTACTGGCTTCTGAAGCCATGTCGTAAGAAATTTTGCCTCCAGCAATGACATAAAATCGGGTATTTCGATGCCTTACCGACTTAAACTTTACGGTTAAAGGCGCTTCAATTAAAACGGATTCAATGTTTTTTTGCACCGTTGGCTCATCTTTGAACTTGTATTTCATAGCCCTTTCAGATAGTGCTAACGTTGGGAGGAACCTTAAGTCAAAATGATCGCCAAGATGCAGATTAGCAATAGCCCCTAGGGTAATTCCCGGAAATCGCTGTTTTTCAACGCCTAGTAGTGTATCATTCCGGCGGAACTCATCCGAAAGCTCGTAATTGAGGTCAGCTATGTTGGTACCAACGGTGAATCCAAAATGGATTTGCTTATTGTAATCGTAGAGGGGATTGTTCTTAGCTTGGGCGAAAGTTCCGGCTGTTGGAAGAAATAAAATTGCTAATGTGAGGAGGCAGGTTTTTGTGCGAGGTAAAGGGAAGCGATCCCTAAAGTTAGTGGTTGCCATTGTGTATTCGTCAACCCATTTTTTGATAGGTGTTCCAGAAAGGCTTCCCCATCTGGAAAGGCCATCACGGACGCAGGCAGATAACGGTAGGCTGCGGCGTCCCGCGAAAATAATCGACCTAACAAAGGTAAAACGTTCTTGAAATAAGCTTGGTATAATTGCTTAAAAGGAAATACACGTGGCTGAGAAAATTCCAATACCGCTACTATACCGCCCGGCTTAAGCACTCGGTGGATTTCTGCCAAACCAGCGTCCAGATCCTCAAAATTTCGGACACCAAAAGCCACAGTTATTGCATCAAAGGTGTCATCAGCAAAAGGCAGGTTTTCGGAATCTCCCTCTTCAAAAGTAATAACTTCCTGAAGCCCTTTCTTTTTGATCTTACGCCTTCCAACCTCCAACATTTGGTTTGCAATGTCCAGGCCTCTGATATGCGTTGGATTTAGCTTTTCCAGCTCAATAGCCAGATCACCTGTTCCAGTTGCTAAATCCAGCAAATGATTTGGCTGGTAAGGCTTTACAGCCTTTATAACTGTTTTTCGCCAATAAATATCCATTCCCAGCGAGAGGAAATGGTTTAGGAAGTCGTAAGTGCCGGAAATTTTATCAAACATCCGGGCCACTTGATGTTTTTTGCTTTCCTTATGTTGATCATAAGGAACAACAGTTTTAGCCATTGGCCTAATTAACTAATTGAAAAGTATTAACAATCCTTCAATTGCAAAGTTGAGGCCAGGCCAAGAAAGCCAGTACTTTCTTTACCTTTGTAAAGTTATTCAGCCCATAAACTTAACCAGTTGCGGGCAAAGGAGGTTATGCTAAATGGTTAAGCAAGCTAATTTTCTCCAAAGAGCCTACGAATGGGGTCAACTAGGTTACGGTGTCAAGCCCGAGTATGCTTTTATCGGTCGCTCAAACGTAGGTAAATCAACCTTGATCAACCAGGTGGTAAAGCAGCCAAACCTTACTGAAACCTCCCAGCAGCCCGGTAAAACACGACATATTGACCTTTTTGAGGTGGATCAAATCTGGAATCTTGTGGACCTCCCCGGCTATGGCTATGCTAAAATTTCAAAGCAAGCCCGGGAAGCATGGTTGCGCATGATGGAAGGTTACATCTTGAACCGTCCTAACCTGGCCACCCTCTTCTTATTGATCGATAGCAGCATCCCGCCCAAGGATGTTGATCTGGAATTTGCTTACTGGTTAGGCCTTCATGAAATACCCTTTAGCCTCGTCTACACCAAGACTGATAAAGCGAAATCAAGAGCAGTAAAGGAGAACATACAGGAGTTTGAGGCCAAAATGGCTGAAGAATGGGAGGAACTGCCCCCAACTTTTCAGACATCTGCAAAGAACGGGTACGGGACTGATGCGTTATTAGCATACATCCATAGTATCAATAAAAAATTGTTAACATCATAAACGGATAAAGTGGTAAATAAAAGATATGGATACTTCGACCTCAACAATGATTGACTGGATAAGCTCTGAAGAGGCCATGGAACTAGAGCGTCACTATGGCGCCCACAATTATGCTCCTCAGCCTGCTGTGCTGGCAGAAGGGAAGGGCATTGATGTTTGGGATCCCGAAGGGCGGCATTACTATGATTGCCTTGCGGCCTATAGTGCCTTGAATCAAGGCCACTGCCATCCAAGGGTTGTCAATGTCCTGAAAGAACAGGCAGAGCATCTGACCCTGACTTCCCGCGCTTTTTACAGCAATTGGTTGGGAAAAGCGGAAAAATACCTCGCAGAAACGTTCAACTTTGATAAGGTGCTTTTCATGAACGCGGGTGTAGAAGCTGTGGAGTCAGCCATTAAACTCGCCCGTAAGTGGGCTTACCAGGTAAAGCAAGTCCCTCATGATAAAGCCAAGATCATCGTAGTGGATGAGAACTTTCACGGCCGGACAATCAACGTGATCTCTTTTTCAACGGAACACGAATCAAGGCATGAGTTCGGTCCCTTTAATCAGGGATACGAGGTGATCGCTTACAGTGATACTGATGCGCTTGAGAAAGCAGTTCAGGATCCCCATGTGGCCGGGTTTATGGTAGAACCCGTCCAGGGAGAAGCGGGTGCTGTGGTGCCCCAGCATGGCTACCTCAAAAAAGCCAAGGAGATCTGTGAGCAGCATAATGTGCTATTTATAGCCGATGAAATTCAAAGTGGCATTGGCCGAACGGGCGCTATGCTTGCTTGTGACCATGAAGATGTGAAGCCCGATGTGCTTATCCTTGGAAAAGCGCTCTCTGCTGGTACAATGCCGGTTTCAGCCGTGCTTGCTGATGATGAGGTTATGCTAACCATGCAGCCCGGAGAGCATGGTTCCACTTTTGGTGGGAATCCCCTCGGTGCGCGTATTGCTATTGAAGCAGTTCAGACCATCATTGACGAAGAGCTACCAAACAACGCAGCCAAAATGGGCGAGCTTTTCCGCAAGCGCCTTCGGCAAATTGATCACCCTTGGATACAGCAAGTAAGGGGAAAGGGCTTGCTCAATGCCTTGGTTATGGATCCCGATAAAGCTACGTTGACCGCTAAGCAGGTCTGTAAGCACCTGGTGAAGCACGGATTACTGGCTAAGCAAACGCAGGGCAATGTTATCCGTTTTACGCCACCTTTGATCATCAATGAGGAGCAGGTTCACGCATGTTGTGATATCATTGAGGAAACCTTTCACGCGTTGCCAGAATGAGGGGAATCCTTTCACCATAAACTGATGGCCAAAGCTCAATTCCTCTTAGGAAGTTTTGGGCTTTTTTAATAGTCTTCAATGCAATTTTTAGGGCTTGTATGTTTCTTAAAGGATAAAAACACCGGTTATATATTTGAATGAAAGCTTATCAGCATACGACCTTAAGGGTTTAGAACATACTTGTTACAAGTTGTCAGGTCATATTGCTATAAGGTTTTGTTCAATCGCTACTTTGATCATTCCTGCAGTATTTCTGACGTTCAACTTTTGAATGATATTCTTCCGGTGCGTTTCTACCGTATCAGGGGTAAGAAACAATTGCTCTGCTATTTCATGGGTTGTATATTCTTCTGCTATCATTTCCACTATCTCTTTTTCCCGCTCTGTGAGCCTTGGCTGTAACCTTTCTGAGTTCTTGTTTTCCTGAGATTCGAAAAATAAATCCTTTACTTCCGGGCTGTAGTATTTACTACCTGATGCTACGGTTCTTACTGCATTAACAAGCTCATTGTTATCTGCATTTTTAAGGATAAAACCAGTCACCCCAATTTCCACCATCGTGAACACAAACTTCCGAACTTTATGCATGGTTAGAGCGATTATTTGGACCTCGGGATCGTAATTTTTAATCTTTTTGCTAAGGGTAATGCCGTCTAAATCCGGTAAATTAATGTCTATTAGTACCACATGGGGCTTTTCTTTTTTAAGAGATGCCAACAATTGCTTTCCAGTAAATGCTTTAGCAATAACTTCTATATCATTCTCCCGGGCTAGCAAAGAAGCTAAGCCATCCACTACTAGCCGGTGATCATCCACCAATGAGACTTTAATGTTTAAATTATAAATCATCAAAAGTTTACTAAAATGCAAGTACTGAAAGATCTTAACCAACTCGGGTTTTCTCCAATTTTGAAAACGGCTGTCTTGGCAGGATTCACTTTCATAAGCTTTTGCGGAATTGTTCAAGCTAACAATGTCTCAATCAGCAATGTAAGTTTGGTTAATCAAAACAAAGCCAATAACTACACTCATATTTAATTTGACATAAGCTGGGATAATAGTTGGCGCACCACAACGCTCGAAAGTAATTGGGATGCCTGCTGGATATTTGTAAAGTACAAATTGAAAAATGGTTCTGATTGGCAACATGCCACGTTGAATTACGTAGATGGTACCGGTAGCGGCGATGGCCATACGGAACCGTCAGGTGCAGAAATAGACAGTGAAGATGATACCCAATCCGGCGGTAGCTATGGGGTTTTTATACACGCTGCTTCTCAAATGAATCAGCAAAATGTGAGTTACAACGAGGTTGAATTACGCTGGAATTACGGCACAGATGGCGTGGCTGACAATGACCGTGTAGAAGTGTCCGTCCATGCCATTGAAATGGTGTATATCCCCAAGGGTAGTTTTGAAATCGGAGATGGGAATGGCACCAATGATAGCAAAGGCTCTTTTGAAAAATCATCTAATCAGAGTGTAACCATAACAAAAAATTTAACAAAAGGTATTACTTCTGACGATGGTGGTATACCCAATGATAACAAAAGCACTATAACCAGCCAAGGTATCGGCATTGACGGTACTGGCGGCCTTGATAAAGACAGTGACGGAAACATTGAAAATGCTGACTTTCCCACGGGGTATGAAGCATTCTATCTCATGAAATATGAATTAAGCATGGGACAATACACTGAATTTCTCAATAAAATAGACAATTCAACCAACCGTGATAATACAAGTAATAATGGAAACAGTGGCTTTACCATCTCAAAAAGTGGTGGCACCTTTTCCACTACAACTCCAAACCGGGCCTGTAATTACGTCAATTGACCGGACTTAGCGGCCTATGCAGACTGGGCCGCTTTAAGGCCAATGACAGAACTGGAATATAAAAAGGCTTGCCGCGGAGGCGTCAGTGCTATTTACCAGGAATATGCCTGGGGTAATACCAGTATTTTCCAAAGTTCTACTTATTCCATAAGTAATGGCGGGAGTTCAAATTCATCCATATCAAACATGGGAACCAACACCGGTAATGCGCAAATTGGAAGTAATGCTAAAAGCAGACCTTTTCGGTGTGGGATTTTTGCCAAAAGTGCGACCAATAAAACCAGGGAAGAAACAGGTGCTACTATTTACGGAGTGATGGAAATGACCGGAAATTTATATGAAACGGTGATTACGGTCGGTAATTCTGATGGACAAAGTTTTCAAAATACCGGTGACGGAAGTTTAACCTCAGATAGTTATGCTAATGTCACAAATTGGCCTGGCGCATCAATTATCAATTATGCTGTTATAGTCACAAAGCCTAATGGTATAATTTATAAAGGAGGTGCATTTAATACGGCATCCACAAATTTAAATTATGGATATGTTTCAGCCAGGAATGCCGGCCCAAATCATGGGTTTGGTGGAAGAGGTCCCGCCTATGGCATCAGGTTAGCAAGAAATGCACCTTGATCAATGATGATGAAAGCTACATTTATTAAAAAAGCAATGGTATTGTATTTTTTTAAGGCCTGTGTCACATCCGCTTTTTTTGTAGTTGTTGCCATTACTACGGTTTACAGCCAGAGCAATGCCATTTTTAACGGGGGCAATGCCGATGGCTTTGCTCAAACACAATACACCCAGCCGGATAACAACAACATTTTTGCCGGAGGCAGTTATGATGGCTTTAGCCAAACCAGTTTCGAGCAAAATGCCAGCAATTCCATTTTTAATGGAGGCAATGCGGATGGGTTTGATCAAAACAGTTACCAACAATCCACCAACAATGCCATCTTCGCCGGCGGCAATGCGGATGGATTTGATCAAAATAGTTTTCAGGAAGCCACCAACAACACCATCTTTGCCGGCGGCAATGCGGACGGGTTTGATCAAAACAACTATGAAGAATCGATAAACAACAACATTTTTGCCGGTGGCGATGCGGATGGCTATGATGATAAAAGCTATGAACAAGATGCCAGTAACAGTATCTTTACCGGCGGCAATGCTGATGGTTATGATGAAACCAACTATGAGCAGGATGCCAGTAACAGTATTTTCGCCGGTGGTAATGCTGATGGGTATGATGCTCAAAACAATGGAGGCACAACCGGCCTACCTGTAGAGCTTATCTATTTTAAAGCTGCTAAGCAGGCGGAAAAAGTCAAGCTGAAATGGGCTACGGCTTCGGAAAAAAATGCTCGCGAGTTCAAGGTTCAAAAGCGCATGCCATCAGGAAATTTTGAAACCATCGTTACAAAACCTGCAGCCGGCAATAGCCTCTCCACCATTCGATATCAAGCTTTTGATAAGGAACCGCGTGAAGGCTACAACTACTACCGGCTAAAAGAGGTTGATTACGATGGCTCCACCCAACTGAGTAACATCAAGTCAGTGTACTATGGGGCAAACCCTCAGTATCAAATAGGAGTTTACCCTAATCCGGCTGATGAGGAAGTAAATGTAAGCCTGAAGGGATTCAGTGGCCCGGTGAATATTGGCCTTTATTCCATGCAGGGTAAGCGTATCCTTGGTAAGCAGTATCAAAGTGTGGATGATGAGGACCCTGAAAACCTTGAATTACCATCTGATGTAAAAAGCGGAGTTTATTTACTCAAAGTCATACCTCAACAAACGGGTCAAACCAAGACAATCAAGCTTGTTGTGGAATAAGCTAAGTCATTGATTTTAATGCATTAAAGGAAGCTTATCAATAGCCCGACCTTGAAAGGTCGGGCTATGGTGCTTAGATCTTTAGAATGGGGATGAATGGGATGGTTTTTAATAAAAATGCGTCATTTCAAGGGACATAATCCCCTGGAACAGGGTAAAAGCTTTACTAAGAGCCTTTTTCGATTTGCGATACGTGTAAAGCTTATCGCTAACCGTACTAAATTTTATCCTTAGCGGCCTGCGTAATAGATATACAAAAGAGGGGCAAAGGTAGTCCCAAATAAATCTAATTGACTGTTCAAGGCTCCTTTAGTATGGTTGATGAACCCTTAATTGGGGATCGAAGAAAAGAGGCCTACCTGGTAGGTTAAAGCTTACTTCGCCATCAAATTTTCCTTAAGGCGCTCCCTGTAGGCTTTTCCAGCTTCTACAAAGCTTACAAAAAGGGGATGTGGATGAAGGGCTGAGCTCCGGTATTCCGGATGAAACTGGACGCCCATGAACCAAGCGTTGTCCTGCAGCTCCATGATTTCAACCAAACCCGTTTCCGGATTATATCCGCTTAAGGTAAGGCTGCTACTTACCAAATCTTGCTTATAAGTATTGTTCAGTTCATACCGGTGGCGGTGGCGCTCCTCTACCTCATTCCGCTTGTAGATCTGCTCTGCTAGGCTTCCCTGCTGTATGTGACAGGTATAAGTGCCCAGTCGCATGGTACCGCCTTTGTGAGTCTGGTCTTTTTGGGCCTCCATCATGTCAATGATCGGGAGGGCTGTATCTGGCGCAAATTCCGTAGAATGGGCTTCTTCCCATCCAAGAACATTCCGCGCATACTCAATGGCGGCGCACTGCATACCCAAGCAGATACCCAGGAAAGGAATGCCTTGCTCTCTGATATAAGCAATGGCATTGATTTTCCCATCAATACCCCTGTCTCCGAATCCAGGCGCCACGATCACTGCATGCAGGTTTTTAAGCATGTGGTGAATAGTTTCCTCATGCAGGTATTCTGAGGAGATATACTGGATGTTGACCTTACAATCATTATTAACACCAGCGTGGGTCACGGCCTCCCGGATAGATTTATAGGCATCCGGGAGCTCTGTATATTTACCGATCAGCCCGATGTTGACTTCCTCAGAGGGATTCTTTAGCTGATCCAGGAAGTTGCGCCATGAGCGCATTTCAGGTTGACCGGGAGCCGGTAGGTCCAGCTTGTCCAGTACTACGCGGTCAAGGTCCTCTTTCAGCATGGAGATCGGCACATCGTAGATGGTATCGGAATCCAGTGCTTCAATGACTGAGTTCACATTCACATTGGAGAATAGCGCAAGCTTACGCCGGATGTCATTATCCAGTGGGTACTCGGTCCGGCAGCCCAGGATATCCGGCTGGATCCCGTACTCCTGAAGCTTTTTGACGGAATGCTGCGTAGGCTTAGTTTTTAGTTCCTCAGGCGCTCGCAGATAGGGGATAAGCGTTAAATGTAGCACGACACTTCGGGAAGGGCCGACCTCCCAACGCATCTGACGCACGGCCTCAACAAAAGGCAGCGATTCGATATCACCAATAGTACCGCCAATTTCGGTAATGACGATGTCATAATCTTCTTGCTCAGTGATCTCCTGGAATTTATGCTTGATCTCTTCTGTGATGTGAGGGATCACCTGAACGGTCTTTCCCAGGTAATCGCCTCTACGTTCTTTTTCGATAACGGATTGGTAAATGCGCCCGGTGGTTACGTTGTTCAACTGTGATGTTTGGATATCCAGGAAACGTTCGTAATGCCCCAAGTCCAGATCTGTTTCAGCGCCATCATGGGTGACGTAGCATTCCCCATGCTCATAAGGGTTCATGGTACCGGGATCCACATTCAGGTAAGGATCAAACTTTTGAATGGTGACCCGGTACCCTCTTGCTTGCAAGAGTTTACCTAAGGAAGCTGACAAGATGCCTTTTCCTAAAGAGGATGTAACACCACCGGTTACAAATATGTATTTCGTTTTCATGGTAGAGCCCCGTAGCTGTAACGTTGTTTAATCGAAAATATGAATTTTCGCCTTTTTTTTAGCTTTATTCGCCACGCACTTGCTGGCGGGCTTTTCGTAAATCCTGCAATGTATCGATACCAATACCGGTACCTTTACTGGCCAGCACGTGAATGGGGTATCCATGTTCCAACCACCTTAGCTGCTCTAAGCCTTCACTTTTTTCTAAAGGTGTTGAAGGCAGGGCGGTTAAATTTTTCAGCACCGATCCCCGGTAAGCATAAATGCCCAAATGCTGGTAAAAAGGGTGATGCGTCACCCACTGGGGTAATTTGACGTCCCTTAAATAGGGGATGGTTGCCCGGCTGAAATAAAGCGCGCGGTCTTGCAGGTCGCAGGCTACCTTTACCACATTGGGCGTGTAAAGGTCATCGGGCTCCTTAATGTACTTAGCCAGTGTTGCGATCTGGGTATCAGGGCTATCAAATGCGGCTGTTAATCGCTGAATTTCGGCAGGCTCGATAAAGGGTTCATCCGCTTGGATATTGACCAAGACATCCGGCTCAAGACCTAAATTTTTAAGCGCTGCAGCGCAGCGGTCTGTACCTGAAGTAAGCTCGGAGTCGGTCATAACAGCCTTTCCACCAAAGTTCTCCACGTGCGATTTTACCCCTTCATGATCTGTAGCCACAATGAGGTCATCCAAGCCTGCCTGGATAGCTTGCTCATAAACCGATTGCAGTACGGTCTTTTCGGTGATGATAGCCAGAACTTTTCCCTCAAAGCGATTGGAATGATAACGTGCGGGTATGATTCCTATCCGCTGCATGTGCTAAACATTGAATTTAAAGTGGATCACGTCCCCATCTTTCACCACATACTGCTTACCTTCCATGCGTAACTTTCCAGCTTCCCTGGCCGCTGCTTCCGATCCACAGGCTACGTAATCGTCATAACTGATCACCTCAGCTTTTATAAAGCCTCTTTGAAAATCTGAATGGATGACGCCAGCCGCTTCCGGTGCCGTAGCTCCTTTTCGGAGGGGCCAGGCACGAACCTCTTCTTTACCGGCTGTGAAAAAAGTGATCAGGTACAAGAGGTTATAAGCCTCGTGGATAAGCCTGTTGACGCCGGGCTCCTCTAAGCCGTACATTTCCAATAGCCCTTGCCGTTCTTCTGCTTCTTCTAGCTCAGCAATTTCAGCCTCTATTTTAGCACTGATCGTGAGCAAGGGTACGCCCTCTGATTCTATGCTGTGGGATAATTGCCTAACGAAAGCATTATCACTGGTTACTGTATCTTCCCCTACATTTGCGATGTAAAGCACCGGCTTCAAGGTTAGGAGCTGAAGCTCTTTGATGCTTTTAAGCTCCTCTTCGGATAAGTCCATGGACCTTGCTGAACTGCCGGTTTCCAAATGATTTTTAACCCGCTCCAGGAATGCGGTCAGCTGCTGGGCTTCCTTACTTCCGTTTTTGGTATCTTTCTTGGCTTTTTCCAGGCGTTTTTCAACTGTTTCAAGATCTTTAAGCTGTAGCTCAGTATCAATGGTTTCCTTGTCTCGAACAGGGTCCACGCCTTCCTCTTCATGAGCCACATTATCATCTTCAAAACAGCGTATCACGTGGATAATGACATTAACATCCCGGATATTGGCTAAAAATTGATTCCCTAAGCCTTCCCCTTTACTAGCTCCGGCTACCAAGCCAGCAATGTCATACATTTCAATGGCATTGGGTACCACATTATCCGGCTGAACCATCTCAGCCAGTTTAGTGAGCCGGTGGTCCGGAATCTTGATGGTCCCAACATTGGGCTCAATGGTACAAAAAGGAAAATTAGCAGATTGGGCCTTGGCACTGGATAAAGCATTAAAGAGGGTGGATTTTCCAACATTTGGAAGCCCCACAATACCACACTGGAGACCCATATTTCAGTTTTGTTTTGGCGGTTGGCAGGCGTTGAGCAGTTTACTTAGCTTTGAAAGCCGGTGCAAAGGTACTGGAAGTTCCTGCCCTTGCCAATTGAAAGGGGCGCAATGAAGTTTGGAAATTGGTGGATTCAGAGCTTGTAGGTTAAGCGCTTCACAACCTCAAACTCGTTCAAAAATTCCTTGGCAACAATACGGATAAAGGTGTAAGTGGGAATGGCTGCTACCATGCCGAGGATGCCTCCAAGACGCCCGCCAACCAAAACGATGATGAAAACTTCAAGCGGATGCGCTTTCACCGAACTTGAAAATATGATCGGCTGGAAAATCATATTATCCGTTATCTGTACAACCCCGAATAAAAGAAAAACCTGGAAGACCAGGGATAGTAAATCACTGGCCATTTGCAATTCCAGGTTAGTGGAGATTGCTACAAATGTTCCGAACAAAGCACCTATGATGGGACCAAGGTAAGGGATGATGTTGACTACGCCAGCGAAAAAGGCAATTAATAGGGCGTTTTTAATACCCACAATTGTGAGCCCGATGTAAGCAACAATTGTAATGCTGGTAATTTGCAGAATGAGGCCGATAAAGTACCGCGTCAGGAGGCGCTCTGCCTGTACTAAGACCCTGTGAGCACGCCTGGTATGGCGATCCGGCACCATACCCAGGATGATTTGCTTGGGTAATTTATCATCCTTTACAAAAAAGAAAGTTATAAAGGTGATGGAAAAAAGGGTAATAAAGAAATTTCCCGTAAATCCAACAAAATAGCTAAAAACCGACTGAAGGTTACCAATATCCAATAATTGGGCACTCTTCTCATTCAAGTATTGCAGCATTAGCTGGGAAGGATTCGAATCAATACGCATCCTTTGGAAGAGGTCTTCCAGGTAGTTCAAAGGCTCTTCAAAATTCTGGATAACCTTACTAGCATCGGTTTGACTTAAGGTGTAAGCTTCTTGAATCACGAGGGGAACGAAGGAAGAAATAAAAGTGATGAGCAAACCATAGAGCACAAGGATACATAGCAGGGCATTTAACCAGTTTGGAAGCCTGACAGGTCCTATGTGTAACCGTTCCAGCTGATGCTTAAGGGGTTTAAGGATCAATGAAAATACACTTGCTACCACCAGGTATGTTACGATCCAGCTGAAATACCAGGCCAAGAAGAGAACAACCCCGATGGCAAGGACGGCTGCAAGGTATTTCTGGTATTGCGAATTCAAGAATTCCTCAATTGAAAAGGTTTACATTCAAAGGTATAAAACCCGGAAGGCCGGTTTTTAAGGATTTTGTTTCAGGATGAATTCGACCCTGCGATTCAGCCGGCGACCGCGAGCCGTTTCATTACTGGCGATAGGCTTGGATGAGCCAAAGGCCTCGCAGGATAAACGTGATTCACGGACCCCATCTTTGGTCAAAAAGCTTTGCACGGATTCGGCCCTGCGTTTAGCCAGTTTCCGGTTATAGGACTTACTACCACGATTATCCGTATGGCCTTCTATGACTATTTTAAAATCCGGATTGTCCTTTAAGAATTCCGATAGCTGATACAACAAGCTATTAGAAGCCTCTAACAGTTTTGCTTCATCGGTTTTAAAGTAAATGTTGACTAATTGTAGACGTGTCGTTGCGTCATCGCTTGTAGCAATACTGTCTAGTTGAGATTTTAAATCCTGTTCTTCAAGAAGGTCACAAGGGCAGTCTTCGATTTCTGAGCATGGCATCACTGCAACTTCGTCCAAGTAGTAATACCCTTTTTCAATCCGCTCTCGCTTTTCATCTTGTTTTTTGACCCAGGTATTGGCCGTATTTTCCTCTTTTTTAAAATTACCTATGGTCAGGTATTGCTCGCCACCCGTTGCTTGATAGCAAGCAACCACAGATTGCCATCCCTGCTTTTCAGAAAAAAATTGATCAGGGCTACCGCTTAACGGTTTTAATGGGGTAAATCCATCATTAACACCATAGTAGATAGAGTCTTTACGAAGCAAAGCCCCAATGGATTGAATACCTTTCACAGCCCGGTCAGCCATGCTAATATTGGTTTTCAGGTAGTAGGATTTGCCCGCTTTGAGTGGCTTTTCTAACTTAATTTGTAGGTATTCCCGGCTTTGTACCTTGTATAGTAGGAGGCCGGCGTAACCCTGTCCTTCATAGGGCGATTGGCTACCCATAAAATTCCTGGGGACACTAAATTTACCATCAGCACATTGGTGGAAAAAATCAGGCGTGTGAGTGATGGTGTAACCACCTGAATCCTTCCAGGTAGGAGAAGTCCAATCCATTACGTATTGCAGGGGAAAGTGGTCGTCAGCCTTAGGACAACCATTGCGCTCCTCAAATCCTGGATTTGAGACTAAATTCTGGCCATGAGCAAAATAGGGAGCCAGAATCATGAGGCAGCAAAATCCTATAAACCATACTTTGGAATACCTGTAAACTATTCCTGGCTTTTTCATAACATTTAGCGATTGAGTACCGGATTAACCATGGCTAAGGCTTGATGCCAGGCTCCAAAGTCCAAATATAGGTTTTCATGGTCTTGAAAATAGGCCATCAAATTTTCCGTTGCAATGTTACCAACAAGCTCATCTTCTGCCATCGGACAACCCCCATAACCTTTTGCAGCCGAGTCGAACCTTCTGCAGCCATTTTCATATGCGGCAAAAATTTTAGAATCCCATTCATCAGGGCGGGCATGAAAGTGAGCCCCGAATTCAAGTTCGGGATAAGCTGGTATGAGGTGACCAAAGATATAGCTAATGTCATCGGGGTTAGCGGTACCCACAGTATCGGCCAGTGAAATCGTTTTTATACCCAGTTCGGCCATTTTATCAACCCATCGCTTGACATAATCCGCGTTCCAAGGATCTCCATAGGGATTACCAAAACCCATTGAAAGGTACATGACCAATTCCTTATTATGAGCATCAGCTATCTCATGGATGGCCTTCACATCTTCAAAAGCTGTGTTTATGGAACGGTTGGTGTTTTTTTGTTGGAAGGTTTCGGACAAGGAAAAAGGATAACCAAGTTGGTCTATAGCTTCATAGCGACAGGCATCACTGGCTCCGCGTTGATTAGCTACAATTGCCAAAAGCTTACTGATCCGGCCTTGGGTATTGAGCCGCTCGAGGACCTCACCCGTGTCTTTCATCTGAGGTATGGCTTTAGGCGAAACAAAGCTTCCAAAATCGATCGTATCAAAACCAACCTTTAATAGCTCATTGATATAAGCAGTTTTTTGATCAGTTGGGATAAACGGTTCGATCCCTTGCATGGCATCTCTTGGACACTCTATAAGTTTCATAATTCCCAAGGGTTTGGCGCAAATATAATGTTACGTAAGATGCTTATGGGTACCATGATGGACGATAGGGATTTAAAAACTTATACCCCGTAAACACCGAATAAAGGAGCATAACCCTTGATAAGCCTGATGAATAATTGCTAAATTTGTATTGATTGGGAAAGTTTAAAGGCTATCAAAAAACCTGAGTTTTAGCTACTGAGTGGCATTGAAAGGAAAGATATATGGTATTAGGAGAACGGGAGTCAGCCATGAACCTCGAACCAGAAGATCCTCAGCAATCAAAAGCTAAGGATGGGGAATCTCAGTCTGGCGTTGAAAAGGTTCAGGACCTTGAAAACCAGTTAGGCGAGGATGAGCGAGAGGCCTTGGCTGACGAGGAAGCTCATACGGTAGAAGAGGATTTTTCCCAGTTAGATCGCGAAACACTTTATGAGCGTTTGAAAAGCTTAAGCCAGAATGAAAACCCCTTACAGGTAAACCGGAAAATACAGGACATCAAGGATTATTTTGAGGTTCATCTTGAGCGGGATTATCAGCAACAGCTACAGGATTTCCTGGCAGAGGGGAATGACGAAATGGATTTTAAACCAAAAACCGACCCCCTTAAGGAGGATTTTTATAAGCTTTATAAAGATTTTAAGAAGCGGCGGGATGCCCAGATCGAAAAGCTTAACCGGGATCGGGAAGCTAACCTGAAAGCCAAGCGGGAGATCCTGGATCAAATGAAATATTTAACCAATAACCTGGAACAGGAGCACAACAGCATTCAACGCTTCAGGCAACTCCAGGATCAGTGGCGCCAGATCGGGCAGGTGCCTAAACAAGAAATTGGTAATCTAAGAGAATCCTACCGGTTTTATGTAAAGCGTTTTTATGATTCTCAAAGCATTTACCGGGCGTTCAAAGAGCTTGATCGCAAGAAGAACCGCGACCGTAAAAACCAGCTTATTGAACAATTAGAAAGTCTTGGGAAGGCATCTGATGATCGGCTGATCCAGCGCGAAACAAGAAGGTTAGAGGATGAATGGCACCGGGTAGGACCTGTCCCCGAAGCTGAGCAAACCAGCATTGAGGGGCGTTTTCAGGAAGCCATGCAAGCCGCTGAAGAACAAAGGGAAAAATTAGAAGCCGTTATTCGCGAGCAGGAAGCGCAGAACCTCAAGGATAAATGGGCTATTGTCGAGAAAATCAAGGAGTTTGCCAACTTTGAGTCAGACCGCCCCAAAGATTGGGTGGCTAAAAATGATGAGCTTTCCGAATTGATCAACAAGTGGAAGGCCATAGGTTATGTGCCACGCGATCAAAAAGCAGAAGTAACCCAGGCATTTAATGAGGCAGTCAGGGCTTTCAACCACCGCAAAAACCAATTCTTTAAAAACAAAAAACAAGAGCGCGCTCAGAATCTTAAGCGTAAACGAGAGATCATAGAAGAGGCCCAGGAATTACTTGAACCAGAAGATTTCAAATCAGCTAAGGAGCAGGTATTTGCCCTACAAAGGGAATGGAAAAACCTTGGGCGCGTACCGGGTAAAGCGTCTGACCGCCTCTGGCATCGTTTCCGGGAGATATGCGATCAGTTTTTTGACAACCTGGGACGCCATTATGAGGAGAAGCAAAAAACCGAAGAAGCCAACCTGAAAGCCAAAGAAGAGCTATGTGCAGCAATTGAAGAAGCAGCGGAAGAGGAATTGGAGAATCCGGAGGATAAGATTCAGGAATTTCAAGAGAAATGGGAGGCCATTGGGTATGTTCCTTTTAAAGAAAAAGACCGCATTCGCAAACGCTACCATAAGGCCATTGAGTCCCTGCTAAAGCAAAGTGAGCAGCAGGATAAGGGCCATAATCCTGAATTGAAAAGGTACCAGCTGCGCTTGAAAGAGTGGAAGTCGAAGGGAGATCAGGATTCGATTAAATCCGAGGAGCGGAAACTCCACAAACAACTCAATAACCTTTCGGATGAGATCACCCAACTGGAGGAAAATATCGAGCTATTTGGTCATACTAGTGGGGCACAGCAGCTAGCAAAGCAATACCAGGAAAAAATTGATAGGCTTCAGGAATCTTATCAGCAAGTGAAGGAAAAGCTTTCGCTTCTTAAATCCCTATAAGTGAAAAACCGGGATTACCAGCTGAAGGCCGCTATTCATTACTTCTTTTCTGCAACGTCAAGGTTCAACCTCCATTCACCGTTTCTACACCATTTTTCTGAGCAGGTTTTACGGCCAGCGAGGAAAGCCAGAGATCCATTAGTTTTAAAAGCATTCAGAAAGCAGCTTTACAAGGATCGTCAACGATACCAAAAGCAAGAATTGGGCGCCAAGCCTGATCAAAAAAAAGCTGTAAAAGTTGGGAAAGCTGCCCGCAAAATATCAATTCCTCAAAAATATGGCCGTCTATTGAGCCACCTTACTTCTTGGTTTTCCAGCCAGGAAGTTCTGGAGCTGGGAACAGGATTAGGCATGGGAACGGCTTATCTGATGTACGGCCTATCGCGAAAGGCAACGGGGCAATTAACAACCCTTGAGGGATGTGCTGCAACCCTCCAGATTGCCCAAACCCATTGGCAGCAGTTACCTCATAATTGGCCGTTACCAAAATGCTATGAGGGAAATATAGCTGATACCTTGCCGCGCTATTTAACAAAGCATCATCCTGACTTTATTTTCCTGGATGCCCATCACGAAAAAGAAGCGGTACTCCATTACGCCAATCTCTTGATTCCTGCTATGGCATCCAAGGGAGTTATTGTGATAGATGACATCCACTGGTCTAAAGATATGGCATCAGCTTGGAACAGGTTAATCGCTGATCAGCGTATACGGATGAGCGTGGATTTATTCAGGCTCGGCTTAGCCTTTACTGATCCAGGCTTAAGCCCTGTTCACTTAAAACTCCGGTTTTAGAGTAAGTCCTGGATAAGCTTATCGATGGTTAGGCCCTCCGCTTCTGCTTTGTAGTTCTTCAATATACGATGACGTAGCACCGGAACTGCAACTGCTTTAACATCCTCCACATCGGGCGAATATTTGCCGTTCAGGATGGCATGACACTTAGCCCCTATGGTAAGAAACTGAGATGCGCGAGGGCCAGCACCCCATGATATATAATCTTTTATGGAATCAGGGGCGTAGGCGGAGTCCGGTCGGGTTTTATGTACTAGTGTTACCAAGTATTCCAAAACGTTGTCCGGAATAGGGATTCTACGAACAAGACCCTGAAAATACTTGATCTCCTCCCCGTTCATCATCTGGGAAACCTCCGCATTGGAACCTTGCGTGGTATTCTTTACAATGTTAATCTCATCTTCATAGGAAGGGTAATCCAGAATAATGTTGAACATGAAACGGTCTAGCTGAGCCTCGGGTAGGGGATAGGTTCCTTCTTGCTCAATCGGGTTCTGAGTAGCCAGCACAAAAAATGGGTCTGATAAATCATAATGCTGACCGGCGGCTGTAACACTCTGTTCCTGCATAGATTCAAGCAGGGCAGCTTGGGTTTTAGGAGGGGTCCGGTTTATTTCATCAGCCAAAACGATATTGGCGAATAGTGGTCCTTTTACAAAACGGAATTGCTTTTGTTGATCAAGCACCTCGGAACCTGTGATATCGGAAGGCATAAGATCCGGCGTAAATTGTATGCGGCTAAATTCCAGGTCCAGGGCATCCGAAACGGTTTGCACAAGAAGGGTTTTGGCGAGCCCCGGCACGCCTACTAACAGGCAGTGTCCCTTGCAAAGAATGGCTATGAGAACGGACTTGACAATATCTTCCTGGCCAATAATAACCTTTTGAATTTCTGCCGTTAGTGTATTGTAGCGTTGGTTCAGGTAATCGACTGCTTCTACATCGGAGTTAAAGGTGGTATTAAAGGCGGTTTCCGTCTCCTCAGTCATGGTGGTTTTTATTTAAATTGTATACGTTTAAAGGCCTTTGTAGCAACGTTTTTGCCAAAGTTAATTTAGCGGCACTATTGGGTAGGTAAATAGGGTTTGATGGCTTTACAGTCTGTGGCATCGGTTTTCAACTCGAGATAAGTCTGGCGGGCGTAATTCTTATACCATTGGGTCATTTTATCCTTCTTCTGCTTATTTAAAGCCATTCTCTTTAAGCGTGTATAGTCCTGTTTCAGGTTAGCCCGATGCGGAGGAATTTTTTCTTTAAGCTTAATGATACGAAAAGCTTCTTTTGAAGAGCCAGGCTTGGTTTTCATCCGTAATGGTTTTGAAATATTCCCGACTTGCATGGTATCTACATTGAAAAACATTTCAGAATTAAGTTTTTTAGCGGGTAATTTATTAGCTCCGGTTTTAGAATTGGTGATAAGGCCGCCATTGTTTCGTGTTTGATCATCTTCAGAAAATGTAACAGCGGCTTGCTCAAAAGAGAGGGTGTCATTTAGGATAAGTTGACGAACACTATCTAAAAAGGCTCTTGATTTCTGAATGGATTTCGCGGTAATTTGGGGTTGTTTGAGGATATGTTTTACGTGAATTTGATCTCCTTTACGATCAAGGAGTTTAATGAGGTGAAAACCATCCGGCGTTTTAACCACCCTTGAAACTTTTCCTTTTTCAAGTTTGGTAGCTGCCGTAGCGAACTGTTTGCTAAAGTTGGATTTCTTTTGCATATCAATTTCACCGCCATTAGTAGCTGTTTTTTGATCATCCGAATAAAGGATGGCGAGGTTATCGAAACTCTCTCCTTCTTCCACAATACGTTTTCTAAGTTCACGTAAGCGTTGGCGGGCCTTCCTTTTTTCTTTTTCGGTTGGTTTTGGCTTACGTACAATGTGGGCCAGTTTGACCTGTGTGTTAAAATAGGGAATGCTATCTGGTGGAAGGCTTTGGTAATAAGCTTTCACCTCATCCGGGCTGACGGAAACCGACTTAAGTAATTTTTGCCGCATGCGTTGACTTCTCAACAATTCCTTTACAGGTTGCCTGAAATTTTCCCGTATTTCAGGAATAGTGCGGTTGTAATACTTTTCCAGTTTTTCACGGCTTCCAATTTGTCTGACGAAATACTGGATACGGCGATTTAACTCGGCATTTATCCGGGATTTTTTAACCGCTACACTGTCCGCTTTAGCTTTGGTAAGTAATAGCTTTTTCTCCAGGGTTTTGGCCAAAGTGAGGCATTTCTTCTTTTCCAATGAAAGGGAATCACCTCCAGGGAGGTTAGAAAGGTTTTTCATAACCTCTGATTGAAGCACAATTTCATCACCTACAATGGCTGCTATTTTGTCCGCTACCTGTCGTCCGTCCTCTTGGGCGTAGAGCCAACCCATACTTGGCAAAAGGGTTAATAGTAATACTGGAAGGTGTTTATTCATACCTTTTTACTTTATCTTGTTGTTTTGCTTTCCTTATTGCGGCTTGTTCCTTGCGCTTGACCAAGTCTTGCTTGCGGTCGTTCAGGAATCGTTGCCTTATGCGCTCCCTCACCAACGAAAAAGGGGCAGTAGATCCAGCCATCCGGTGTTTCTGAAAAGCAAGGTGCAGCTTGGTCGTACTATCTAATTGCTTTTGGTGAAGTGACTGATCGGCAAGAAAATCCTGCTCCTTTCCTGTCAATTCAAACCGTTTTTTTAGTTCGTTAAAGTAGTACCATTCCTTAGTATTTAACGAAAAATGACGGGCATGCTTATTAGCATACCTGAAAAGGGAGTCTAAGTGATAGTTTTTATCTGACTGGAACCAATCAGATACTGCTGCCTGCCTTGGTGCTGATAAAGGAAGCGCCATGTAACGAACTTTGCAGACAGGTTCTTTAAGCTTAAACTGCGCTTTATGGGCCTTGTAATAGCTTTTAAGGGTGTCTTTTGGGAAATTCCGGTTTAGCTCATTGCGAAAAAGCTCTGACTTAAAAGTATGCCGGATAAGGGATTCGTAATAGCGTTGTAACTCTTCGGTCTTATCTTTTTGAGGTTTTGGCAACTCATTCATGGCCTTTTGGAAAACAATTTTCTGTTTGATCCAGCGCTGAATGTAATTGTGAACCAAAGCCTGACTATCGTTAGAATTTCTATTTATTCCTTGATAATATTGATTCACCTTTCTTTGATAGAGGGTGTCCTCACCAACACTAGCAACCGGAATACTTGGTTGCTGCCCTTCGCCCTTTTGGGAGGACTGGCAACCAGAGGCTAATATGCCTAAACCAAAGAAAGCCAGGCAAACCCCTTTATTGATTAGCCGCAAGCGACTCCAATACATCCTCGTGTAATTTGACCGTGTAGCGCTTCCTTAGTTGCTCTAACCACTTGGATTCTAAATGCTGCTGGTAATCAGCTACCACTTGGCCTCGGACATCTTTGAAAGACGCTTTTTTAGCAGGGATGGTAGACTTAAGGTCCACCACATAGTACTGGCTATCAGCTTTGAAATGATAGACTTTCGGCTTTTTACCAACATTTTTCATGAATGACTGCTGACGCTTAGTAAATGTGTCATGACGCTGAATCCAGTCGTTACTTTGAAGGGTGTTGCGCAGGTTTTGCTTTACTACACTGTGAGCTTCACCTGCTTTTAACTGTTGAAAAGCCTGTTGTTGACCCTCAGGGCTGGCAAAGCGGTAGTATGTAACAACTTCTGATTTTGGTAACTTATACTGGTCTTTGTTATCCTCAAAATAAGCTCTTAAACCTGCTGAATCTTTCACAGCCTTTTTCCATACTTTACGGTCCATGATTTCGAAAAGCAGGACTCCTTCTTCGTACTCATTCAGCAGATGCCGAAACTCGGGGTGGTTACTTTTCAGATGCTGGCGTTCATAGTCCAATATTTTCTGCCGCCGGTATTTATCGTACAGAGCCTTCAAAGCATAAGACTGGTATTGATACTGACCCAATTCTTGTCCCTTCTTATCTTCCAAATACTTGGCGTAATCCAGAAGCTGATAAGTTTTTTCGCCTATCCGAAAAAGCTTGGTTTTTAGTGGCTTTGGGTTCTTAATGGTCCACTCTCCTGTTTTGAAAGTGGAGTCTAGTTGAGCTTCCAAAGGATCCCAATTGACCTTATACTGCTTAAAGTTGTTTTTGCGCTTAACCCTTTTAGCCACCGCCTCTTTGATAAGCCTGTAGCGTTGCGACTGTTTCAACTGTTTTTTCAACTTCGGTTTAATCGCCTCAAAAGAATCTGGTGTTTTCAAACCGGTGCGCTTAAGGATATGGTATCCGTACTGGGTCCTAAAAGGCTTAGTAATTGCCCCATCTTTTTGAAGGGAATAGGCCTGTTTTTTAAATTTACCTGGAAACTTCGGTGTGGTTCGATCGAAAGCGGGCAATTCGCCCCCTTTTCTACTACTACGCTTGTCATCTGAATAAACCCGGGCTACTTTACTAAACTTAGCTCCTGATTTTAGCATCTGGTAAATGCTATCGATGTTTTTTTGGGCTGATTCCTCACCTTGGGCTTCATTGTTTGATGACTTTCCCCGTTTGACCATGATATGCTTTGTCTTCATCTTGCCTTTATACGGGCGCTTATCTATCAATTTGATGAGATGGTAGCCAAAGTCTGTTCTGATTGGTTTTGAGAGGGATCCCTCATTAAGGTTATAGGCAACATTTTCGATTTTGTAGGGCTGATCAAAAACAGAAAAATATCCTAGGGCTCCCGCACTAACCCGCTTGCTGTATTGCTTAGCCAACTTTTCCATGGACATCCCACTAATGGCCTCTTCTCTTATGGTTGATAACAGCTTTCGTGCTTCAGCTGTATCGCTGGCAGGAGCACCCCGGGGCACCCGGACGGAGATATGACGAGCTTTTATTTGTTGCCGATACCGATCATACGCCTCATTAAGTAGAGACTGCATAACAGAATCACTCTGCAGATAAGGTTCAGCCAGCTGTTTTTTGTAGGTCCTTAGCTCCCGTTCTAGCTTAGGAAGGGTATCCAGACCATCATCCCGGGCAGCCTGCACCTTTAGTTTAAAATCGGTATAAAGATTCGCATAGTCCCTTAAACTCTTTTTTGAATAAAGGTTATCTTCATCATCATTATTTTTTTTATAAACATATTTGAACTCATCAGTCGTTACCTTTTGATCACCCACCTCAAGGACAATGTTGTCCGTTTGAGAAGTATCCGGACCGAATAAACTGCATCCTGTTGTAAAAAAGAGCACCAATAGGAACGCCAGCATTGAAGTTTGTCGCTTCATGAGCTAAGAAGGTTTTTTTTGAAGCCATGCAAATGTAATTAACTTAAAAGGTCCTAGCTAATTCGCTTTATCATCCATACCCTTGATAACCATTAAAAAACACGGTCCATTGGGTTAGGGCCTTTGGCTTTGAGGGTATAGTAAAAGCTACGATCATTGTGGTTAATGTCCACAACCCCCACAGCTATTAAGTTGATCAAAATATTTTCTGCATGTCGGGGTTTAACTTTAATCATTCGCATAAACTGTTTAAATGTAATAAGTTCATTCTCATTAAGGAAAGATAATAGTTGATTTTCTTTTTGGGTATAATGTATGACTGTGTTTGTTCCTTTGCCTTTTCTTTTCAGCACTTCTACGATAACTCTGTTGGCGTACTTATTGGTATCCCTAACACGGACGTAAACCCGCCACTTACTTTCCTCATTTTTTGCATAATGGGGTTTTTCCGTACTTGGTGGGATATCAACCGCTAAAACGGTCTTTTCGTTATAGGTCCATTCTTGTATTGTGTATGGTACCCGGGGATTACAGAAAAAGTTGGCTGCGGTTTCGATCATGTATTGCTCCTCATCAGTTTCCACGCCTATAACTTTTCCATTGTCCTTTACGCCTAAAAGGAGTCTTCCGCCCTGTGTATTGGCAAAAGCTACCAGCGTTTTGGCAATTTTTTGGGTATCACTGACGTGAAACTTGAAATCCTGGTGATTGCTTTCGCCCTCTGCAATAAGCAAATCTAAGGGATGCGCTTGTTCCTTACGGTCCCTACTACGCTTATAATCATGGATCATGATAACAGCCTAATATTCTTGTTAACATAACGGAGCTGTAAAGCTAAGGATTACACTTATTGATAAAAAGTGCTTAATTCACTGCCGTTATAGTTGGAAGATTGGTCATTCTCGGCTTAGGGAATAGGAATAAGATGAGCGGGAAACGGGATTCGAACCCGCGACCCCAACCTTGGGAAGGTTGTGCTCTACCGCTGAGCTATTCCCGCTTTATGGCAAATCTAGGAAAATGAAGGTCTGGAAGCAAGTTTAGGAATTTGCTGAAGATCGTTGGGGATTCTCATCGGGCTTATCGATAAGGTTTTTTAGCTCATTCAATTTCATCAAAGCTTCAACCGGGGTCAGGGTGTTAACGTCCACTTTTGCCAAAGCCTCTTTGAGTTGCTGGGATTGAGGGTCATCCATCTGGAAAAGCTGCAGTTGCATATTCGGATCTGGCTGTGATTGTTTTTTCCGGCCTTTTTGCTCAACACTAGCTCTTTGATCTTCCAGGGATTTGAGAATTTGTTCGGAACGCTTAACCACATTACCGGGAATGCCTGCCATACGGGCTACGTGAATGCCAAAACTATGTTCACTGCTGCCGCGCTTCATCGTGCGTAGGAATACCATTTTTCCCTGATGCTCTTTCACCGATACATGGAAATTCTGAACCCTGCTTAATTGACTTGCCATGTCATTCAGCTCATGGTAGTGGGTAGCAAACAGCGTTTTCGGCATGGCCGGATGCTCATGTAAGTATTCCGATATAGCCCAAGCCAGGCTTACCCCGTCATAAGTGGCCGTTCCTCGACCGATCTCATCCAACAAAAGCAAGCTGCGGTCTGAAATGTTGTTGAGTATGCTGGCCGTTTCAGTCATTTCCACCATGAAGGTTGACTCTCCTGTAGAGAGGTTATCCGAAGCTCCTACCCGGGTAAATATTTTATCCACAAGGCCAATGGATGCTTCCATAGCAGGGACATCACAACCTAGCTGAGCTAACAGTACACATAAAGCGGTCTGCCGTAAAATGGCAGATTTGCCCGACATGTTGGGTCCAGTTAAAATAATGACCTGCTGCTGTTCCTGATCAAGGTACACATCATTGGGCACAAAATACTCATCGGCCTCTAGACGCTGTTCAATTACTGGATGACGGGCGCTTTTAATATCAATAGCCCGGCCCTCATGAAGCTCAGGCTGAACGTAACCATAATCTTCGCTTACTTGGGCAAAACATTGCATCGCATCCAGGTAAGCCAGCAAGCCTGCATTTTGTTGAACAGGTTCGATGGTATTCCGGAGCTCGTGCAGGATATCCAAATAAAGTTGTTGTTCCACCGCATCTATTTGCTGCTCTGCATTCAGGATCTTTTCCTCGTAAGCCTTGAGCTCTTCCGTAATGTATCGTTCGGCATTTACCAGTGTCTGCTTCCTTATCCAGGAATCCGGCACCTTGTCCTTATGCGTGTTTCTCACCTCCAGGTAATAGCCAAATACATTGTTATAAGCTACTTTCAGGGAGGAAATGCCCGTGTTATTGATCTCGCGTTGCTGTAATTCCAAAAGGTAATCCTTGCTGGAATAAGCCAACTTACGGTATTCATCCAGTTCATCTGAGACCCCTTCTTTGATCAGGTTGCCTTTGGAGGTATTGACGGGCGGGTCATCATTGAGCTCCTCACTGATCTTTCGCCGGACGTGATCACAGGTGTTGAGTTTTTCAGCTACTTTCTTTAAAGGCTCAAAAGCTGAGGCTTCGCAAGCTCGCTTTATGGTTTCCACACAGTCGAGTCCTTTTTTGATCTGGTTCACCTCTCTGGGGTTGATGCGCTGCATGGCTGCTTTTGATATCAACCGCTCCAGATCTCCTACTTGGTTCAGCACCTCCTGAAAATCTGCCAGTTGCTGGTTATGGTCTTTGAAATAAGCGACCAAAGCTTGTCGCTCCTGGATAGCGCGAAGCTCTTTCAGGGGCATAACCAGCCATTTACGCAAAAGCCGGCCGCCCATGGGCGTAATCGTCTTATCCAGTATTTGGATTAGAGGCGTACCGTCTTCCTGCGGAGCTTCTAAAAGCTCAAGGTTACGCACGCTGAATTTATCCAGCCAGAGGTAATAATCCTGATCAAGGCGGGTTACCCGGCTGATGTGACTTAGTTGCTGGTGATGGTTTTCTTCCAGGTAATGTAAGATCACGCCTGCTGCTGCTATACCCGCTGGCATCTCTTCTACACCAAATCCTTTCAGGTTTTTGGTCTGGAAATGGTGCAACAATTTATCATACCCGAATTCAGGCTCAAACAACCAATCTTCAAGTGTGAACGTGTTATGCTTATCCCCGAAGCGGTTCTGGAATTCACTTGTGGAACCTTTGGCATGAAGGATCTCAGCCGGATTTAGGCTTTTAACCAAGTTTTCTATGTAATCTGCTTTTCCTTGGGTAGTGAAGAATTCCCCTGTTGAAAGGTCCAAAAGGGCCAATCCCAGTTTTTCCAGCCCATAGTTGAGGGCTGCAAGGAAGTTATTTTGGCGGTTGGCTAGCACCTCATCGCTAAGGGAGGTTCCGGGTGTTGCAATTTCCGTAATGCCTCTTTTGACTACGGTTTTAGCTTGCTGGGGATCTTCTAGTTGATCACATACAGCCACGCGCTGCCCTGCCTGGATAAGTTTGGGAAGATACGTTTCCAGGGCATGATGGGGGAATCCCGATAATTCCATCTCATAAGCTGAACCATTGGCCCGCTTAGTCAAGGTTATACCAAGGATATTAGCAGTTTTGACCGCATCTTCTCCGAATGTTTCGTAAAAATCCCCAACGCGGAATAATAGAATGGCATCCGGGTGTTGTTGCTTTACCTTATGATACTGCCGCATTAAAGGCGTATCCTTGGAGTCCTTCTTGGCCACGAGTAACTGTTTTGTTTTTCCCGCTCAAAGATAGCTATTTGTAGGTGGGAGGCCTTCGCTAATATTGAAAGGATTGGAAGCATTAAAATGGAACAATTATGCGGAAACTTGAGCTAGAGGAACTCTACCGGCTATCCTACGAAGCTTACAGGGAGAAAACGAAAGTGCCGATTGTGGTGGTGTTAGATAATATACGCAGCATGTACAATGTTGGGGCTGTTTTTAGAACGGCTGATGCTTTCCTGGTATCTCAACTTTACTTGTGTGGCATCACTGCCACACCGCCCCACCGGGAAATCCAGAAAACTGCTATAGGTGCTACGCAAAGCGTTAACTGGGAATACCGCCATTCGGTAGGGGAAGCTTGTAAGGATTTGAAATCAGCAGGTTATCAGCTCATTGGGGTAGAGCAAACGGATGAAAGCCTACCTTTAAATGAATTTTTTGCAAATCCGAACCAATCCTACGCTTTGGTCATGGGGAACGAAGTGGAAGGATTGCATAATGATGTATTGCCTTTGTTGGATGCAGCGGTGGAAATTCCTCAATTTGGCACTAAGCATTCCCTCAACATAGCTGTATCATCTGGGATTGTGATGTGGCATTTTTTAGCCGGTAACCTTGCAGGCGATGCCTAATGATCTTTGATTTTGGGAATTTTGGGTTGTTTAGGCGCTATTTGCTTGACTTTTTCAGAAAAATCGAAGGCCTTGACCGGGCTTCCTGAAAAAAGCCCTGTTTTGAAAGTCGCTTTTTTAAAAGCCTTACCATTGTAAGCGGCTTTAAGCAGGTGCTTGTTATCAAGCTCAAAGCCGTTGACGCCCTTATTGGCCACGAGGGCTCTTAATTTTTCCTCGTTTTCCATCAATTCAGCAATTTTACTCAACATGGAATCAACTGCCAAGGATACCTTAACTTTCCGTTTGCCGGTTTGATTAACCCCTTTTACAGCTTTAACTTTAAAAGGGAGGTGGTATGTAGCCTCTAACTCGAACATGCTGGCTGCCATTTCCACCATTTTAGATTCTCGTTTAAATTGCTTTTGTATACTTTTAACCCGGTCCCGAACTTCCTTTTTAGAAAGCGGTGAATCCCGATAAGAACGGGGTTTGGCTGTATCCACAGGTTCGGGTTTAACCCCCCAGGCCATTTGGTTTTCATTGAATCGAATAACGGGCAACATGGGCAAAGACTGGAATTGAAGCTTGGAGATATCGGAGAAGTAAGCTACCCCCCTAAATGTGGTTTGGCCGTCATCATTCAAACCATATTGGACACTATCCCATGCTTTTACGCCCTCGGCCTTTTCAATCAATTTACCAACGCGCTCGTACATCTGGGCACTATCCTCCCGCGTTGGGCCTTCTTGCTCTTCATTACCACGATTGGTCTGAATACGCATTTGGCTAAAAGTTGCCTCTATGTGAACCTTGCCGCTGCCATTCGGATTTATTTGGTAAACCTGTTTCGTTTCAACGCAACCCGATATCAATAGCGCTATCGCAATAAATAAAAATCTTTTTAAGCATCTCATAAAATCTTTTTACGGATTTGAAATTAGTTACAAGTATAACAAATGATGAGATCTTATTCCTAAAAGTCTTTAATGCGCTCAAGAGAAATGAGAAATGCTACCCATTGAACTTATGATCAAAAAAGGTAAAGGCTGCAGTTGCAGCTAGGCGAGCTGTGTGGGCATCTTTGTCAAAACGGGGGTTTAATTCATAAATACCCAATGAGTTTACGTTCTCATAGCTAGCCGCTTCTCCTAATAAAGCTAAAACTTCACTTGGATTGAACCCCTCTACATTCGGTGCCGATACTCCAGGGGCAAACGCCAGGTTTATGACATCTAAGTCCAAGCTGATAGCGATTTGCTGACATTGTTGCGAAAGATTACCCAAGGCGGACCGAAATTGCTCAAATACCCCGCTAAAGCGCATTTCTTCGCGTGTGCAGATTGAAACATGATGATTTTTGGCATAATCCCAGAGCGGAGCCCCGTTACAAAAATGCTGTATACCAAATTCTACGAGGTTTTGACCCTCTATGATAGCTTCCTCCAAAGCCATGTGAAATGGGGAACCACTTAAAATATCAAATTGATAGGGCCGCAGGTCAAAATGCGGATCAATATTAATACAACCTAGTTGCTGACCCCCTATAAGGGTATTATGCAATCCCTTCAAATGGGCATGAGCATAGTCGTGGCCACCACCAATTACCAAAGTATTACAGCCATCTTTATGTGCTTGGGTTATTTGCTGGGCTACCTTTTCATGGGTTTCGTAAATGGTAGCGGTGATAGGGGAAACGTTTCCATAATCAAGGAAATTTGATTGAACGTCATAGGCACCCTTTGGCTTATTTAGCCAGCTCCTGAAAGCGGCCGGTCCATCTTTAGCCCCAGGCCGACCGCCATTATTGTAAACGCCCCGATCATCCGGGCAGCCTATCAATGCTGCGGTTTTGCTTGCATTCATGGTAAATGAGTTTTCGCTTTTTGGTTAAATGAAATGCCATCCAATTTAGCCTTAAGTGGTTTATATTGCTGTTTAAAAGCTTCCATGTAAGGAGGTTTTACTGGCTCAGCAGATGGAATGTCCTGTTCATAAGGGTCTACTTGTCTGCCATTTTTCCAGAACCGGTAGCATAAGTGCGGCCCGGTGGCCAGGCCTGTTGCACCAACATAACCGACAACCTGGCTTTGCTCTACTTCTGCACCCCGGTGAATACCATCCGCAATATCACTCATGTGGAGGTATTGGGTGGCATATACGCTATTGTGCCGTATTTTGACGTATTGCCCGTTATATTTGCCATAGCGAGCAGCGATCACCGTCCCGTCTCCAACAGACCGGATTGGGGTGCCGGTAGGAGCCCCATAATCAGTTCCTTTATGGGCCCGGTATTCTTTCATTACCGGATGATAGCGGCGTCTGGTGTAGCTCGAAGTAACGCGAGAAAACTTCAGAGGCGCTTGCAGCAAGGTTTTCCGTAAGCTTTGCCCATTTTCATTGTAGAATTCCCGCTCGCCATTTTGCTTGAATGGGAAGGCATAATGCGCTTCCCCTCGGTGCTGAAAGTATGCTGCTTTGATCTCTCCAACGCCTACGTATTCATCACCCACGTATTGCTGCTCGTAAATTACCTTAAACCGGTCTCCCTTGTCTATCCGGTAAAAATTCACGTTCCAGGCGAAGATTTCAGCCATTCGCATGACCAGTACAGGGCTGGCATTCTGCTGATCCAGTGCCTCCCAAAGCGATTGCTCAATGATAGCGGCAGTTTTGCGCGTTTTGGTTTTAACCTGGTGTCGGCCTTTGTAGACGTCCACCGTGTCCTTAAATTGAAAAACCACATAGTTTATGGGATCGATCTCATAAACAAGATAATCGCAACCTTGCCTTGTGGAATCCTCAGGGTTGAAAGCGCAGTAAAAATTCCCCGTACGGATATTGGTGACGTCAAAGATCCCTTTCGCTTGCTTGATCAACTTGTCGATTTTAGGATAGGGAACACCGTTCTCCCGTAGAATGGCCCCAAGGTATTCGTTGCGTTGTACACGGTTTCGCTGAATTACATAGGGCTTCTTTGGTAGCCCATAAAGGCGGTTCTCCTTTTTGGCAGTCGTTTTTCCCGAGTCAGTTACAATATTTTGATTGGCCTTTTCCTCGTTATTAACCTGGGAGTTAGGGGAATTACATTGACTAAAACAAAGCGCTAATAAAATTAGCGAAAAGCGTGCAAACGCTGTCCGATACATTATCCTGGGGGCGATTGACTTAATTAGGGGATTTATCAAAAACTTACTTTAAGGAACTTTCGGATTGATCAGTTACAATTGCAAATTAAATAAAAAACTGTTTATGTCCCTATTTGGCGGGTATTAAAACCAGATGTGCATGCTTAAAAAGAGGAATGTTCAAGCTTCATTAATTGTAATTTTGTAGCCTTCAAAAGTAAAAACGCTCATATGGCGTCCTCTTATAAAGCACTTACCCTAACGCAAGAAGTTGGTCTTCATTTTACCCAGCAATCCTTCCCTATTTTAAGCGAAGGGGAGGCATTGGTCAGGATAAAAGCAGCTGCTTTGAATCATCGTGATCAATTCATTCGGGAAGGGCTTTATCCGGGTATCCAATACCCTGCTATTCTGGGCTCTGATGCTTGCGGAATCGTAGAAGATGTCAAAGACTCCAAAAGCCAAAATTTAATTGGCCGTGAGGTTATCATTAATCCAAGCTTAAACTGGGGTGTCCATGAATCCGCGCAATCCCGTGATTTTCAGATACTAGGCATGCCCGCGGCTGGAGTTTTTGCGGAATATGCTGTGGCGCCAGTCAACAATCTTTATCAGAAACCTCAGCACCTAAGCGCGGCTCAGGCATCTGCTTTACCGCTGGCTGGCTTGACGGGTTACAGGGCCCTTATCGTTAAGGGACAATTACAGCCAGCGCAAAAGTTGCTTATAACAGGCATTGGTGGTGGCGTAGCCCAAATGGTTTTACAAATGGCGGCTGCTAAAAATGCTGATATTTATGTTACCTCAGGTGAGAACGCTAAACTAAAACGTGCCAGAGAACTCGGGGCTCTGGAAGGGGCTAACTACCATCAAAATGATTGGGCGCATCAGCTCAAAAAGCGAAGCGGAGGTTTTGATCTGGTGATAGATAGTGCTGGCGGTGACCAATGGAATGCGCTTATCGACCTTCTAAAACCTGGTAGTAAGCTTGTATTTTACGGTGCAACAGCGGGTCAGCCAAAGCAGTTAAATGTCCACAAAGCTTTCTGGAAGCAGCTTACCCTGGAGGGTTCGACAATGGGAAGTGATCAGGATTTTGAAGCAATGCTAGCTTTTGTGGAAAAGCACCGGGTAGTACCTACTGTGGATTCCATAAGACCATTTGATGAGATTATTGAAGCCTTTGATCAAATGAAAGCCGGAACTCAGTTTGGCAAACTTGTGGCTAAAATGGATTAAGAATCGGGATTGACCTTCTTAGCGTTACTCCCAGGATACCAGGCCTATGTATAAGTCAGTGACAAGAAACATGTTTTGGATAACCCTGATAATTTTATTGTTAGGCTTCCCCTTATTGACCCAAGCACAAATATGGAAACGAACCGAGGAAAAGCCGGATCCGGTTTGGCAGTTAAAAACACTTTTCAACTACGATTTTTACCCTTTCCCAGCGTTGAATGATGAAAAGTTTTACACCAGTGAGTTTAGTTTCAACTACACCGCAGGCGTTGAGCTAACCCGCTCATTGGAGAACGATTCTACCGCATGGGGTGGCGGGGTACTCTACAACTTTAGGGACTTTGATCAGAAACTTCGGGATCAAGAAGATAGCTTAGCCGTGGGTACACCGGTTAAGCAGTCTCATAAACTGCGCTATATTGAGGTTCCTGTGATTTATGAACGGCAGTTGGTCATAGGAACGTCCTCTCAACTTGCTATAGAAGGGGGGCCAGTCTTCAGTTTTGTAGATGAGGCCACCACAATCTTCACGCTGCCCGATGGATCCACAGGCAAGGCCGACATCAATGATAGTGATTTTGCACGGTTTTTATTTGGATTAAAAGCTGGTTTTAATTTTCGCAAGCGGGTTAGCGACAACCTCTTCATCCAAACCGGTTACTACACCAGGCTTTACCTGACCGATATCAATAAACAGCAATTTGCTAATTTTACCGGCATGCAGTTTAGTTTAGGATTGGTCTATCAATTAAAAAACCCCGGTCAACCTCAAAAAGAACAGTAGCTCCCGGTGCTAGCTTTAGATCAGCTAAAGTTAGAGTGCTATCGCTAGCTCTTCTGCTCTAAAAGTATCGTGGGTTTCAGGTCCTTTCTTACCATGTTGCACACGGGCGCAGGCCACTTCAGGATCATGCTCAAAAAAAAGGACGTAATTTTTCTCAATAGCTTCTTCCAGGAAATGGGGCTTCTCCTCGAGCGTATCTAAGGGGCGGATGTCAAAAGCCATGACATAGGGTGTCTTGTAATGAAACCTGGAAGGTAGCAGGTCCGCTGTGTAGACAACCGTTTGTCCTTCATAGTCAAGGAAAGGGATCATCATACCGTCAGTATGTCCATTGTAAAAACGGACTTTAAAGCCCGGAAAAAGGCTTTTTTCAAATTCATCAGCAGGGATCAGGTTGAGCTTACTGGCCTTTTCCATGGGTTCAATGTTCTCTGGGATAAAAGATGCCTTCTCCCTTGCATTGGGTTTCATAGCGCTTTCCCACTGCGGTTTGCTAACATGATACGTAGCGTTAGGAAAATAAGGCCGTAAATCCCCGGTTTCCTTATCCCGAACAATGCTACCGCCACAATGGTCAAAGTGGAGATGGGTGAGTACGTGGTCAGTGATATCCTCCGGTTGATAGCCGACCGCTTTAAGGGAATTTTCAAGATTTTCCTCCCCGTGCGGTTCATAAAAGCTGAAAAACTTTTCAGACTGCTTATTACCTATTCCGCTATCAATGAGGATCTTGCGATCTTCCATTTCTACTAACAGGCAACGCATGGCCCAGGTACACTTGTTGTTATCGTCAGGTGAATTAAGCTGTTGCCATAGCGTTTTCGGGACTACGCCAAACATGGCGCCACCATCAAGCTTGAAATAGCCAGTATGTACCGTGTGGAGTTTCATAACGTTTATTTTAATGTGCGCTGCAAAATAAAAAAGCCATCCAGTTTATAGCACCTGGATGGCTTTTTAACTTAGGCTTCTACGTTTTAAACTTAATTTTCCAAGGATGCTTCCTCTTGATAGTCTTCCATTGGCGGACAGGCACACATCAGGTTACGGTCGCCATAGGACCCATCTACCCTGGCTACAACTGGCCAGAATTTGGCTGTTCTTAACCAGCTTAGCGGATAGGCTGCCCGCTCCCGGGTGTAAGGATAAGACCAATCATTGGCCATCACCATTTGCTGGGTATGCGGTGCATTGATCAGCGGATTATTTTCTGCAGCCATCTCTCCGTTGGCTACTTCTTCTATCTCTTGCCTAATGGCAATCATAGCTTCACAAAAACGATCAAGTTCATCCTTGGCCTCACTTTCCGTTGGCTCTACCATTAACGTGCCTGGAACCGGGAAAGACATGGTAGGAGCATGGAAGCCATAATCCATTAAGCGCTTAGCAATGTCCTCAGCTTCAATTCCGGTTTCCTTGAATTCGCGTGGATCAATGATCATCTCATGTGCCGCACGACCGTTCTTACCAGTGTATAGCACTTTATAATGTCTCTCTAATCGTTTTTTAATGTAGTTGGTGTTAAGGATAGCTACTTTACTGGATTCCGTAAGCCCTTCTTCACCCATTAGCTTGTTGAAAATATACGATATGATCAGGATATTGGAGCTGCCATGTGGTGCTGAAGCAACAGCACTCAGGCCTTTTTCGCCACCCACTTGGCCATAAATGTGATTAGGCAGGTAAGGGGCTAAATGGCTAGCTACGCCAATTGGACCCATGCCAGGACCTCCACCACCATGGGGTATGGTAAATGTTTTATGCAGGTTCAAATGGCAAACGTCAGCTCCGATTGTTGCAGGCGTTGTGACGCCAAGTTGGGCATTCAGATTAGCACCATCCATGTACACCTGACCACCATTATCATGAATGATCTTACAGATGTCTTGGATATCCTCCTCAAAAACTCCATGCGTTGAAGGGTAAGTAACCATCAAGGCGGCTAACCGGTCGCTGTATTCTTCGGCTTTCTGCTTCAATTCTGCTAGATCAATATTCCCCTCTTCATCGCAGCCAATAACTTGCACTTTCATACCAGCCATAACAGCACTAGCGGGATTTGTGCCGTGAGCAGAGGATGGTATAAGCGCTACATCTCGGTGCCCTTCACCTCTATCATGCTGCCAGGCGCGAATGGTCATTAAACCTGTATACTCACCTTGAGCTCCTGCATTGGGTTGATTTGAAATAGCTGGAAAGCCCGTTACAGCTTTTAATTGTTCGGTGAGTTCCTCTAGAATTTCATCATAACCGCGAACCTGCTCCGGTGGCGTATAAGGATGAATTTTGCTAAACTCAGGCCATGATATAGGTTCCATCTCCGTAGTAGCGTTAAGCTTCATGGTACAAGAACCTAGCGGAATCATACTATGGGCGAGGGAGAGATCTTGATTTTCCAGGTATTTAAGGTAGCGCAACATTTTAGTTTCAGAATGGTACCTATTAAATACAGGGTGGGTGAGAAATTCACTTGTTCTGGCAAATTCACTTGAAGGCTCTAACGATACTTCCTCAAAATACGCATTGGCATCGCCGGGGGTGAGGCCTTTCACACCGGCTAAAACTCCTAGAACCTCTTGAATATCGGCTAGATCCTTCACCTCGTCTAGCGAAATACCAATTGCATTTTCGCCATTAAAGTAATGAAAGTTAAGTCCATGTTCTAAGGCTTTTTCCCGGATTTTGGCCATCATTTGATGGGCTTCATCTCCAAGATCTACCTTCAATGTATCAAAATAGTGATCGTTTACCTGGTTTAACCCAATGGCCTCTAATCCCTTATCGAGTGCTTTTGCAAGGCCGTGTACTCTTCGAGCTATTTGCTTTAAGCCCTGGGGACCATGATAAATGGCGTAAAAGGCTGACATGTTAGCCAGTAGCACCTGGGCTGTACAAATGTTACTTGTAGCTTTCTCCCTACGGATATGCTGTTCCCGGGTTTGAAGGGCCATCCGGCAAGCATTATTACCCTCTTTATCCACGGATAAACCGATTAGGCGACCAGGTATTTTTCTTTTGAAACTATCTTTCGTAGCAAAAAATGCTGCATGCGGGCCACCATACCCCATCGGCACGCCAAACCGCTGAGAAGAACCCACTACACAATCTGCACCCCATTCTCCCGGGGGCGTTAATAGGACAAGACTTAAAAGGTCAGTGGCAACGCAAACCGAAACATTGTTATCGTGGGCATGCTCTGCGAAAGATTGATAATCTTCTACGGCACCATTAGCATCCGGATACTGTACTATAGCACCAAAATAGGTATGGTCGAGTGTTGTGTGATGGTGGTCACCATACACAATCTCAATTCCCAGCGGCTCAGCCCGGGTTTCCAGAACTTGTTTCGTTTGGGGGAAAATGCGATCAGAGACAAAAAACTTTTCGCCTTCATTCCGCTTTTTCTGGGAATGGAACATCAACATTGCTTCTGAAGCTGCGGTTGCTTCGTCTAAAAGGGAAGCATTGGAAATTTCCATTCCAGTAAGATCACAGACCATGGTCTGGAAACTAAGAATAGCTGTTAATCGCCCTTGCGCAATTTCAGGTTGGTAGGGCGTGTAAGCAGTGTACCAACCCGGATTCTCTAAAACATTTCTTTTAATGACACCCGGTGTGTGGGTATCGTAGTAACCCTGTCCAATAAAAGATTTGTAAACCTCATTCTTTTCAGCCTTTTCACGGATTTGATCCAACATCTCAGGCTCTCCTACCCCCTCTGATAAATTTATGGAATCCTTAAGCCGGATTCCTTGTGGCACTGTCTCGTCCATTAACTTGTCGATGGATTCAGCGTCTATGGTATTGAGCATTTCTTGGATTTCAGAGGAATCTGGTCCGATATGCCGATCCTTGAAATGTTCCTTAAGCGCTTGATACCTTGTCATCACGTTTTTTTGTTTTTAAAGTTAAGTCAAAATTGAATACAAGTACGATTAAGGGAATGTTCGAAATAAATGCCTAAAAATAGGTAATTTTCCAGCGTACAGGATTTGTACAAGCATGCTCACAAAGCACTAGCTTTTTATGGTACCGCATAAGCTTGTTGATCAGGAGGAGTTTGATCCGTTGTATCCTTTTCAGTTCGGTTTAAAAACCGTTTATAATGCTTGTAACGAGTTAAAATCTCGCTTACATACTTGTAAGGCTCGCTCCCCCGACAGTAACCATATTTCACCACTTCATCATTGTAATACTCCGGATCAGATTTCTTCAGTAAATACTCCGATACGTTCTCCCATTTATTAGGATTTCCGTCATACTTTTTTGTGAGTCGCCTGGCGTCTAAAACATGACCTGGCCCCGCATTATAGGAGGCTATGACAAAATGTTTACGTTCATCAACATTTGAAATCCTTTCTGCCCATACATCCTCGTTTAGCCATTGAAGGTATTTAACCCCGGCTTTCACACTTTGCTCAGGATTGGTAAGGTTCGTGATATTATATTGCTTGGCTGTGGAAGGCATGAGTTGCATGAGGCCCTTAGCACCCGCCCATGAAGTCACGTTCGGATCAAAATGACTCTCCTGATAACTAAGCGAGGCCAATAGTAACCAACTGTAAGGTAGTTTTTTACTATATTCCTTAAAGAGGGGATCAAATTGAGAGAGCTGATTGCTAGTGGCAGTGAAAAAGGCACTGCGTCTTCTCTGCCCAGAAGCTTTACGGTTATTGTAGTATTTATTATAGATAACGTTGTAATTCCGGGTCCCTCTTATTGAGTTAATCCAAGTATTAAGGGTGTCTAATAAATTCGGAGCATTCTTCCGAACGGCCCAGGCAATTTTTTGGGGGAAACTAAGCTCAGTGCTAACATGAATGTTATCATAATAGGTTTGGTTTATCCTGGCAATATTGTCGTCAGCAACGGTATAATCAATTTTACCTTCAGCCACTCGCTTAATGAGATCTTCAGTCTCTACATCTGCGTCAGCTTTTTTGATATGAATATCACCACCGATCTCTTGCTCCAGGTTTTTCATTCGCTCATAGTAAGCAGAATTTTTACGTACCCAAACCGTGTCGCCATCCAGGTTTACAGGATTGGTTAAAAGATTCCGGTTAAGCTGGCTAGTACGCATATACCGCCAATCCTTGGGTTTTCGCTGGACTAGAACTTGCTTTACGTAATTGTGTGGGGTCGTAAAACTTACACGATTTTTACGTTTGGGTGTAACCGTAAGGTTGTAAGCAATGACATCCCCTTCCCCTTGGTTAAGCATTTTAAATAATTCATCCAGGTTCCGGGATAATTTCACGCTTAGCTCCACTCCAAGGTGTTTTGCTAAACGCTGTAAAAGCTCATACTCGTACCCCATCTGCTTACCCCGATAAATGAAATAGGAGGTTGAGCTATAAGCAGTGATCGCGTTCAAAGTGTCATTTTCAAGGATTTGTTTTAAATCATAATTTACCTGGGGAGATATTAAGGGATTTTCATCATCATTGAGTTTTTGATCATCGCCACTAGGAGATGAGCAGGACGTTGTCAATAACAGCATCAGCAAACAAACGAAGTCCCTAATTTTATGCGACATATGTAAACATTTCTTAGGAAGTATATACTTTCATATCGCTACTAAAAAGCCTTTTCAAAACTAAAGCATTCAATAGAGATGAAGGCTCTTAATTAAAATTTTATACCGCTTATAAAAGGCATGGGGTCCTGACTATCAACTTTCGGGGTGATTAAGATGTTACCAAAGACACCCTTAAAAACTTAAACCATGGTTTAGGGTATACAAGGGATATTGGCGTTTATTACTTTTGCACCGCAAAACGGGGCAATTGGGTAAAAATGTTAATGGAAACAATGAAAAGGTTTTTAAAAGAGGTAGATTTGCAAAACCAAATAAGCTTATTTATCCACGCACAATAATGAGGTAGGGTTTAAAAAAGGTTGGGATTAAAGATTGATGACAAATGGTAAAAAGCATGATGAAGCAATTTAGCCTTGTGGCGCTCTTCGGTCTTTTAATGACATTTCAAAATGTAGCAGACGGTTCAAATCCCCTTTATGGCAATATTTTAAAAGTTGAGAAAGCATTCCCCGTAATTGAAAATTTCCAACAAGTAACTAACAGCATACCATCAATTGACAGACTATCGCCTTTTCAGTTGCAAGCTCAGGCTGGTAATAGTGGTTCTGAAGATCCCGGAGTCACCTCAGAGGTTCCGGTTCTGGGTTTAGATTACAGCACAGCTATTACCATTTTGGCAATTCTGGTTGGGCTTCTTGTTTTAGTTGTCATTGTTTTATACCAGATACAGCGACAGCTTAACACCTTCGAGCAACAAAAAACTGGGGATGAAAGTGAGCCCGAAAAGGCTAGTTTCTGGCAAAAATTTGTACAAGCAACCAAACCTTTTTGGGGCTTTTTTGCAAGATTGAACCCTGTATTAGGGGTTTTGACCGTTATCGGTGTTGCAGTAATCATTATGATCTTCGGATTTTATAATCAAGCTCAAGACTTGGGAACCCAAATTGGATACGCGCCCGATCAACCGATTAATTTCTCCCACAAGCTACACGCCGGCAATCTTGAGATTGACTGCCAATACTGCCACACAGGGGTAAGAAAAGCTAAGAGTGCGAATATCCCTTCCACCGGTATATGTATGAATTGTCATAATGTTGTAAAGAATGGTAAATACGGTGGTAAAGAGATTAAAAAGGTTACCCAGTCATGGGAAAATAAAGACCCTGTCGAGTGGGTTCGCATTCATAATCTTCCGGATCACGTATACTTCAACCATGCTCAGCATGTTAAGGCTGGAAACGTGGAGTGTGAGGAATGCCACGGGAATGTGGAAAACATGGAAGTCGTGCATCAGCATTCAAAACTAGAAATGGGGTGGTGTATCAATTGTCACCGTAATAAAAATGTGGATGCCTCCAATAATTATTACCAGAAGACTTTTGATTTCGTAGATGCTCATGATAAGTTCACAGTAGCCGAGATGGGTGGTACTAATTGCCAAAAGTGCCATTATTAAAACTTAAAAAGCTTCAAGAACTAACCTAGCGCCTTATGCCAGACGATAATGAAACCGTTAAGTATTGGAAAGGAATAGAAGAGTATAATCAGGATGAAGAATGGGAGAATCAAAAGCATCATGAGTTTGCGGAGCACTTACCCATTGATGATGTGCTTTCTGAAAATGACATGAACCTGAAAGCTAACCGCCGGGATTTTCTCAAGTTCATGGGGTTTACGGTATCAGCAGCGACCTTAGCTGCTTGCACCAAATCTCCGGTAAAAAAAGCGGTTCCTTATGTAGAAAAACCGCCTGAAACAGACCCGGGTAAGGCTAACTATTATGCTACCACCTCATTTGCCACGAATGAAGCCATAAATGTCCTGGTAAAGGCCAGAGAGGGTAGGCCCATTAAAATGGAGCCCAATAACGCAGCTCCCTTAACGGGTGGGGGCACCAGCGCTACAGATCAAGCCTCTGTGCTCAGCCTGTATGATCACACCAGGCTACGGGGGCCGATTGAAGGAAATAGTGGCAGCACATGGGGTAAGATTGATAAAAAAATCCGCGAAAAGCTTATCAGTATAGATGAATCGGGCAAAGAGATTGTAATTTTAACCGATTCCGTGCTAAGCCCTTCTCTTAAAAGTGGGATCAATAACTTTACCGGCCGATATACCAATGCCAAGCATGTACCATATGATCCGATGTCCATGGCGGCCATGCTTGAAGCCAATCAACAAAGCTTTAACAAACCTTATATACCAGATTTCAGATTCGATAAGGCCAAATCAATCGTTGGATTTAATGCCGATTTCTTAGGAACATGGGTAGCACCCGTTGAATTCACCCATAAATATACCCAGGGCCGGAAGGTAGATCAGTTTAAGGACATGTCGTTCCATGTTCAGTTTGAGTCTTATTTGTCCTTAACAGGTTCAAATGCCGATTTAAGAGCGCCCATCAAACCCTCTGAAGAAGGGGCTGCGCTGGTTTCCTTATACAACCGCTTAGCTAAAAAAGCCGGTGCTGAAACACTGCCCGATGCCAACATGGAGCTAGCAGCCAATGCCCTGAAAATGACAGCCGATGAGCTATGGAAAGACAGGGGTAAGGCGATTGTCCTATCCGGCACCAACGATCTGAACATTCAACTTTTAACAAACCGGATCAATGCCCTTTTAAATAACTACGGCAACACCATCAGCTTCAAACATGCATCTCGCCAAAAACAAGGAGATGATAGGGCAATGGATGAGCTGATAACCGACATGAATAACGGGAAGGTCGGCGCTGTCATTATGTATGGTCCCAATCCTGCTTACAGTCATCCCCGAGGCTCGGAATTCCAGGAAGGTCTTAAAAACCTGGACCTTTCCGTTTCATTAAACTCCCGTAATGACGAAACTACCCAAAAATGCGATTTCCGTACGCCAGACCACCATTTCCTGGAGGCCTGGAATGATGCACAGCCAAAATTGGGTAATTACTACTTGTGTCAGCCAACCATAAGTCCAATTTTCAACACCAGGGGCGGAACCGAAAGCCTTTTACGTTGGGCCGGCAGTGATGAGAACCAATATAATTTTATAAGGCGCTTCTGGAACGAGAACATCTTTAAAAACCAAGACCGGTTTTTAAGCTTTAACCAATTCTGGAATCATGCGGTCCATGATGGCTTTTTTGCTGATGTTCCAGGCTTTGAACCATCAGCTGCTCCTTTAGCTGACACAACTGGCACTACAGATACCGGGAAGTTTAAACCCTCTGTAGCTGCCAGCGAGGTTAGGGTTAGCGCCCAGGAAGAAGGCCGTAATTTTAACCAGTACAACCAAGACCTCAGACAAACCGCTAATGCGCTGATTCAACAAGCCAATCAGGAAGAAAAGGGCTATGAAGTAGTGCTTTACGAAAAAATAGGGATCAGGGATGGAGCTGAAGCAAACAATCCCTGGCTGCAAGAACTTCCAGATCCGGTTACGCGGACCTGTTGGGATAATTACGCAGCTATTTCCCCAAAACTTGCTGAAGAACAAGGACTAGCGGATGAAGATGTCATCAACATCAAGGCTGGCGGACGGGAAATTGCGCTTCCTACTTTTAAGCAACCCGGGCAACCCTATGGCACTATTGCCATTGCTGTTGGTTATGGGCACTTTTGGGGTCAGGTAAACGGAAAAGTGGCAGATGAAGTAGGTGAAAATGCATATCCATTAGTACAGCAAAATGGTAAACAACAACAATACCATGTAACTAAAGCGTCTTTCGACAAAACAGGGCGTACTTATCCGCTGGCCAAAACCCAAACGCACCATCACATGGAGGGCCGGGAGCTAATTCATGAGGCGCCAATGGGTCAGTACCTGGATGATCCAAAGTCTGTCGAGCACCATTCCCACCACGTAATATCCCTTTACAAGGATTACAACTACAACCGTTTTCACCATTGGGCCATGGCCATTGACCTGAATGCTTGCACTGGCTGTGGGGCCTGTGTTATTAGCTGCCAAGCTGAAAACAACGTGCCCGTTGTAGGGAAGCAAGAGGTTCGGCGCAGACGGGAAATGCACTGGATACGGATAGACCGTTATTACAGTGGCGATCCCGAAAATCCTTCGGTGTATTTCCAGCCGTTAATGTGCCAGCAGTGTGACAATGCCCCTTGCGAAAATGTTTGTCCGGTAGCAGCTATTAGTCACAGCGATGGTGGACTTAACCAGCAGGTTTATAACCGTTGTGTTGGCACACGGTACTGTGCCAATAACTGCCCTTATAAAGTTCGCCGGTTCAACTGGTTTAAATACGGGGAGAACGATAATTTCGACTACAATATGAACCATGATCTTGGCCGAATGGTCTTGAATCCCGATGTAACGGTCCGCAGTAGAGGGGTCATGGAAAAATGCAGTTTCTGCGTTCAGCGGATCCAAAAAGCAAGGTTAGATGCAAAAACTGACAACCGCGCCCTTGAGGATGGGGAAATCAAAACAGCTTGTCAGACAGCTTGCCCGGCCAATGCTATTGTTTTCGGTGATTTAAATGATCCGGAAAGTGAGGTAGCCAAGCTCGTGCATGAGAATCACCGGTCCTATGGTCTCCTGACGGAGCTAGGGACCAAGCCTAGCGTTAGTTATATGACCAAAATAAGGAACAGGCGAGGGCATTATCAGGAAGATGCCGGCGGCCATAACAGTGATGGACATGCATAGCTTTTTCAAAAGCAGTTTTTAAGAAGGGTATTTATTTAGTCATGAAAAATAAACCGGACGATGCAAGAGTCAGCGATTCGTGATCCCCTTATAATCGGTAAAAAGCCCTATAAGGAGATTGATGATGATGTTATTAATCCGCTAGAATCTAAAGCTTCTTTGGGTTGGTACATCGGATTCACCCTTTCTGCTATCATTGCTGTTATGGGCATTTTTTGCATAGGGTATACTTTCTACTATGGTGAAGGAGTCTGGGGTTTGAATAAAACCATCGGATGGGGCTTTGCCATTACCAATTTTGTTTGGTGGGTTGGTATAGGCCACGCTGGTACGTTGATTTCAGCCATTCTTTTGCTATTCAGGCAATCATGGCGGAACTCGATCAACCGCTCAGCCGAGGCCATGACGCTATTTGCGGTTATTTGTGCCGGAATGTTCCCGATTCTTCACATGGGCCGTCCGTGGAATGCCTTCTGGGTTTTTCCCGTACCCAATGACTTTGGGCCCTTATGGGTAAACTTCAACTCTCCGCTTCTCTGGGACGTTTTTGCTATTAGTACTTATTTCACCGTATCCCTGGTTTTTTGGTATATTGGTTTAATACCGGACTTGGGGACCATGCGGGACCGGGCTAAAACCAAGCTGAGGTGGTTTACACTAAATTTCTTCTCTTTTGGTTGGACTGGGTCCGCCATGAGCTGGGTTCGGTTTGAAACCGTAACCCTAATTCTTGCGGGATTAGCTACACCCCTTGTGCTTTCCGTGCACTCGGTAGTGAGTTTTGACTTTGCCATGTCCATAGTTCCTGGCTGGCACACGACCATCTTTCCACCCTATTTTGTGGCAGGGGCTATTTACTCAGGCTTTGCCATGGTATTAACGCTTCTTATCATAGCTCGGAAGACTATGAAATTAGAGAGTTTAATTACCATGAATCACCTGGATGCTATGGCTAAGGTGACCCTACTTACTGGCTTGATGGTAGGGTTTTCTTACTTAACCGAGTTATTTGTGGCTTGGTATTCGGGTAACCCATTTGAACAATACGCCTTTTACAATCGCGCTTTTGGGCCTTATGGCTGGTCTTACTGGGTGCTGCTGTTCTGTAACCTGGTTGTACCCCAGGTTCTCTGGGTACGAAAAGTCCGTTTTAATCCCATTTGGCTATGGATAATTTCCATCTTCGTGAACATAGGGATGTGGTTTGAACGGTTCGTTATTATCACTACCTCTTTGCATCGTGATTTTCTACCTTCCAGTTGGGCCATGTATTATCCAAGTTGGGTAGAGTATGGCATTTTCTTAGGCACGCTGGGAATATTCTTTACGCTTTTCTTCCTTTTTATCCGCTTCTTGCCCTCAATAGCTATTGCAGAAGTTAAAGCGTTCAAGAAAACTACCCAGAAAGGGAAGCCGATTGGTGCCCTCAACGGAAAGGAAATTACTTCCGATATACAGTATGACTACACAGAAGAAGACTATAAAGAAGATTGGGGCGAGCGAGAAGAAGAAGAACCATTGAAAGACTAATTGGAAAAATATTAGGCTATGGCAGATGCGCTATTAAAAAGGACGGATTGTGTGATGGGTGTTTTTGATGATGAGGAAATATTCCTGGAAGCAGTTCGCTCTCTTAGAAACAAAGGGTTTACGATCAAAGATACTTTTACACCATTTCCGGTACACGGCCTTGGTAAAGCCCTAGGATTACCCAGTACACGGCTAGGTTATGTAACGTTTTTCGCCGGATTATTTGGTGCTGCCTTCGCCTGTGCAGTCATGAGCTGGATGATGGGATTTAATTGGCCGATGAACATAGGGGGTAAACCTCAACCACCAATTCCCTCCTTCATACCCATCATGTTTGAGGTTACTATCCTGTTAGCAGCTTTAGGAACCGCCATTACTTATCTGCTCAGGAATTTTATGCTCCCTGGGTACGAACCAAAGATTTACCATTCCCGAGCTACGCAAGATCGCTTTGTAATGATGGTTGCATCACAAGATAATGATGAACAAATTACCGACTTAATGGGTAAATATGGTGCTGAGGAAGTTTATCGGGAGGAATTTGTTGAACAAAAATCTCCGCTTCCTTTACCTATTAAAATGAAATGATTTAAAGTATCAACTCATGAAACGATTGGCATTATTAGGTTTAGCGATAGTTGTGGGGCTGGCATCTTGTAATTACAAGCGTAATCCCGGAAGTGGGAATTATGATCCTAACGATCCCGGATACCGGTATACACCAGCTTATGCCATGTATGAAGCCATACCTTACAGTTCCCTCTCGCAGGATACGGGTGCTTATAACAGGTTCAATAATCATGGTATGAACATGCGTAAGCCGGCAAGTAAAACTGTTGCCCGTGGAGATCTGAGCTATCAATACCCATTTGAAGATAACCTGGATGGTTACAAAAATGCCGGTGATGAACTGGAAAGCCCCTTTAAAAAAGGGAATAAAAAAGTGTTATCCAGGGGTAAGGTGCTCTACGAACGGTATTGTGATCACTGCCATGGTAAAAAAGGTAAGAGTAATGGTCCTGTAATGCAGAACAGCCAGTATCCTAAGCCCTCGTTTGGTAAGTTTCAGGATAGTTACATTGATACCATTGAGGTAGGCAGGATGTACCATACCATAACCTATGGAAAAGGGGCTATGGGAGCCCATGCTTCCCAGGTTGACCCAAAAGATCGTTGGCGGATTATTCATTACATCAAGGAAGTCCTCAACAAACTGGATGAAGGTAAACAAAAGCTTGAAATAGAATGACTGAAAATTTCCAGTATTCCAGCAAAAGTAAAAATATTAACCTGGCCCTCATGGGCGGGGGGCTTTTATTTCTAGTGTTGGCGATTGTCACCGGCACCGATGCAAACCGGATTTGGAGTAGCTTTATGTTGGCTAATTGGTATTTCCTGGCGCTAGGAATGGGCTGCCTGGTCTTAATAGCCATTACCTACTTGTCAAAGTCTGGCTGGCACACTCTGCTTAAACGCATCCCAGAAGCAGTTTCTACGTATATACCATGGGCTGCCCTGGTTTTTGGAGGTCCATTCTTGCTTTACATGTTGTTAACCTATTTTGATGTACTTCATCACAATATTTACCACTGGACCCATGACAATTTGAGTGATTTAATAGCGGGTAAAAAGCCCTATCTCAACATTCCTTTTTTCTTGGCCAGAATGGCAATTGCTTTAGGTATTTGGGTACTATTCGCCCGTATACTTCGGAAAGACTCCCTTAAAGAAGACCAAGAAGGTGGTACAAAGTGGTTTTTTAGAGCCTTTAAGCACTCGGCAATTTTTATGGTGCTATTTGCCATAACGGTTACTATGGCAACTTTTGATTGGTTCATGTCTTTAGAACCACACTGGTACAGTACCATTTATGGCGTTTATGGTTTTGCCGGAATGTTTGTAAGTGCCTGGGCATTAACCACTTTAATCACCCTTGCGCTACAAAAAAGAGGTTATTTACAAGAAGTTACCGAAGAGCACTATCATGATCTCGGGAAGTTTATGTTTGCCTTCACCATATTCTGGACCTACATCTGGCTTAGTCAGTTCCTTTTGATATGGTATGGTAATCTTCCTGAGGAAGTTAGCTATTTCTATGTGCGTACAAAAGGGGCGTGGGCGCCTATTTTTATTGCTAACATTCTGTTAAATTTTGCCATACCATTTTTCACCCTGGCTGCAAGTACTGCCAAGCGAAATCCAAAAGTTCTGGCTACTGTTGCCACTGTTATTTTAATTGGAAGGTTCGTTGATTACTATCAGCTTATAATGCCTGGCGGATTAGGAGAAACGCCACTTCCCCATTTGGGCTTTGCCGAAATAGGTTTTATGCTACTTTTCGGAGGGTTATTCCTTTATACCCTTAAAACGGCTCTAGCTAAAGCTAATCTCGTTCCCAGTAAACACCCGTTCATTGAGGAAAGTCTTCATCACGAGGTTGGCTAAAGGTGAGTGGTAAAAGTCATAATTTTAAAAAAGCCTGCCTTTTTCCACTGGCAGGCTTTTTTTTGGCTATGAAGCGCCTGATTAGAGACTAAGCTAGCAAGGTATTTGCCAATTTATCTTTTAAGAAATAAGCCTAAGCGTAAATGAAAATTTTAAAAATGAATTAATGATGAGTTCAACAATAACCCGTAGCCTATTGAAAGAAGCCTTGAGCTACGAAGATTTTAAGGAGCGTGTTTCATCCTTATATGAAGAGGGCCGGCCAACAAGTGGTGAGGATTCAGATGCACCATTACTGGAATTCACCCAGCTGAACATCAATCGCCTATCGCGAAACGAAAAGACCAATAAAATCAAACCTGAATTGGTAAGCACGCTGAGTAATTTTCCAAGGCCCATGTATTGGCTGGTATTAGCTGAAGGTTGGTGCGGAGATGTGGCAGAAAGCCTACCGGTTATCTACAAGATGGCCCAACCTCATACTCACATTACACTCGGGATCATTTTCAGAGATCAAAACCTGAATATAATGGATCAATACCTCACGAATGGTGGTAGAGGTATTCCTAAGCTCATAATTTTAGACCAGGAAAACCTTGAAGAAATAGCCTCGTGGGGGCCGCGTCCACGACCCATACAATCGTTTGTAGAGGAGAAAAAGCAAGAGCAGGATCAATATGATACTAAAATGGAATGGGTTAACAGTATCCATGAAGGTATGCATAAGTGGTATGCACAGGATAAAGGACAAACTCTTCAGGATGAGATTAAGAACATTTTACAATCTGCTCGAGAACAAGTAACCGCTAAATGACATTTTTAGAATTGAAAAGCTATAAATCTGTTTTAACCTGCTAAATTTGATGGAATAAAATCCCAGAGTTATGTTAAACCTTGATGTTACTGTTGATAATAACTCAGGCTTTTGTTTCGGAGTTGTTTACGCTATTGAACTAGCAGAAGAATACCTTGATACCTACGGTAAACTGTATAGCTTAGGTGATATTGTACACAATGATGAAGAGGTAAAACGACTTGAAGCTAAAGGCCTTGAAACGATTGATCACGAACAGCTTAAGGAATTACAGAATGAGCGGGTGCTCATACGGGCTCACGGAGAAGCCCCTGAAACTTATCAAATCGGAGTTGAAAATGACCTTGAGTTAATTGACGCTTCGTGCCCAGTTGTGCTTAAGCTTCAGCACCGGGTGAAAAAAGCTTACGAGCAAACGCAAAAGCCCGTATACATTTATGGTAAAAAGGGGCACCCCGAGATCAAAGCCCTTTTGGGCCAAACCAGTCAAGATGCGGTGGTATTTTCTTCTTTTGAAGAGTTAGAAGAAATGGATTTACCAGATTCGCTTCAGTTATTCAGCCAAACAACTAAAGATATCTCCAAGCTGTATGGCATTCGCGATAAGCTGGAAGAAAGGGGAATAGAAGTTGACCTCCATGACACTATTTGCCGGCAGGTATCTAATAGGGATGGCGAACTGCGGGATTTTGTTCTTAACTTTAATAAAATCGTTTTTGTATCCGGAACAAAATCTTCCAACGGTAAGGTGCTTTACGAAGTATGTAAAACCTATAACCCCAATGCTTATTTTGTCTCATCCGTTGATGAGGTAAATCCTAACTGGTTTGATGAAAATGATGCTGTAGGAATTTGTGGTGCCACTTCCACTCCGCAATGGTTGATGAATAATATTCGCGATTATTTGGAAACGCTTTGAAGTTTCAAAGCATTAGGAATTAAAAGGCTTTCCAATAGGCGTATGGTTTACCCAAAGCTGGTCCATCTTTTTCAAATGATGATGGGGATTGGCCTGTTTATCCAGCTTTTCGGATCAAGCCTGGCTTTTTCGCAAAAGATAGATTACCTGCCCACATCTACAACTGGCCAGGTTGTTGAGCATTCGTTTTATACCCTGTCCTATAATGAAAAACATGAGCAAGCTGAGTGGGTTGCTTACTTCCTGAATAGGGAAAGGGTTAATGGGGTTGTTGATCGCACAGATGACTACAGGGCTGATCCAAACCTGAAAACCGGCAGCAGCACCAATCAAGACCATGAAGGTTCCGGTTATGACCGCGGTCACTTAGCGCCGGCCGCTGCCATGGCTTTTTCCAAAAATGCCATGAGCGAGAGCTTTTATTTATCTAACATGAGCCCCCAAGAAGCCGGTCTTAACCGTGGTATTTGGCGGCAATTAGAAAAGCAGGTAAGAAAATGGACTAAGCAAAAAGGCTCCCTTTATGTTATCACAGGCCCCATCTTAAATGAAGTTGAGGAAACGATCGGGATGAATGATGTAGCCGTTCCTGCTCGATTTTACAAAGTCCTTTGGCACCAAACAACGAGTGGTAAGAACCAGGGAATTGGATTTACGCTGCCAAATAGAAGTGGTGACAAGTCCCTTTCTGAATACGTTCGATCCATCGATCAAATTGAATCTCTTACGGGTATCAACTTTTTTCATGACTTGCCCCGTGAAACTCAAAATCATTTTGAGGACAATTCTTCGCTTTCCAATTGGCCCATAAAAGTGGCTGAAAGCAGTTATGATGGTACCTATCAGCCCGCTAATCATTACACCAAAAAGGATGATAAAATCAACATAAACTCAGCTTCCTCTGAAAGGCTTCAAAAGCTTTACGGGATAGGGCCTGCAACGGCTGAAAATATCATTGCTGCCAGACCCTATGAATCAAAAACGGGTTTAAAAAGGGCGGACGGCATAGGCCCGGAGACGTTTGAAAAGGTTGAAGCTTATATAAAGGCAGGGTCAAACGTGAGATCACCCGTTCAGGACTATTCTTCAAAACAAAGTAGTAAACTTAATTTAAACACGGCCAGCCTTGCACAACTGAAAGCCCTTGACGGCATTGGCGAAGTGCTTTCAAACCGGATAATTCAAGCCCGTCCTTTCAATACCGTTAATGACCTAACCTCGGTACATGGAATCGGCCCTAAAACCTTAAGCGATTTAAAACCTGAAGTGAAAGTTCGTTGATAGTAGCTATTTCTTGTGAAAATCGTTAATGCGAGTAGTATAGCATTTAAAGAATAGCTACTTAGCGTGGTAGTAGCGTTTATCCTTTTCCAGAACTCCCATAATTTGTAAGGCTTCACTTTTTAACCTTGATCTAGCGGGATTATGAAAGCTCCCCCAGGATAAGACTGAACAATTGACGGCAAGCTTCACCGTATCTTTTGGCGATTCTTTGATTTTGTTGATTGCGTATTGCTCGCAATTATTGTTCTTAGTCCTCACTTGATCGTGTTCCAGGAAGATTACCATCACCGCGCCAATCAGAATGGGATAGGCAATTTGGACGAACTTGGTTTTACGTGTCTTCAAAAGCTGTAGGGTTGACAGGCCATAAAGCCAGAACAAACCCAAAAGAACCGGTGTGTAAGTATCCCTCCTTATGATTAGTGGGCGATAGTCACGGTAGCCTCCTAAGGGCAAAAGCAGGGTATAAACCAAAGCAACAATCCCGAATAAGATCAATATCCGGAGGTACCACTTACGGAAATCATCACTGGCATACTTGTGTATAAGCCAGCTATTAATAATGATGGTGCCTAGTAACAGGGGTGGCCCGGGCTTGGTTAAAAACATCTGATAAAGCCCTTCAGGAAGCCGGCTAAATCGCTCGAGGAGAGGAACAGAATCTACTTGGTTCTCAACGTTGAACTGCCCGATATATAGAGAGTAAAGGGCAACAAGGGAAGCAACCGTGAAGAGTAAAATAACCTTAGGATGGATGGACCAAAACCCTTTCCAGAGACGCGTTAGGAGGGGTGTTTGTTCTAAATAGGCGTGATGGTTTTGCCACGTTATAATCACCAAAGTTGCGATCATCAGCAAGGTTAGGGGGGCATTTAAAGGGCCCATAAATGGCATTGCGACAGCCAGCAGCATTAAACTCCAAAATGTCAAACCATGAAAGGGGTCGTGAGTAGCCGGCAGTCCCTTTCTAAATGGCAGTAAGAATAACCCCACGAATAAAATGGAACCCCCATAATTAAAGGTGTAAGCTACTGATTTATCGATGACACCGATTAACAGGTTGTATCCATTGGCTTGAAAAAGGGGAGCAATCAGGACCAGGATGGCCATTGTTTGCCATTGCCAAAAGGGTCTGTATGGTAGGCTAAACCTTGCGATGAGCAACATCAATCCAGCTTGAATTAGTGTTTTAGCTATAGCGGTGGCTGCATATAAACTCTTTACAGGATCCACAAAGTATTGAAGGGCCTCCGGGACCGTTCGGTAATAGCCCATCAATGACCCATGCGCTATAAAGCGATTAGGGGCCGCATAGGTTTTACCTTCAAGTAAAGCGGGAAGCCCCAAAGGATGTTGTAATACGGCTTTGTAACCTGAAGAGGGAACAATAATCTTACAAAGGTCACCTAATAGCGGCATGTTGTAATGCTGAATAAAACTGAAAACCAGGTAAATAACAACCAATATCCCTAAAGTCAGGAAAAGCCGCTTAGGATCCCTTGCACTTGAAGCTAGCCTTGTTAAAACAAGCATTTGATTAAACCCCTTTCATTTTTAAAGGCCAAAATTGCGGAATTTTAAACGCTTGATAGGAAAGCGTTTTACTCATAAAAGCAAAGTTTTAATATAAAGTAAAACACTTTTTATCAATAAAAATAATTATATTTGATAAATAATAATTAAAAATATTTGTAACTATTTAAGGTGGAGTTTTAATGCCTGGCTATGTAGTTTCGCCGGACTATGCTCAATGCAAGGCAATCAAAATAAGGACGCCCATAAATTACCTATGAGAAAGTTTGAAAGGAATTATAATTTTAAATTATGACCTTTCCAATAATTGTCCTCAAGCTGGTAGCGAAAGCGGGTTCTTAATTGTTATGCTTTAGAACTCTAAGGTTATGAATTAATACCTCATGACCTTCGCGGTTCCAGATATACGTTTTGAGGATGTCTGATTTGCTTCGGGGATAGGGGGTCAAATAATCTTTTGAAAGCGTAACCGTATCTCCTTTTTCTACGTTGGTTAATTTTTCTACACAGTATTTGTAAGACTTGCCCTCATGCTCAAAATGGATCACTAAAAATAACGGTTTACTATTAATGGTCTCTAATGGCGTTATTTGTGCATGTATACTTAACCAGGCATAGTAGGAATCCGTGATCTTTTGGAAAGGGATGGTGATAGCCTTTGTAAATTTAACAGTGCTATCCATGTAAAGCTGTTTACTCCCCCTTTTTCTTTTTTTTGGGTTTATGGTGTCCTTCAAATTTTGTGATTTTTCATGGGTGATAGCTGCAATTTCGCGTCCTTTATCGCGGAGGCTATCAGGCATTTGGTCCTCGCCACTCACAGGCCGCTTAATCAACAGATGCTCTTTCCATTTATCTTTCAATTCGGTTTTGCCCATAACTTTTAGGTAATAATCCATCGTCATACGCGAGCCGTATAGTATATCATTGTATAACTGCCACCTATGAAACAAATTAATCCCAAGAAAAAAGATGATAAGCGATCCAATGCCGGCCTTAAGCCAAATCTTTTTATTTGAAAGGTATTCTAATAACCACCCCATTGGCAGGGCCAGTAAAACATAAGTTTCACCCATAGCTCTTTGGCTGTAATCAGCTCCATACCACCAATTCGTCCAGCTGGAAGTAACATAAATATGGAGGATTAAATAGACCAGGATTGGCAGTAGCAGTCCTTTATGACGTTGTTGGCTTTTGAAAAAGAAACCGGCCAGGAATAGCACGATTAAAGGTGTGTAAGTGAGCCAACCTCCGCGGAAGCTTAAAAGGAATTTGAAAGGATGGGGTGCTAATAGATCCAACCCTACAGCCGGATCCTGATAACTGTAAAAAATCCAGGAACCTGCATAGAGTTTCCAATAAACCATTTGAAACATGCCTGGCACCACCACCCCGGTTACCAGTATCAAAAGGTGGTATCGGTAAGTCCAAAAAACGGACTGCATTTTCGCTTGAAACTCCCTCCAGTTACTTATGCCCCATAATAAGGGCACTAAAAAAGCCAGGACGGTAGACGGCCGCGAGACGGTCATCAAACCGCCACAAAGGCCTATAAAAAAAGCATAGCAAAACTTGGGTGAACGATGCCACTTGTAGGTTAACCAACAAAGGGCAGCGAAAAGCGCAAATAGGAGGTTATGCGGTAGGACACTGAGCTTGGTCGTGAGGTGTAAATAATTGGTTCCCAATACCACAAATACAAGCAGTAAAGCTGTAATGCGGTCGGAAAAGAATTGCAGTAAAAACTTCCGAAAAAAATAAAGCCCTCCTATAGCAAAAAATAAACTGCCATAACCTATAGCATATTGGTAGGGCAATGAAAGGCCGTCAGCAGGAAAAGCTGTAAATGATGCAATAGCATGGCCAATAAAGAAAAATGGAAAGTACAATAGTGCCCATCCAATAGGGTACCTGAGGACATTATCTCCTTTATCATTACTTGTAATCTGATAAAGGGACCCGGTATTTTCATACTTGTCAACCAAGCCCTCGTAAACATGCATTTTTTCCAGGGATAAGTCATCATAAATGAAGAAAGAGGGCAAATAGAGGTAATAGCCAAATGAGTCCCAGCTTAAGACATCATTAGGCGTAATTCGGGCCCGTTCGCCAATAATGGTTAGGCCCAAAATGATTAAGGTGATCAGGGAGATAACCGGCTTTTTAGGCATTGAGACTTTGTGAATTATTGGTTAAAAGCATTAAAATCTTCAAGAAATCCTTTTAAAACCAAAAGTAATCAGTCAATTCCTAAATAAAAAGGTTTGTTTCTAAGACTCTTTTCAAAACCTATAATCAGCTGGTTTTTTTGAAAACTCAGTTTGAGTAAGAATAAAAAATAATAGCTGGAGCCTCTTCAGCTCCGGCATTATT
>CAZIUI010000010.1:0-13133 GCA_964542585.1 uncultured Sphingobacteriales bacterium | reverse complement strand
GAATAAAAAATTAAACAATAAAAAATCGATGTAATTTTTGTCATTAAGACTCTAATTATTTAGATTTATAAAAAATAATTGCTATCACTATTAAAGTGCTTTGAAGAGCAATGAAAGCATTTTGTTTTAGTTTATTAATTAAGGGTATAATTATTAAAGTGTGATACCCATCATGTGGCCTTTACTAAATGAACTATTTCGCATGTATTTGGTTCAAAAAGAAGGTCATGACCAGCGTTTATTTTATCCTTTCTATTCTGCTAAGGATTGCTCCACTGAGCTTCTTTATCCTCTTCTTACAACAATCAATTGTCTGTTACGCTCAAAACGTGGAATCCTCTGGTGGTATAGCCGAGCAGCTAAGCACTTTCCTGGATACAGGATTGCAGCCGGGACTTACTACGCGGGAACAAGGCTCAATCGATGAAATGGAAAACCTTTTTGAAGCCCCTTTAGCAGAGACTAATAATTTAGCACAAAAAGAAGCTAAGGTAATAAAAGCTAAAATGGATAAAGCTTCCTCTGATAGGGGGCTTGAACTTCGAATGGATTATCTTGAGAATATAGATGGGGGCATTTACAATACTCAAAGTGGCGGATTTTACAAGCGGCGTGGATTTATGGAGGTGAACTGGGACTTATTAAAAGGAGGTCTGGGCGAGGCTAAGCAGAAAGCTAAAGTCTACAAAAAAGAACTTGAGCTCCAGAAGCTTAAACAAGCCAACGCCAAACAAGGAGATAAGTTTAGTTTCTTATTTAATCGGATTATTTACACTTTTAACAAAGAAAAGCTTAACCACCTAAGGCGTCAAAGGCGCCTTTTGGTTAAAAAAGCAGAAATAGATCGTAAACGGTTTAAAAACAACCAAATCCTTTACGAGAAGGTTATCAACACTAAAAGTGAGGTTAGGGAAACCGAACAAATGCTAGCCAACATTCAGGAGTACAATAAGAATGTAAATCCACAAACGCCAAGTGATGTTAAAGCTACCGCTCTTCCCATTGTAGATATTCATCTGGATACGGTGCTATCCAGCATTAAGAATCGTTCCTGGCGGGACACTGTGGTGAAGTTAAAAAGAGCAATACAGCGTGAAAAATACCACCCTGCCAATCAAATAGGCTTGAGACCCTACCTTAGACAAAGCATCTATAACAACCCCGATGGCTATGTCAATAACCTGGGAGAAACCCAGGGAGATATCCGCCAGTTCTTTTCTTGGGGTTTATCCCTGTCCGTTCCTTTAAATTTCAGCGAAAGGGATGATAGAGCTTTGCAAGAAGCACGGATAGATCATTTTAAGGCTAAAGTAAAAGCTGAAAAGCAGGTTGAAATAAAAGAGACCTTGAATACTTACTATGAGTATCAATATGCTTTAAATGATTATATAGAATTTTATCATAAAAAAGCCAGGCTTTTAGAGAAGATCAGACAGGATAAAGCCCGTAAACGCCTCAATGATCAAAGCTACAGTCCTGTAAGTATGTTGGATAATGCCATAACAGTATTAAAACTAAACTTTGAGCTTGCGGACATTCAACAGAAAATGTATCTAAAGCTCTTAAACCTCAAATCATACCTGCCCAAGCGGTCTGTAAGTGATGTGGTTACAAAGCATCCGATCAATAGCCAAGTAGAGCTCTTCCAAGCTCAGCGATCCATCTACATGTGGTCTCAAGGGTTTCAGAATTTCTCTAATGCCAAACTTTTAAGGAATTTTAATAGTCATAATATCAGAGCTGTCAATCTATCACTGGGGCCTCAGGATCAAGCTCGTGGTAAAGCTGAACGCTTTATCGAGGAAGCTGGTCAGCAAAACCTTAGGATAGGATTGCTCGTAGGTAATAACCAGTTATTCAGGCCCGAAAACCATAAAAAGCTACAAGATTTGGTGACAGAAGCAGATGAGCTAGGCGCAGACGCTCTTCATTTAGATGTAGAACCCCATACTTTGGCTGAATGGAATAAGAACAAGCAAACCTACCTGGAACAGTATCTTTCTATGGTGAAAAAGGCCTACAAGGCGGCACGCGAAAAAGATTTACAACTGGAAATTTCGATTCCTATATGGTATGAACCCAAATTTTATAAGAAGGTGTATAAATTTTGCGATCAACTGTTTATAATGGCTTACAAAAGGAAAGATGTAATTCAGCTGGAGAAGACCTTAACCAAATCCCTTGCCTTAAAAAAGCAAAAAACCACTGTGGCTTTACGTCCCGAAGATTTCGGAGATCTTCCTAAATTTTACGAGTTTACTCAAGATTTAAAAGAGAAAACAGGTATCCATCAATTTGCCATACACGATTTAGAAACATTTATGTCCTTAAATGCCAGGAGATAAAAATAAAGCAGGATTTTCCAGTGCAAAGTAATCAGTTTAAAAGGCGTCAGCAGCCGGAAGCATTTGAACCCAAAGAGCCCTACATTAAACAAAGGCGTATTAATTGGGGCATGGTTATTTATGGGACGATCGTGCTTCTGATTTTATTTTTTGTAGGTCGCTTTCTGGTTGGGAAATTTTTGTTTGTGGAGGCACCCGGCCAAATATTGTTTAAACAATTTGAAGTTCAGCTTCCTGCTGACGCGCAATTAGTGGATATTTACAAAAGTGAAGGCGATATTATTGATAAAGGAGACACCCTTTTTAGGTACACCTGGCGGGATGCGCTCAAATTAAGTGCTAATGATGGTTCCGGTTATGGTTTTTTGAACAATCAGCAGCTTAGCCAAAGCTGGATACAACAAGAATTATTGGACATCCAACATGACCTTCAGGAAAAGCGGGCTCGGATTCGAAGCTACCGCAGTCGCATTCAGCATTACCAAAAGCGAAAAGCCAAGGTCAGAGAAGGTGTGCAATTGGACGTTTATACGGTTGATGAGCTGAATGCCATTAAAGACCGTTTAATGCGCTTCCAATCCAAACTGAGTGAAGTTTACGCTTCTATTAGAGATCTGAAAAATTATAAAAGTGAGCTAAACCGCAAACGCAGCCAGTACCAAAAGCGCCAGCAGCAATTAGCAAACCGCAATTTTGGCCTTAATGCGGATTCCCTGGCCAAGTACAGCAATTATTACACATCTCCCATCTCTGGAAAAATCAAGCGGCAAAAAAAGCAAGCTTTTGAGGTAGCCAAGGCTTCTGAGCCCATCATGCAGATCCTTAAAAAAGAGCAGATCATTGTCAGGGCTTACTTTCAGCAATCCTCACTGGGCTATATTGATGAAGGGGATGAAGTAGCCATTACTTTCCCAAATGGTCGTAAGTTCCCTGGATCCATTAAAACAATTTACACAGCCACTCAGCTAGTTCCTGAAGCATTCCGGGATAAAAAAAATGCGCCCTCAAGGAAATTGGCGGCTGATATTAAATTGAAATCAATGCCAAACAATAATCGTAAAACCTTGCAGAAATATTACAAAATGACGGTCACAGTCAGAAAGCAAATGTTAAAAATTGAAGACCTGTGGTAAGTACTAATGGAAATAACATCTCATTCGAAGAACAAGGGGGCTATGTTTTTGCGCTGGTTGATGACTACCAATTATTTAATACAGATGAGCTTAAGAGCGTTAATGCCATTGTAATAGTGAGTTATACCAAAGCCATGACCAGTCATTTAATCACGCGTATCCGTACTTCGAGAGAGATGGAGTTGTACTTGTTACCAATCTTTATTGTGGGCTTTTCCGATAACTTGCCCATTGCTATAAGACAGGTGATAGATGGGTCGGTAGCATCTACAAGCGAAATGAATAGATTGACGGAAGAGGTTAAGCGGATAAAGCAAAATATGCAAAACTTTCAATAACACCTTTTAGGTACTTATGGTTGTTCAAACCCTGATCGTAGAAGATGATTCCCCTTCTTTAAAAGTGGTTCAGCACCTCGTTGAGCAAAAATCAGAACTCAAACTGATAGGTAGTGCTCAAAATGCCTATGATGCGGTCGCAATTGCAAAAGAATCCGAGATTGAGCTTGTTTTATTGGATATCGGTATTCCAGAAATGAGTGGGTTAGAATTGATTAACCAACTTCCGGGAGAGCCGTTTATCATCCTGATAACAAGCTATAAAGAGTACGCGCTGGAAGCGTTTGAATATGGGGTTATTGATTATCTTGTCAAGCCCATTAATCCTGAGAGGTTTAACCAAGCCTTACAAAAGGTCTTAGAACAGATTTACCTATACAGGGCCAATGAAAGTGCAGATCAACAGAGTCCAATCCTGAGAACGCTCCGGTTTCTTTATTCTCGAAATCTAACAACCCTTAAACCTACACTCGATCGTGATTCCCAAATTGGCTTTAGTTATCGTTTCTTATCCTTGCAATATAACTATTCAGATACTTATCGGATTTTAGATGATCTTGATGAGGCCGAGAAGGAAGAGGTTTTATTAGGTGGTTTTCATGAAATTGTTCACCTGTGTTCCAATTGCAGTGAAGGATACCTTCAATACCGTGAAGTATGTCCGAAGTGTGAATCTCCCAATTTGATCTCCGAGGACCTTATTCATCATTTCCCATGCGCTTACATTGGGCCAATGTCGGATTACACCACAGATACCAGTTCCAATATGCTGGTGTGTCCTAAATGTGATCAGCACCTCCGGCATATTGGCGTTGACTATGATAAACCTTCTCTGATCTACTCATGCCAGAATTGCTATAACCGGTTCCAGGATGTTTTTGCTTACGCTAAATGCCTTAATTGTGGTTCTGATACAGCCGTTGAAAATTTACGTAGGCGAATAGTACGCCAATATGAAGTGACGTCCAAGGGGCTAGAGGCTACCCTTAATCCTCAAATACTTAGTGGTAAAGAAGCTAACAATAAGGAGGGTGCACAAGTGGTAGATCAGGAAACATTCGATCTAATGATCCAATATGAAATTAAAAGGCGGAATTCCAGTCCTTTTGACGCTAATATTGGAGCTTTGCATATTGAGGCTAATTCAACCCAGGATGAGCCCTTAAGCAATGACATCCTCAAGGAATTCCAGAATAGTGTATTACTTGAGTTTAAGGAGGTCAGCAAGGAGGAGGACATAATCATGTACAAGGATTCCAAAACCTTGTTATTTTCAATGCTAGGTCCTGACCTTTACAAGGCTAAGATGACCAGTGAGCAAATGGCACGTAATTTAAGAGTCCAAATGGAATCCCGTTTTCCGGGAGAATCTATTACCATTAAAGTCAGCGTTGAGCCAATAAAAGCAGGGCAGGATCCCGCTTATATAAAAGAGAAGGTTTGCAAACAGTTAGATGCCGGATAGTTTCCTAGAACGTGCTTTAGCATTTTACCAATCCCTTCCTCCTGATGCCTTTTTAAGGGTCTTTTGGATGTTTTTCATTTTTGAATTTACCCGGTACCTGGTTTTTGATTATGTGATACTGGTGGTCTATTACCTGGACCAACTGGTTAATTACCGGGCGAAGCAGCGAGCCATTGAAAAGCTATGGGAAGAAAACCCGCTGATATCTATTGTAGTACCTGGGAAAAATGAAGGGCGGCATTTTTACAAGCTTTCCAGAACCTTAGCTGAGCAGACTTACCAAAACTATGAGCTTATTGTGGTAGATGATGGCTCGGACGATGATACGCCGATAATCGGACGTAACCTGGAACGTAGGGGGTTCATTGATCGGTTTCTGAGGAATGAATTAAGGGGCGGGAAAGCTTCCGGGGCTAACATGGCCATCCGGTATGCCAGCGGGAAGTTTATTATTCATGTCGATGCCGATACATCTTTAAATGCCGATGCATTGGAAAAGATCTTAATTCCTTTTTACAGGGATCCAACAGTGGCTGGCGTTGGTGGCAACATAAAGGTCAGGAATAACTCCGAAAGCCTCGCATCAGCCTTGCAGGGTATTGAATATATGAAAACAATTACAATTGGCCGTGTGGTGACGTCCTACTTAGGAATTTACCGGATTATATCAGGGGCTTTTGGTGCATTCCGGAAAGATACCCTTGAGCGCGTAAAAGGCTATGATATTGGACCCGGGCTTGACGGGGATATCACCGTTAAGCTCAGAAAAATGGGCTACAAGATTCAATTCTCACCAAAAGCCATTGGCCAAACCCATGCGCCTACAAGCTTTTACAAACTAATGAATCAGCGATTGCGCTGGAGTAAGTCCTTGGTACGCTTTAGGATGCGAAAGCATGCCGATGTTTACTACCCCAATCAAAATTTTAGCAAATCCAACTTTATCTCCTTTCTAGAGAATCTTTTGTACAATTTTATATTAAATATTTTATGGTTTGTTTACGTTTTTGACATTGCATTCAATTTTCACGATAATATAGGTTTTGTTATTCTTATTAATTATTTGTTGTATTTAGGTTCAAATGTTTTGCAAATGCTGGCAGTAGGATTGTTTGATCGACAACCCCTGGAAAAACTCAAGCTGATGATTTTTGTACCGCTAATGCCGATTTATACGGGTCTCTACCTGCGACTGGTGCGTACGAGCGCTTATTTCCAGGAATTATTTTACAAAACATCCTACGAGGATCCCTGGAATCCCCCTAAAAGTTCAAGGTATGCTAAGACCATGCGTATATAAAGTTGGCATCAATTACGGGTTAATACGCATAAAGGCCTTCGGTTATTGCCAATCTCACAAGGACCCTATCAGAGCAATTTTGCCGCATCTTTTCCGCTATTTTATGGTATGTTATCTGGCAATCTTTATCCTAGACCCTTTAAAAAAAGTTTAATTTGAAATAACTAAATGATGGTAAGCTTATGATTAAACGATGTTGCATTTTGTCAAGCTTAAGTGTTTTAATGCTTTTGGTAATGCCTTTGATCACGCAGGCACAGCAAAAAACCTGGGATACAGCTCAGGCATTTCCTGATAGAGGACGAGATCATCCGGTTGGCTTCGCCATCAGGGATACGGGTTATGTTTTGGCCGGTAAATACCCTGGTTTTCGCGGATCGGTTTACTTGAATGATTTTTACCGGTATGTTCCGGAAAATAATGATTGGGAAGAGCTGGCTTCATTTCCCGGTCCTGCTCGGGGTTTTAGTATTGGTATTGCTTATAATCAGCGTGGATATGTAGGTTTTGGTTCTAACAATAGCGGGTTGTTAAAAGATCTATGGGAATACAACCCCGATAGTGATAGCTGGCGAGAATTACCGGAATGCCCAGGACCACCCAGGCGGCACCCGGCCATTGAAGCCGGTAATGGTAAGATTTACGTGGGGCTAGGTGATACCATCGACTTCGACCGGCGCGCCATTGTTAATTTGAAAGATTGGTGGGCCTTCGACCTGGATCAAGGTACTTGGGAACGCATGGCTGATCTTCCTGGACCGCCCAGGCACCATCCCTATCACTTTACCATTGATGGGGACCTTTACGCAGGTATGGGTCATGGTCAGGGGATTTATGATGATTGGTACCGGTATGACGAGGAAAACGATAAGTGGGAACAGCTCAGTGACTTTCCCGGCCAAGCCCGTGTGGCAGGAACCCAGTTTGCTCACAGCGGTAAAGGCTACGTTTTAAGCGGGGATGGCAGTGATCACGGGTACATGGCGACTGGCCAGTTCTGGCGGTACAACCCTGCTAATGATGAATGGACATCCTTACCTCCCCATCCCGGTGTAAGCCTCTGGGCTCCCACCAATTTTGTAGTTAACGATAAGCTTATGATGATGGGAGGCCTCAATAGAAAAGATGATACCCGCGATAAACGCGTTTATACCTATCCGCTTCCCTCCACGGTGGGCCTAGCTGATAAAACGGATGAAGCCTCAAAATTAAGCGTCTATCCCAATCCGGTTTCTACCAAGCTCCGTTTTAATCTGACCGGAAGCGATGCTCGTCACGCGGAGGTTATTAATTTACAAGGAAAAGTTGTTAAGGTAGCCTCCCAAAGCATTCAGCAACTCAATGTAAGTAATCTTAGGAAAGGCGCCTACTTGTTAAGGATACAAGCCCAATCAGGTGATTGGCACCAGCAAAGGTTCATCAAGCAATAAGGTTCTAAAAAAACCCTTGCTAGCTAGTAGCAAGGGTTTTTTGGAAACAAGTATGGATCTTAAATTACAGCCTGAGGATGGGATAGGCGCTTATCGGCCTTAATTACAAAGTGCCTTTTTGTCATGATAAACTTCGGCAAATACATCGTAAAAGTCCTGTTTAAAACGTATGACGTCATCCTGGTAAACTTTTCCCAGTTCATAATCATCACTTGCAAAATCTTCCATCATCGCATCAATGGACGGGAGGTCAGGGAAATCAAATAAGAAATAGGTTTCCACGTGCTGCTCTATCTGCTCAAAAATTTCCGTAGTGTTCATCACGTTAAAAATTTTGTAATTCAGTAATCATTGACTAAGCAAAGATGGCAAAAACCTTTCCATTAATACACAAAAAGGCACGGGAGGAGGTTTAAGAACCATCGGGTGGATAATAAAAAATACCTTTCAACTTTGAATGGGGGTTCCGGATACAGGGTAAGTAACAGAAAGATTGGGGTGGGGGTTGTTCAGTTGCAGACGCGGTTCTACTTCTTGCGCATACCAAGCTAACCAATCAGCTGCTGATATTGCAGCAAAGGCATATGAAAGGTCAGAAAGAATAGCTGATACCTCAAGGTCGGGGACCTTTGAAGAATGGTTAGCTGACTGATGAGGAAGAACGATTGGCAAATCTGCCATGGAAGGATCTCCTTTCAATGGATCCACTCTCAAAAAAGCCGCCACTTCCTGGTGATCCCCATCAAATACGGGTTCTGATCGACTGGTTCTGTGATCCCAAATACTTAACCTGAGTTGAACAAGGGTAACACGATCAGTCATTGGTAGGTTGCGTTCCTTTTTACACAATAATAACCAATAAGTGGCCAATTTGTGAAAAGAACCGCAATACCCGCCCTGTTTTGCTTTTTAATTTTGGGTTAACACCAGCAATATCCTCATTTATTTTATGGCATGGTACATCGGAACTTCCGGCTGGTCTTACCGCAATTGGAACACCCGGTTTTATCCCAAAAGCCTGAAAGCCCACGAAAAACTAGGCTATTACAGCCAGTATTTTTCAGCGGTAGAGGTCAATTCCTCCTTTTACAACCTTTTAGCCCAGGAAACTTACGAACAATGGCGCAAGCAGGTCCCTGTGGATTTCACATTTGTCATCAAACTTCACCGTTACCTCACCCAGATGAAAAAGCTAAAAATGGATGACAAGGCCCGCAAACAACGCGACCAGTTTTTTGAGGGCGTGAGCGGCCTTGGTACCCGGCTAAAAGTTATACTAATCCAATTGCCGCCATCCCTGAAGAAGGATATCGCCAAGCTTGAGACTTTCCTGGAGGCTATCCCCAGAGAATACCGTTATGCCATTGAATTTAGGAATAAGAGCTGGTTTGATGAGGAAGTTGCTGATGTCCTGAAAAAGCATAACGTGGCTGCTGTGATCTCCCATGCCCCCCAATGGCCTTACTGGATCATGCAAACTGCCGATTTTATTTATGCCCGTTTTCATGGAAAATTCGAGCTTTTCACTTCCCCTTATCCGGAAAGTGACCTCCAGGAATGGGCGGGAACCCTGCAATCCTTAGAATACGGAGATCAGAAAGGCTGGGTCTTTTTCAACAATACTGACCAGGGCCATGCTGTGGAAAATGCCCTTACTTTCCAGAAAAACCTCCATGTTTGATACCTGGAATTGTTCTTATGAGTTCAGAGGTATATTCATTCAAAATACCAATAGGAAAGGAGGATCAGGACGCTGCTAAAAACTCGCGGGGAAGCATCGTAAATCGCGCTAAAAGTACCTGTAGCCAAAAACCATAAGGAAAAGGCTGGTAATACCTTTATGATGTTTACTCATACCCTTTTGATCGGTGATCGGTTAAAGTATGAGGCAGAACCTCATTTGGCTTATTGAATCCGGTAAACGTAACCTTAAGGTAAGGAATTGAAACCAGGGGCTAAGCCAGTTATATTTTGGCTAAAAATATTTTCATGAGTCTAAAGGATTGATTGGCATTTAGGCGGTTGGCATCAATCCAAAGGGGTTGGGGGTTCGAATCCTCCCGTGTCCACTTCTATTATAAAGCGTTTGGGAAACATAGAGGTTTAGGTAAAACCCTCAAAGTACCTCCAAAAGACCACCCTTTTTTTCAAAATTTTGGATGGGGATATCACCCATTTTGCCTTAAGTGCAAGCAAGCCTTTTACACTCTAAGGAAAAAACTTTCAAGCCAAGAGATTTTAAATTTTGCATATGTGGCGTGCATCGATTAGGCAGTAAAATGGGATCCTTAAAAATGGTCAATTGGCATTTGCGTTAAAAGCTATTAACAGCAACCTTTCTTCAATCTTCATGCTGCCAGCAATACCCCGATGCATTGGAGGTCTTTCTTTTACACCGGTCTCCGTCATTGGTCATTCCTTTGCAACGCTGCGTGCCCGATGAGCGGTCATTATTGGCAGGTTCGCTCCTTTGAAAATTGTTTTTTTGATCTTGGTGATGCCATTCAATTTTGCCAATTATTCAAGGAATTAGCATCCAAACAAGCAGAGCGGTAAGGTTTAATCAGGGCATCTTGGCAATCACCTCGTCTTTTAACCAAGTAAAAGCTTCATGGGATTGAAAGGTGATATCATTGCGTAACAAACCTTCTAAGTCACCCAAAAAATCCGGGTCATTTTCTTTTTCCGCTATATTCATTAAAAATTCCTTAGCAGTTGGCGGTTTTTTACCCGTGCTAAATGCTATGTACTCGTTGAAGCAGTGAAGGATTTCTCCTATATCAATATTGAGGTTTCTTCTTGCATAATCTAAATCAAATAGGTCCCTGCCTTGACTTCGTTGATATAGCGCCCGGAGTTTAGTACCCAGAAGTTCATTTAAAGCATAGGTTTGAATACCGGAACTTCCTGAAAACCAATCATTTTCTACAGTAAAAGGAATCGCCTTTCGGCCAAGGATGGTAAAATGCTCCCAGGAATTGATCTCCAGTTTCAACCTTAATCTTATGCCCTCATACTCAGAATTGAATCGGTACAGGGCTTTAGTGCCATGTCCTCTTTTATTGGTACTTCTTTTTTCTTCAAAGAAAGTTATCACTTCCCCTATTCGCTTCATAATTGGTTTTATTGGGCCGGGTTGGGTCTGGACGAGGTCAATATCTTCAGAGTACCTCGATGAGGGATTTAGAAAAAGCTTGTGTAAGGCCGTACCTCCCCGGAAGGCCAGATTTTCCTGCAGGAAATCATCAGCAAAAAGCTCAATCAATACCCGGCTCATCACTAAATCTTGTTCAACTTGATAGAATTCTTGCTAAGGGGCAAATTCCTGCCATTGCGCAATAGAAGGTTTGGGTATCATAGATCCTGTTCAAGTTTGAGGTTGACATCCACTTTCCAGGGATTGTTAACTGCACCCGGTTTTTGTCCGCCTTTGGGCCTAAGCAATACGGGGTAGGTTTTGGCCTTTTCAAGGTGCTTCCTAATGGGGGTAACTATACTATCCTTTACCTCTAACATTTCCATCAAATACCCCATGCGTTGCAATGTACTTTTATGGGGATACCACGATAAAAGCTTTACCAAGTCTTCTTGTGTTATTTCTTCTGCCAATTCATCGATTATGGTTAATTGCCTGTTTAGACCACCCAGTTTCGTTTGGTAATGAATAAGGTCTGCTACCGTTAATGCCGGACTTGAAATGTTGAAATAACCGGCATCCGACTTTTTAGTTGTTAGGTTATGAAGCGGCCAGTTGGTCGTAGTGAAAAAGCGTACTACCATTCCGTTTTTCTGAATGGTCCGCATAGGAGGGGTAACCGTCATCACGTAATCATTTTGGATTTGCTGATGGCCTGCCCCGTGAAATTTAGCGGCTGAGTAAAATCCTAAATAATAAGGCCGGTTTAGGTACCGGAAAAGCTTGTGGATGTATAACTGCACCGGTAGCCGCGCTTGCCTGGCATACCTGGGAGGAATGATCACATAAAAACCTTTTCTGAGGTTGATAACCTGTTTTTTGGCTTCAAGCCTGGAAAGTTCACGGGTGAGGGCAATCTTACCTTTACCACAGTTGGCTAATAGCTCCTCCCAGGAAAAAGCATATTCCTCAAGGGAAAGAAGGTAATGGATGTATTCGGATGCCCCCATTCTTTAGTAAATTTTTGCGAAAATTACCGTTTTTCGGTAAGAATTGCAAATTTGTACTAAAAGTGTTTCGTCCGTCAACAGGTATGCCACTCATTCCCCTTGTTCGTGTTTTTCGGAATAGGAAAGGGTGTAATGGCTATGCTCGACCACCTAACCGGTGTGGAAGTAGGCAGGTAATCAAAGGATTGGCCTGAGGCAAAGTCGAAAAATAATAAGGAATTAATTCACATTAAACTTCCATATTTTATAATTCCCTTTTTTAGCTCCTCGATCAGAGCAAAAGTAAATAAATCCCCCCTTTGCCCAATATGGAGAAAAATCGTTGGATTCGTTTTCAGTATGTTGTTTTAAATTACTACCATCCGTTTTTATAGTATAAATATCTGATTGATTATCCTTGTATAACTGAAAAACAAGATAATCTCCATTTGGCCCCCATCTTGGCTGAGTAGCATATCCTAGATTAGTTGTTGTGATTTGTTTTTGAGAACTCCCATTTTTTTCCATAATCCATAATGTACCTTTTTCCTCATACTCGTTTTCACCTAATTTGTATTTTACAAAAGCAATCTTCTCACCATTGGGAGAAACAACAGGGAAACTACCTTCTCCCAACATTTTAAGTTGACCCGTTTTAAAATTTTTTATCCATAATTGGTTCTTTTTCACTTCTTCTGTTCTGTAATTAAATTTTCCTGATTCCTCTATTAGGTAAGTCTTTGTCGGTGCTCCTTTTTCATAAATAATAAACTCACCATTAGGAGACCAACATGGATTGTATTCATTTTCAGGCGAGTTAGTTACTTGAGTAATAGCTCGTCCTCCTTCTAAATTTATATGGAAAATATCGAAATCTGAACCAGTATAATGCTGAAAAGCGATTTTGCTTTTCTTAGGGTTATAATCTGGGGCGAGATTAATATTTTGCCCTTTTGTTTTTTGAATAATACCTTTGCCTCCGATATTCTCTTTATAA
>CAZIUI010000009.1:0-88498 GCA_964542585.1 uncultured Sphingobacteriales bacterium | reverse complement strand
AATAAATAATCTGCGAGCTTTCGTTCTATATTTGCTCCTGCGAAATGAACCCAAACAAGTACTTATATTCATGGACAATACCAAGGAAAAAGAAACTGCCATCTCCGATTTCATGCATAGAGTTAAGCATCGAAATCCCCACCAGTCAGAGTTTCAACAGGCTGTACTAGAGATCGCGCAGACAATAGTACCCTACTCCATGGCCAATCCAGCTTATGAACAGTGCAATATCCTGGAACGGATCATTGAACCTGAGCGGATCATCTCTTTTCGCGTTCCATGGGTTGATGACCATAACCATGTGCAAGTGAATCGCGGGTATCGTGTGCAATTTAATTCAGCTATTGGCCCCTATAAAGGCGGCTTACGCTTTCATCCCACGGTTAATGAATCCATCCTGAAATTCCTTGGCTTTGAGCAGGTGTTCAAAAATGCCTTGACTACCCTGCCGCTAGGTGGAGGAAAAGGGGGCGCTGATTTTGACCCTAAAGGACGAAGTGACGAGGAAATCATGCGGTTCTGCCAATCTTTTATGACCGAACTATACCGCCATATTGGTCCGGAAGTGGATGTTCCGGCTGGGGATCTCGGAGTCGGCAACCAGGAAATCGGATACTTATTTGGGCAGTATAAACGGTTGACGAATTCATTCTCCGGGGTATTAACCGGTAAAAGCATGAACTGGGGTGGATCCTTGATACGGCCACAGGCAACGGGATATGGTCTGGTTTATTTTACCAAGCAAATGCTACAGCGTATCGGAAATGAGGTCGCCGGAAAGGAAGTAGCGGTTTCCGGTTCGGGCGATGTAGCCCTTTATGCCATGGAAAAGATTAATGACTTTGGGGGGAGGGTAGTTTCAGCATCTGACTCACGTGGGGCTATTCTGGACCCAGAAGGCATAAACGAAGAGAAGCTGGAATACCTGCGATGGCTGAAATTAGAACAAAAAGAGCGAATCCATCACTACACTCAGCAGTTCAGTGCTACTTATCATCAAGGGGCTCGTCCTTGGGACGTTGTACCGGAAGCTCAGATAGCCCTCCCCTGTGCCACTCATAACGAACTAGACCAGGAAAATGCCGCCAACCTGGTTAAAGCAGGTGTTTTACTGGTTGCTGAAGGTGCGAATATGCCCCTCACAGCTGATGCCCTGACCTATCTTCAGGAACAAAACATCTTCATAGGACCAGGGAAGGCTGCTAATGCCGGAGGCGTTGCGACCTCTGGCCTGGAAATGAGCCAGAACGCTATGCGTATGGCCTGGACGGCAGAGCAGGTGGACCACAAGCTATACGAGGTCATGCAGGATATTCACAGCCTTTGCGTAGAGTATGGAGCGCATGAAGATGGCTCGGTGGATTATGTAAAAGGCGCCAACCTTGCCGGATTTGTGAAAGTGGCCGATGCCATGTTGGATCAGGGAGTGGTTTAGCGTTTTATCCCTTTGCTTACCGGGCCCTTCACCTTCCTAAATTAGACTCGAAGTAGGCATTATGTACCTGGATACCTCTATTAGCCTTAAGGCCCCTGGCTATAAATTTAGAAAATTGCCTTAAAAGGCATGATTATTGACCAAAGCCCCTCAAAACTTATTATTCTAAAGAGATCCAAGAGGCTAAAGACGTAGCCAAATAGCAATCCCCAATTATTAAAGGCGTAAATCCGAGACAGCATTTTTCTTTGGCAAAGCTTTTAATGCTGACTATCATAAGCAGGTAACCTTATATTGTTTTTTTCTGAAAACCACGTATAAAGCGGAATAAAACCATCCAATGTTTTCAAGGAACGGTAGCCCTCAATGTTCCAGAATAACACCGCTAAACCCAGAATACCTAAAATAATTTGACCATAAATAGAAAAGGCTGGAAAGTTGTCGAAGATCAATGACAATATACCCAAAAAAGGGAAATAAATCCCGAGAGGGCTATTCATATAACGTATTAGCTCCCGGATTTTTCCTGAGATGTAATTAGCTGGTCCCGCTTCACGCAGGAAAAGGTAAAAGGTATGGCCTGCTAACGCAAGTATTAGCGCTAAGACCAACATTTTTATTTTGAAACCCGGAATAGGCCAAAGTAAAGCTACCAAAAAGCCAAGAATGGCTATAAAAATCAATAGATGTTTGGTGGATAGCCAGTTTTTCAGGGTTATGCTCATCGATTTTTTAAGCATCGCAATGGCAAATACGTTATTGATTACTGCGGCCATAACCACAATTCCCAATAACCCCATATTAACCTTCATAAGATCAACGCCTGGAAAAAAACCCGAAATGATGAACCCTAATAAAAAAAGGCTCCATAAAACCATTTTCCAGACCGGCCAATCCTGGAATAGGTTGTAAAATAGTTGCTTTTTGGTGTACCGACCTAAATATACACGATAATTGGCATTATGATTAGGCTTGCCTTTATGGGGGATTTGGAGAAGGGTTTCATTAAAACTTCCTCATAACCGGCATCGGTCATTCTTGCTTCAATATCCTCTTGTAATAAACCAAACAAGCCCTCATATTGCGTGGGTTCTATCCCGTTCTCCCGAAGCGCCTGCCAAAGCCTGTTGGTCTGCTCCTGCGTTAAGCCTGCCATAAAAGCCCAATTTTAAGCTAAAACACGGTTTATTCATTTGATTTCAAAATTAATTTATCGAATAAGAGCCTAAATCGATATTTCCCGTCTCCTAATAATAGCGAAATCAGATTCCCAATTTCCTTGAAAACGAAAAATTAGGGATGGGGAGTTTGGTGTAAATTAAAAAGTCCCTCACTTCCTAACTGCTCTTCCTCAGAGATGGAGAAAAAACTTTCAAAATACAGGTTTGATAAACCCCTATTTCCTTTACTTGTTATATGGTCATTTTCCCAGCGGTAAATATCCCTATACTAATTAAAAGCTAAGCCTCTGCTCAGTTCTTATTGATGCTTTTAAGTCCTCAAAAGCGTTGGATAAACACGGGAATACCTGAAAGGGAAATACTTAACGCTAATAGCTTACCATTGCCAAAAAACTTCCGGGTTCTGAAACCATTACTGACATCTTCATTGTAAAAATGGTGCTCTTTATTGTCAGTTTTAATAAGGGCTGCTAAAACCATTTGCATGATGGATTTGAAGCCGTTGGCTTTTCGGGCTTCAGCTTTTTAAAATTTTTGTGATGTGGGTTTTGTTTAACGCAAAGTCCCGGCGTTTCATATTGGTGGTTTTTTGGTTTCAAAAAACAATTTTCAACCACCACTAATAGGGGCCCATTTTTCACTGATGACTTAAATATTCACCCATCATTGCAACAGCATCAAGGATAAAAAAATTGAAAAGATGAAAATATGATCATAATCATTTTTTGACAATTATTATTACCTGATCTTTGTTAGCGAACTAAAAAGACATACTTATGGAAACCCATCAAATGAATGGCAATCAGCCAAAAGAAGATGTAACAGCTCCAGCAATGCCAAGAATTGGCGATAAAGCACCCGATTTCAGGGCTACGACCACCAAGGGTGAAATCCAATTCTCCGAGTTTAATCAAGATAGCTGGGTGATCCTTTTTTCCCATCCTGCTGATTTCACCCCTGTTTGTACCACAGAACTTTCAGCATTTAAACAGCAAGAAGAGGAATTCAAGGAGCTGAACACCAAGCTAATGGGCTTAAGCGTGGACAGCATCCATTCTCACCTGGCCTGGGTTCACAATGTGCGAGAAAAGACCGGCATTTATATGGATTTTCCCATCATTGCTGATATTGACATGCGTGTTTCCCAGCTTTTTGGGATGATCCACCCTGGTGAAAACAGTACAGAAGCCGTTCGCGCTATGTTTTTCATTGATCCAAAAGGTACTATCCGGCTAATCCACTACTACCCGTTGAGCGTAGGCCGGAACACCCATGAAATGAAGCGTGTATTGCAAGCCTTGCAAACCGCTGACGAGCAAAAAGTTGCCACTCCTATAAATTGGGAAAAAGGCGATAAGGGCATTGTCCCAGCTCCCAAAACGCTGGAAGATGTAGAAGACCGGGATCAACGTGAACAGGAAAAAGTAGATTTTTACTTGGTAAAACAAGAGCTGTAAAAGCCAGCAATAGCCTTTGATTTTTCCAAACCCTGCCCAATTTCAAAAACCTCGGGCGGGGTTTTTTATTATACCATATTTAACCACCGCTCCTACTTTTTAGTGCTGACAAGCTATGCACTTTAGCTAAATATGCTTAAGCCTACCTTTGGAGGACTTGATTTAATTCCTTGTACAGGGTTAGGATCATTTTAATGGATTTTGTTTTCCTGATTTCCGTTCAACGGTTCACGATTTTCAGGCAGTAACAGGCACCGAATAGCAACAATTCATGATTTCGGTTTTTCTATTTTTAAGCCATACAATAGGAAATATTTGAATTTTGGGTTTGATTTTTATAGGATTTCAAAGCTGAAAAGTGAGGATAAACTATTCAAGCAAAAAAACCTATTATGTTCCACTTCATTACAAAAAGATTTTGTCGGTGGGCCTTTCAGCAGCTATCTAACCAGAACTATGAGGTGCTGCTTAATTCAGCTCATGAGGAACTAAGACACCATTTTGCGGGAGATCATGCTTTAGGAGGCGAGCGACATACCAAAGCGTCTTTCAGAACCTGGTTGCAGCGGCTATTCACCTTATTCCCGGATCTCCAGTTTCAAATTCAGGATATGATTGTTACGGGTATGCCTTGGAATACCCGAGTAGCAATCATTTGGCGGGATTTTGGCACCACGGCTGATGGGCAGCATTATGAGAATGAAGGCGTTCATATTTTACACCTCAAGTGGGGCAAACTTCATTCACTAGAAGCACGCCTTGATACACAGGCCCTGGCTAAGGCCCTTGATCATATGGCCGAGAATGGTTATCACTTGGCAAAAGCAAAACCTGTTCAAGATGATTGATCAATCAATAACCAAACGGAAAAATATAGCTTCCATAGTTTATGGCGTTACGGCAGTTGTAAGCCTGATCCTTGGTAGCATTTACTTTTTTAGCAGCCAGTTTATGCCCTACCATGCTGATGCGATTAGTACCAACTGGGCTGAGCTTAACACCCAGTATCAAACACTGTTATTAGCGCTGATGGATGTAGCTGGTGCTGGCTGGATCGCATTGGGTTTGGCATTGTTGACTTTAATTGCTATCCCCTTTCGCAAAAATGAACCCTGGGCTGGGTATGTAATCCCCCTGTTTATCCTGGTATTTTACGTACCCACTTTGCTTGCCACCTTGAACGTGTTAAACCATACTCCCGCTACACCACCTTGGTATGGCAATGCTATAGCCTGTGCTTCTGCGGTGGCTGGCCTATTTATTGATAAACCTTGGGAAAGCACAAAATCGTAAGTTACCCGTTCTCGCATTTAGGTTTTATTGGGTTTAAACACCTTTCATCACTCCTGAACCTTGCAAAAACAATAATATGGGCTTGCTATGGTCACCCATAAGGGCAAGAGCGCTTTAATTTTCAGGTATTAGATGTGCCGAGAAGAAGCGAACCGTTAAAATGGAGATATACCCTCAACCAGTTTTCGTCCTATGGGCAGCGCGGGTTTGAAAGGCGTTTCTGGGTAAAGGTTAACCAAGAAATGACGTGGAAAAATTCCCCTAGCTTGCTCGGGACGTCAGCTCAGCGCCTACGGTTGGAAAGCACTTTTCATACGCAGCGTAAAGGAAAACCTAAACCCGTGACGTGGAGTGGCTCAGGGATTGACACCCATTTAAACCCAGAAATATTTGGTCTTAATCAAAAAACTTTTAGATTTGTAACATCAATTACGCCCCTTTGCGTTTGTAATTGATTTATAAAGAAGCGGTGAGAGACAGGCTCAATGATCCGCTGGCAACCCTCGGAAAATCCGAAAGGTGCCAATTCCTGAGTTCCGGAGCAATCCGGAAGAATATAAATCATTAGGAGTAGTGGTCGTTAACAGAAATTACGCGAATCCCTTAATTGAATCTCGTAATACCTTAGAAGGCAATATCCACTCCATTGCCTTTATAATAGCCCTTAATTCCATGCACCAGTGTTGGTGCTGTTAATCCTAAGTGCTCAATTCCTAAGCTGCTTTTAGCTAAGCTTTTTCATTTTATGGCTTAATGTGTCCATTACAATTTGCAATTGTAGTGACTAGTAAGCAATTTATAACCTTAAAACATTGATTAATTTAAAATTTTACTTAAAAACCTTTTATTATGAGTTCAAACGATTTATTTGATCCAAAATTTGAAACTTTACAGCTCCATGCAGGGCATGATGGTGATGAATCTACAAAGTCAAGGGCTGTCCCGATTTATCAGACGACTTCCTACCTGTTTGATAATTCTGAGCATGCCGCTAACCTTTTTGGTCTGAAGGAGTTTGGTAATATTTACACCCGCATCATGAACCCAACTAATGATGCCTTTGAGCAGCGAATAGCTGCGCTAGAAGGTGGAACAGCCGCAGTCGCTGTTTCCTCAGGTCAGGCGGCCCAGTTTGTAGCCCTTACCAATATTTCGGAAGCGGGTGATAACCTTGTAACCACTCCTTACCTGTATGGTGGCACTTATAACCAATTCAAGAATACTTTCAAGCGCATCGGCATAGACGTTCGATTTGCTGAAGGGGATGATCCGGAAAGTTTTGAACAACTGATCGATGAAAACACCAAAGCCCTCTACCTGGAAACTATTGGCAACCCAGAGTTTAACATCCCTGATTTTGAAAGCTTTAGCCAATTAGCAGATCGTTACAACTTACCCCTTGTTGTAGATAACACCTTTGGCGCAGCGGGTTACCTTTTCCGCCCGATAGCCCATGGGGCACACGTAGTGGTAGCCTCATGCACCAAGTGGATAGGTGGACATGGTAACAGCATTGGCGGTATTATCGTAGATGGCGGTAATTATAACTGGGGCAATGGGAAGTTCCCGCAATTTTCCCAGCCAAATGATAGCTATCATGGCCTGGTATTCTGGGATACATTTGGTGAAGGCAACCCCTTGGGCCTGCCTAACATCGCATTTGCTATCCGTGCCCGCGTTGAAGGGCTACGGGATTATGGTACAGCGCTAAGCCCTTTTAATTCCTTCCTTTTTATCCAGGGGCTCGAGACGTTATCATTAAGGGTTCAGCGCCATGTGGATAATGCCCTGGCATTGGCTGAGTGGCTACAGAACCATGAAGAAGTGAAGCATGTCAAATACCCCGGCTTATCTACTGACCCCTACCACGGGCTGGCTAATAAATACCTGACTAATGGGTATGGTGGTGTATTGAAATTCCAGGTGAAAGGGGGTAAAGAACGTGCCGACCGTTTTGTAGAAAGTCTGAATCTGGTAAGTCACCTGGCTAATGTAGGTGATGCTAAGACCCTAATCATCCACCCGGCTTCTACCACCCACCAACAACTTAGTGAGGAGGAACAAAAAGCCAGTGGTGTAGAGCCCGGTCAGCTAAGGGTTTCCGTAGGTATTGAGCACCTGAATGACATCAAAGAGGATTTCCAGCAGGCATTTGATAAGAGCGCTGAGTTGGTACAAACTCCCCTTTATGGCTAGCTCATAAACCCTGAATGGGGCGGGCTGCTATTGGAAAGCGCCCGCCTCCCTCTTACTAACTTGTTTCAAAACGTCAAAAAAGGTTTTGCCCTACCACGAGATCAAATTCAGCCAACCCTTTTATTTAGAATCAGGTGCCGTTTTACCCGAGCTTACCATTGGCTATCATTCCTATGGTCAGCTCAATCAGGATCACAGCAATGTGGTATGGGTCTGCCATGCCCTAACGGCCAATTCTGATCCTGTAGACTGGTGGGCTGGTTTGTTCGGTCAAAAAGCCTTATTCAATCCTACTGACCATTACATAATATGCGCCAATATTCTGGGTTCTTGTTATGGTACCACCGGTCCTTTGTCAGAAAACTCAGTGACCGGTAAACCCTACTACCATGATTTCCCGCTAATTACTGTTCGGGACCTGGTAAAGGCCCATCAATGGTTGGCTACTTACCTCTATATAAAGCAAATAGGTTTATTGATCGGGGGATCTCTTGGAGGTCAACAAGTCCTGGAATGGGCTATTCAGCAGCCAAGTTTTATCAATCAATTAGCCATCATTGCTTGCAATGCCTGGCATTCCCCATGGGGTGTTGCTTTTAATGAAACCCAGCGGTTGGCCATTGAAACAGATCAAACCTGGAAGGCGCCGCAGCCATCTGCAGGCTTGGAAGGGATGAAAACCGCTAGAGCAATCGCCCTGCTATCTTACCGTCATTACCAAACTTACCATTACAGTCAGGAAGAAATTGATAATGAAACCACAGATCATTTCCGGGCTGCTTCTTACCAGCAATACCAAGGCACCAAGCTCGCTAAGCGTTTCAATGCCTTTTCCTATTGGTACCTCTCCAAAGCTATGGATACCCACAATGTGGGGCGTGGCCGAGGAACCGTTGAGGAAACCCTTAGCCAAATAAAGGCCAAGGCCTTGATCATCGGCATCCAATCTGATATGCTTTTTCCAATTCAGGAACAGGCTTACCTAAGCCGCTGCATACCGCGAGCAGAGTTGGGAGAAATTGATTCAGCTTATGGCCATGATGGATTTTTGTTAGAAACCGAGCAGCTAAGCCAAATTCTGTCGAAACGTTTACGGATACCAAAACAACACGCTCAACATCAAATGATCAACGGTGATACATAAACCCTTAACAAAGCATTTTAACCTTGGAAGGCTAGCTTTAAAAGCCATGATAGATGACGATAACAAACACGGAAATCCCAGCTAACCAAAAAGCTTCTATACAACCATTGAGGTTTTTTCCTGAGGACATGATTTACCTTGGGTCAATATTCGGAGGGAAATTATTTGCGGAAATGGAAAAAGCCGCATTTAAGCATTTTGGGCAACTCCTGTATACACCACCCTTTGTGGTGGGTCGCCAACTGCTAGTATGGATAAAGTTGATTTCAAACGCTCGGCCTATCCGGGCGATATCATAGAGCTTCCTAAAAGCATTGTCAGAATGGGGACCGACTTCCGGTGATGTTACTGTAAAATTTTCGCGCGAAAACCAAACTGAGGGCAACTCTATGATCGGTAAAGTCCACTTTACTTTTATTTCTTCTAAAAACCATGAACCCTGAACACGGGCAGGGTGCTAATTAAAAATTGTTGAAAATATGGAAAAACAAACCAATATTGGCCTATTCGGCTTTGGTGTTGTTGGCCAAGGCCTGTACGAGATTATACAGCATTATGATAACCTGAATCTTCATGTAAAGCAGATCGGAGTTAAAAATGCCGATAAGTCCCGTCCGCTATCAGATGAGGCTTTTACTTTCAACCGCCAGACGATTATTCAAGATCCGGAGATCTCGCTCATAGCTGAACTCACCAATGATGAGGAAGAAGGGTTTGAGATCGTTAAACAAGCACTCCAAGCAGGTAAAAAGGTCGTTTCCGCCAACAAAAAGATGATCGCCCAAAACCTGAAAGCCTTGATCGATCTTCAAAAGCAGCAAGGGCAAGCGTTCTTATATGAGGCAGCGGTGTGTGGTAGTATTCCCATCATAAAAACCCTTGAGGACTACTATTCCTATGAGCCGATCGCTTCTTTACAAGGGATCTTCAATGGCTCTTCTAACTACATTTTATCCAAGATATTCAACGAAGCTCAGGATTACCAAACTGCCCTGAATGAAGCACAAGAAAAAGGCTATGCTGAAGCGGATCCGACCCTGGATGTGGGTGGCTATGATGCTAAATACAAACTAGCGATAGCAGCAAGCCATGCTTACGGTATCACCGTAAAACCGGAGGATATACCCGCGCTTGGTATGCAACACCTTTCCTCTTTTGATGAGAATCAAGCTCGTCAGAAAGGGCAAAAACTCAAGGTCATAAGTAAGGCGATTGATGATGGCAGCAATCAAGTAAGCTTACTGGTTATCCCTGAATTTGTTACGGAGGAAAGCCGCCTTTACACTGTAGATAATGAATACAATGCGGTTATGGTAGATGCTCCTTATTCAGGACCGCATACTTTAATTGGACAAGGGGCCGGGGCTTATCCTACCGGAGCTGCTGTTTTAGCGGATATTGTAGCAGCAATTAATGGCTATCAGTATCGGTATCAGAAAGCGCATCTGGCAAAGCCCTATGTTTACAATCCTAGCACTATTTTAACCTTGTATTTAGGATTCAAAAACCGGAATTCCATTGATGAGTTGCCCTTAGAAAGCCTGGAGCGAGAGATTCAAGGGCTTAACAGAGGGGCAGCTATTGGCAGGATTAAGGCTAGTGAGCTGATCCGGTATAAAAACTGGCTGGATCAAAATGAGATATTTGTGGCAGCGGTACCACCAGATCATGAAGATGAGGATGCCTATCAGCAAACCGGCTTTCAAGCTAAAGAGGAAGCTTAAGCACTTTTAGTTTTACGTTCTGGTGAAAAATGAACTAAAAAGGGCCTACCTTTAAAAGATAGGCCCTTTTAAATACCGATGGTTTTTAATTTAAACCTTTATTTCTCAATAGGAGCTGCAATCACACTCCCCCACTCAGTCCAGGAACCATCGTAATTGCGAACTTTAGGATAGCCTAATAGCTCATGAAGAACAAACCAAGAGTGAGCCGAACGCTCGCCAATCCGGCAATAGGTAATGATTTCCTTATCAGATGTGATCCCTTTCTCTTCGTATAATTTCCGTAGCTCATCTTCGCTCTTAAAAGTTCCGTCATCATTCACTGCTTCTTTCCAGACAATGTTCTGTGCCCCGGGAATATGCCCAGCTCGCTGAGAACCTTCCTGCGGCAAGTGTTCAGGCGCTAACAATTCTCCACTGTACTCCTGAGGTGAGCGGACATCTACTAAGCCAACGTTGTAATCCCCATTCACTATTTCCTCAACGTAATCCCTGAAAGCGCGAAGGCTGGGATCAGGATTTTGGGCCTTGTAGGTTGTAGGCTTAACATTGGGCGTTTCTTTGGTAAGCTCCCGTTCTTCATCCAACCATTTTTTACGACCACCATCAACTATTTTAACGTGCTCGTGACCGTAGTATTTAAGGATCCAATAGGCATTGGCAGCAAACCAATTATTATTATCACCATAAAGGATCACTAATGTATCATTACTAATACCGGAAGCTCCCAGAAGTTTCTCGAAGTTTTCCCTGGTCACGATATCCCTGCTTGGATAATTCTGCAGATCTTCTTTCCAGCGCCAGGCAACGGCACCTGGGATATGCCCCTGATCATAAGCAGTGGTATCCACGTCCACCTCTACTACCTGAAGGCCTGTTTGATCAAGGTTGTTAGCTACCCACTCACTACTTACAAGAATTTTTGAATTCTTAGCATCAGCCATAATTAGCCAATTTTTGAATGTTCGACAATGAATTGAATCTAGTGTTTGACAACACGGGTGGTTAGGTATTAGACTTGGCAATCAAGGGTTGAACAATTACAACCACAAGGAGATAACTTAACCCCAACAACAACAAGTGGAGAAGTAGGATTGAATGAATCGACAGTTGTTAGTGGCTCCGGTTAACATAGAAATTAACCTCTAAGTAGTATTTTAGTATAGAAACTTTGCAAAAACAAAAATGTTTAATTTGGAAGCTTAAACAGCCCGCAATTAGAACAAACGGGTTTTTAGCAGTACTATTAATTAAAATAATCAAGCCTTATATAGCATGACTTCGCTTTCTGCAGTCGTCATCACTTACAATGAGGAGGCTAACATTCAACGCTGCCTTGCCTCCTTACAACCGGTAGCTGATCAGTTATTAGTGGTCGACTCTTATTCTACTGATAACACCGTGGAGCTTGCCCTCAATATGGGAGCTGAAGTCATATATCATTCATTTGAAGGGCATATACCTCAAAAAAACTACGCTATCAGCCAAGCCACTTATAACATAATTTTGGCTATAGATGCAGATGAAGAATTAAATGAAGAATTACAGACCAGCATTCAGCATGAAAAAAACCGGGGACTACAAGCCGCTGGGATCATTAAACGATTGACCAATTATTGCGGGCAATGGATTTACCATTGCGGTTGGTACCCTGACAAGAAAATCCGCTTATGGAACCGACAACAGGGCAGCTGGGGCGGAACAAACCCTCATGACCGGGTTAAATTGGATGATGGTGTTCAAAAGGTAACGTTAAGTGGTCACCTGCTGCATTACAGTTTCCCATCAATTGAAAGCCATGTGGATACAAGCAACAAATTTTCAACCATAGTAGCGGAAGAGCGGTATAAGCAAAAGCGGCCACCATCGTTTATTTTCCATGTGCTTCTAAATCCTGTTTTCACTTTTTGGAAAAAATACCTTTTCCAAAGAGGTTTTTTGGAAGGGTTCTACGGTTTAGTTATATGTGGGATCAGTGGCTACTACAATTTCCTCAAATATGCTAAAGCGCGTGCCAGATTTTACCGCTGATCAGCTTCTGGTTTCTGCCATTACAGCCTTATAGACCTTATAGGTTTCAGCTACCATTCGACTTTTGCTGAAAGATGGTAACACCTGCTTGGCGTTCGCCACTAAATGGCTTCTCAACTTTGGTTCCTGGGTCAATTGTATCAAGGCTTCACTTAGAGCTTTTGCGTCACCCACCGGAGCCAAAAGGCCAGTTTCTGCGTGCTGTATCATTTCCGGGATACCCCCCGCTTGTGTTGCCACTACCGGAACTCCTGCCGCAAAGGCATCGAGAACACTTGTTCCCAGGCCTTCAGTTTTGGAGGTCATTAAGTAAATATCAAGTTCTGAAAGTAAGCTGCCAACATCATCCCTGAAGCCTGTCATGAAAACTACCGCACTAAGGCCACGTGACTTAATATATTGCCTGATCGCCTCAGCTTCCGGACCATCACCGATGATAAAAAAAGTTGCCCTCAACCCCTGCTTTTGCACATAGGCAGCTGTATCAATAAAGGTGTAGTAATCCTTATGATCAGCCAAAGCAGATGTGTTTCCAATAAGCCAATGATCATCCGGAATATCCCATTTCCATCGCAGGTTATTTTGGGCTTCTAGGTCTTTAAACCGATCTGTATTCACCCCCGAATGCACCACTGTAAGGCGGTCACGAATAGGCAGTTGGTCTTCAAGGATATCGGCAATCTTTTGAGATACCGTGATGATGCGCTTAATAGACGGGTGAGTATATTTCCTTTTTGAGAAAGGATTGTTTTTGATCGGGAAATCCACCCGGCGGCTAACGATGATGGGAACTTGCATTCCCAGAAGGGTAGCTAAGTAAGCAATGGTGTGAGCTTTGGCATCATGAGTATGAATGATATCTATGGCATATTTCTTAGTCAGGTGTTTAAGCTGTATAATTTTTGAGAATATGCCTTTTTTTTTAAGCGGAAACCATTTATAACCGTTAGCAATGCAATGATCAGCTAAAAGGCTATTGGGCGGAGTTAAAATGTACGATTGCAAAGCTTTTTGCTCTGCCAAAAGGTGCACTAGTTGCTGTTCTCCTCCTCGCCATGATAGCGGTGTGGATATATGCAGGACCGTGAGCGCTTTGGCCGGCTCGGTCATAAATTTTTAGGGCTAAACGGTGTAGGTTTCCGGTGCATGAAATTTCCGTATGGTTTGGGCTGGATCAGCGGCTCCAAAAACAGCATTACCAGCAACCAATACATCTGCACCGGACTGTGATAGGGGTCCTGCGTTTTCCAGGTTAACACCTCCATCCACTTCAATCAGGGTGTCCTGCTGATGGCTTTGGATCATTGTTACCATACTGCGTAATTTATCATAAGTATAATTAATAAATGACTGGGCTGCAAAACCGGGGTTGACTGACATGAGACAAACCAGATCGACTTCCGGAATAATGGATTCCAGTAAATGAACAGGTGTATGAGGATTCAAAGCAACGCCAGCCATGGCACCTTGTTCATGAATTTGCTGAAGGGTCCGATGCAGATGGGTAGATGCCTCATAATGAACGGTTACGCATCGGGCCCCAGCTTCACAAAACCTTGAAACATAACTTTCCGGCTCTGTGATCATTAGATGGACATCCAAAGGCTTTGTTGAATGCTGCTTTAAGGTTTTCATAACCGGAAATCCAAAAGATATATTCGGAACAAAAACCCCATCCATAACATCCACGTGAATCCATTCAGCTTCACTTCCATTTACCATCTTTATGGCAGACTCCAGGTTACCAAAATCTGCCGAAAGGATAGATGGGGCTAGCATGGCACTCATGACAGGGCCTTTTTAATCAGGGTTTTAGAATCCGGATTTCAGTGAGCTCCTTCCTTGCCTTTGTTCTTAGGAGGTTTGTCACCGTAGCCTTCTGGCTTGGGATAAAGTTCCTTCATGGTGAGGGCGTACTTACCACTTTTAGGATCAATATCTTTCAATTTAACCTGTACCTCTTGTCCCTCTTCAAAAATGCCATCCATTGATTCTGTTTTCTCCCAGGCGATTTCCGATATGTGCAATAAGCCATCCTTACCAGGCAAGAACTCAATGAAGGCCCCAAAATTCATGATGGTTTTTACCTTACCCGTGTAAACTTTTCCGACTTCCGGTACTTCCACTAATTTTTGGATGCGTTCTTTGGCTTGATCCAGGGAGGATTTGTTTTCAGCTGTAATCTCGACCACCCCTTGACCATCAACTTCATCTAAGCTAATGTGTGCACCGGTAGACTCCTGCAGATCCTGAATCTGTTTCCCTCCGGGCCCAATAACGGTACCAATGTATTCTTTATCGATGTAAACCTTCTCAATTCTAGGCGCAAAACTCTTGAAATCCTGCCTTGGGCCTCCTAGCGCATTACCCATTTCCTGAAGAATATGCAGCCGTCCATCTTTGGCTTGAAGAAGGGCCTTTTCCAGGATATCGTAGGAGAGTCCTTCAACTTTCAAGTCCATCTGGCAAGCTGTAATACCCTTAGCGGTACCAGCTACTTTAAAATCCATATCCCCGAGGTGGTCTTCATCCCCTAGAATATCTGATAAAATAGCATGTTGGTCCCCTTCACCTTTTATCAAACCCATGGCAATACCTGAAACCGGGGATTTGGTTTTAATACCGGCATCCATCAATGCCAGAGAGCCGGCACATACGGTAGCCATACTTGATGACCCATTGGATTCCAGGATATCGGATACCACGCGCACTGTGTAGGGATTTTCTTCATCGGACGGCATCACTTTACGAAGGGAACGTTCCGCAAGGTGGCCATGACCAATTTCCCGGCGACCAGGGCCGCGAACAGGTTTTGTTTCCCCTGTGGAAAATGGTGGGAAATTGTAATGAAGAATGAATTTTTCATGGGTTTCAAACATCACTCCGTCAATCATTTGACGGTCTAAACTACCCCCTAGCGTTACGGAGGTTAAGGATTGCGTTTCACCCCTTGTAAATACAGCCGAGCCATGAACCGAGGGTAAATAATCAACTGCAGCATCAATATCCCGGATATCTTCTAACCCGCGACCATCCAATCTTTGACCATCTTCCAGGATCATTTTCCTTATGACCTCTTTTTTAAGATCACCAAAAGCCTCTTTTACAGGTTCTTTTTTGGTCTCCAATTCTTCCTCGGACAATTGATCCAGGTAAGATTGCAATAACTCATCAAAAGCTTTGCTGCGCTCAGCTTTGTTGGTGGGGTTCTTAGCTATATCGTAGATCCGTTCTCGGAAAAAAGCTTCAGCGTTTGCTTTGATATTGGTTTCTTCATCTGTAGCCTCTTCAAACGGCACCTCACGTTTTTCAGCATAGCCAGCTTCAGCCTCAAATTCTTTTAAAGCAATGCACTGCTGTTGTATGGATTCATGCGCAAATTTGAGGGCTTCTACCATTTCCCTTTCACTCACCTCATCCAATTCGCCTTCCACCATATTGATCTCACCTTCCGTGCCAGCTACAATGATGTCCAGATCTGCATCTGATACCTGGTCGATTTGGGGATTGATGACTAACTCTCCGTTAACTCGGGCTACACGTACTTCTGCCATCGGTCCGCTGAAGGGTATATCCGAGAGGGTTAGGGCTGCTGATGCGGCCAATCCGGCCAGGCAGTCAGGCATAACGTTCCTGTCAGCGGATATAAGAGATATGAGGATCTGTGTTTCATTAAAGTAATTATCCGGAAAGAGCGGTCGCAGAGCCCGGTCAATGAGCCGGCTGACCACGACCTCATAATTTGAAAGCCGACCTTCACGTTTAATAAAACCTCCCGGAAAGCGACCTGCTGCGGCATACTGTTCTTGATAATTAACCGTAAGGGGTAAAAAAGGCATATCCTTAGGTTCAGAATCGGAGACCACAGTCGCTAAAATCATGGTATCACCCATTTGAAGCACCACGGAGCCATCGGATTGCTTTGCTAAACGGCCGGTTTCTAGGGATATATTACGGCCATCTGGTAACGGTATATCTTTCGTTTGAATGCTTTTTTCAATTTGCTTGCTCATAATTGATAAGGAATTTCTATTCAATTAAAAAATTTTTGCGGTTAAAGGTTTAATTACCTTAGTCGCAAAACAAAAAAGAGGCGATGTGAACCACACCGCCTCATTTAACGGGTATTGTTAACGCCTGATGCCGAGGTCTGCTATTAACTGGCGGTAAGCCTCTATATCCTTTCGCATGTAGTACTTAAGAAGGCGCTTTCGCCTGCCAACCAGCTTTTGTAGCGCTCTTAGCGTAGTGTAATCCTTTTTGTTGGATTTTAGATGAGCTGAAAGCTCTTCAATGCGCCTGGTAAAAAGGGCAATTTGTGCCGGTGTTGAACCAGTGTCATTTTCATCCCTGCCGTATTTGGCGAAAATCGATTGCTTTTCTTCACTACTTACTGCCATTGAAATCGACTTACTTTAGTGTTTAAAATGAGTATTCAAAATTAGCAATTATTTCTTTAACAAAAAGTACCATTGCGTTTTGTAGAAGAGGCTTAACAGTCGAAAGTAATAGGGATAACAAAATCAAACATTTACCTTTGCTTAGCGCGGCAGTAAACTATAATCTATGAAAATAGCAATAGGTGGCGATCATGCTGGGTTCGACATGAAAAACCACTTGGTTGAATGGTTAGAAAAGGAGCGGTATAAGGTAGATGACTTTGGCACCCACACTCCCGCCAGTTGTGATTATCCCGATGTGAGTCATCCATTGGCTGAGCAAGTGGAAGCCGGCGACTATGACTTCGGGATCCTTTTATGTGGCTCAGCTAATGGCACTTGTATGACTGCCAATAAACACCAAGGTATTCGAGCAGCCTTGTGTTGGACACCAGAGGTTAGCCGGTTAGCAAGGAGTCACAACAATGCCAACATCCTGTGTATCCCTTCCCGATTCACTGAATTAGATGTGGCAGAGGCTATAACATCGGAATTTCTGGAAACTGAATTCGAGGGCGGCCGGCATGAAAAGCGGGTGGAAAAAATCGCGCTGAATCAATAATAGGCTTCTTCCTCTAGGTAATTTTGCACATAATCCCGTATGCCTGCTTTCAAGCTATGAAAGGGCTTATCATAGCCGATAGCCCTTAACTTATCCATGCTAGCTTGGGTGAAATATTGGTACTTATCCCGGATATCTTTCGGTGTATCTATAAATCTAATTTCCGGCTGTTGATCGAGGGCTTGGAAGAGCGATTCAGCCAAGTGCTGAAAGGTCTGGGCCTGCCCTGTTCCCAAATTGTAAAGCCCGGAATCGCCAGGTTTACGGCGCAGCATCAGCCAGAAAAGCACATCTACCACATCTTTTATGTAAATGAAATCCCGCTTTTGCTGGCCATGCTCGTAATCAGGATGGTGCGACCGGAAGAGGCTAACTTCCCCTTTATCATGTAGTTGATGGTAAGCATGATAGATAACAGAAGCCATCCTACCCTTGTGATATTCATTAGGACCATAGACATTAAAGAACTTGATTCCCGCCCAAAAATAGGGCCGCTCTGCTTGGTCCAGCGCCCATTGATCAAATGCCAATTTGCTCTCACCATATAGGTTCAGCGGCTTTAAGTCATCCAAAACTTCATGGCTGTCGAGAAATCCGTGCTCCCCTAGCCCGTACGTTGCCGCAGAAGAGGCGTAAATCAGCGGTAAACCATATTCAACACATACCTGCCAAATCTTTTTGGAATAATCCAGATTAAGCTTATCGAAAACTTCCTTTCTGGATTCAGCTGTATCAGTTCTGGCTCCTAGATGGAAGACAAATTGCACCCTTTTCTCATAACCCTCTAACCATTCAAAAAAGTGCTCCCTATCAATTCTTGCAGTAAGTAACTTTTGATCGAGGTTAGCATTTTTTTCGGGCTTGTTAAAATCATCAACTGCTACCACATCTTGGTAACCTTCCCTATTCAGCTTGCTAATTAAGCAACTGCCAATAAAACCCGCACCACCTGTAACAATGATCATAACAGTAAAGCTTATAACTTGAGAAGCAGCAAATTTCCGTAAAATCACCCGATGCTAGGTGTTTTTCTAAAAGCTCAAGGGCAAGCTTTACATTTGCCCTTTGATGGCTAAACCAATTGACCATTTAGACCGGCCTAAGATGCAAAAAACACTTGTGGTGTTATGATTTACCTGAGCAGGCGCGAACAGTTCAATGCCGCCCACCGGTTGGCAGTTCCTGGTTGGAGCGAAGAACAAAACAAAGCAGTGTTCGGGGAATGTGCTAGTCCGAATTACCACGGTCATAATTTTATCCTGTACGTTACGATTTGTGGAGATCCCGACCCAGAAACCGGTATGTTGATGAATATTAAAGCGCTAAGCAAACTGATAAAGGAAGAGGTCGTCCATAAAGTAGACCACGGTAACCTGAACGTGGATGTACCTTTCATGAAGGAGCTAACACCTACGACAGAAAACCTTGCCAAGCAAATATGGCATCAATTGGCTCCCCATTTTAAGAGCACACAGGCAAAGCTATACAGCATCCGCCTTTATGAAACAGAGAATCACTTTGTCGACTATTTTGGGAATTAATCAATTGCTAAAATCCAGCATCCTATGACAGCATACATCTTTCCGGGCCAAGGGTCTCAGTACCCAGGAATGGGGCAGGAATTGTACAACCGTTTCCCAGTAGCTAAAGAACTTTTTGACGAGGCTGATCGCCTTTTAGGCTTTTCAATCTCTGGTATCATGTTTCATGGGCAGGATGAACAGCTAAAGCAAACAGCCGTAACACAGCCGTCCATTTTCATCCATTCCTGCGCCCTCTCATCAGCAGCCGGAGAGGATTTCAATCCTTCTATGGTGGCCGGGCATTCGTTGGGGGAAATATCAGCTTTGTCAGCTTCAGGAAGTCTGAGTTTTGAGGATGGTTTATCATTGGTGAAAAAACGGGCAGATGCAATGCAAAAAGCATGTGAGGCCAATCAATCTACCATGGCCGCTATACTTGGATTGGATGATGCCGATGTAGAAAGGGTTTGCAATCAGGTATCAGGCACCGTAGTGCCTGCCAACTACAATGCTCCCGGACAAGTTGTTATATCCGGCACCCACGAAGCTGTGAATGAAGCTATTGAGCAATTGAAAGCCAATGGTGCGAAGAGAGCAATGCCACTCAATGTTGGCGGAGCTTTTCACTCCCCTATTATGGATTCAGCCAGGGAGGAGTTAGCAAGTGCTTTAAGCGATACCAACTTTGGGCAGCCCTCCTGTCCGATCTATCAAAATGCTACAGCTAAGCCAGCCACCAACCCGGAAACCATACAACACCATTTGATGGAACAGCTCACAGCTCCTGTTATGTGGAATCAATCCGTTCAAGCAATGATAGCTGATGGTGCTGAAACCTTCCTGGAAGTGGGGCCGGGAACTGTTTTACAAAACCTGGTGAAAAAGATCGACCGGCATAAGACATTCAAAAGCCTGGAAGTTTAGCATCCCTATTAAAGCCTCTCAATGCGATTTGGGAGGTATTTAGCATTTCTCGATAAACCACAAAGCATGGCAATCAAAACCAAAAGTCAAAATCAAATTGCAGGCATTCGCCAGAGCGCCATTTTAGCCGCTCAGGCGCTGGATATGATTAAACCCTATATTGAGTCAGGCGTCACAACTGATTACTTAGATCTCAAAATCCACGAATTCATAAAAGACAACAATGCTGAACCAGCTCCCCTGAATTACGGAGGTTTTCCGCGTTCGACTTGCATTTCCCTTAATGAAGTGGTCTGCCATGGTATTCCCTCTGAACAGCAAGTACTACAGGATGGTGATATCCTGAACATTGATATTACCACAATTTTGAATGGCTATTACGGGGATACCAGCCGGATGTTTATTGTAGGAGAACCATCTCAGGAAGCCCAGAACTTAATGAATACTACCAAACAGTGCCTGGATCTAGGGATTGAGCAGTGTTACCCGGGTAATTACTTTGGTAATATTGGGTATGCTATCAGCCAATACGCCAAGAAGCAGGGTTACAGTGTCGTCTATGAATTTTGCGGTCACGGTGTTGGGCTTGAGTTTCACGAAGATCCAGAGATCCCTCACATTGCGGAGGCAAATTCTGGTAAGAAGATGAAACCGGGTATGACATTTACCATTGAGCCAATGATTAATCAGGGAAAAGCACGGGTAAAAGTGGACAAGAATGACCAATGGACTGCTAGAACAATAGACAACAAGCTTTCAGCCCAATTTGAGCACACCATCCTTATAACGGATACCGGACGAGAGGTTTTAACAGACATCCATCAAGCTTATGCGATCACCTGATCCTTACCAGAAGCATTATCGGCCGCCTCATATTGCTGATTTGGTGCCCAGAAATTCGGGCTACAAAGCATTTATCAAGCAGAAATTAGCAGGCCAATATTTCATGCGGCATATCGGTTTTGACCTGACCACTATTGAACCCGGTTACATAGAAGGTCGCGCTCCTATTTCAGCCTTTTTGACCCAACAGGACGGGTACGTTCATGGCGGGGTTACAGCTACGGTTGCGGATATTGTATGCGGCTTTGCCGCTTTTTCGTTGGTTCGGCAGGAAGAGCATGTTGTTACGGGTGATTTAAGCTTAGCTTTTCTGGCTCCCGGTGAGGGTCAAAACTTGTTTGCAAAAGGTTACGTGCTAAAACCTGGTAAGCGTTTAAACTTTTGTGAAGGGGAAGTTTACACGGAAGACCCGGACGATGGGGATACCCTCATCGCTCGCGTTCATACAACGATGACCAAATTCACACCTGGACAAAATCCGTCCTAATCCAGGCTATGAAAATTGCCTTTTGGTACAGTGGCAATGAAACCTCGAGAGAGCTGGCTGCAGTGATTGCTGCTTATGAAAAACGACTGCGGCGCTACATGCAACTCGAGCAGCAACTTATTCCTTTACCTAAAGGCCAGGATGGCAATAAAAGGGCAATAAAAGAACGCGATAAAGTTTTAAAGCAACTCAAACAAGGTGACACCCTCATTCTATTAGATGAGTGGGGCAAACAGCTGACATCAAAAGGATTTGCTGATTACTTTCAAAACCACTTACAAACTGCTAATCAAAGGATCATATTTCTTGCCGGTGCCTCGCATGGCTTTCATGAAGAGCTTCGCAATCAAGCCAATGATAAGCTTGCCTTATCAAGTATGACCCTGAATCATGAGCATGCTCGATTAATATTTATAGAACAATTATACCGGGTTTTTACTATCATTTATAATGACCCCTACCACCACTAATGGGTTGCCTTCCCTTAAAGTTAAGCTTATGGCTGAACACAATGATTTAGGGAAAAAAGGGGAAGCAATAGCCAAAGATTTTCTGGTAAAAAACGGTTATCAACTGGTTGAACAGAATTGGCAGTACCATCAAAAGGAATTAGACTTGATCATGTGGGAAATACCCCATGAATTATTGGTGTTTGTAGAAGTAAAAACGCGTTCTAGTCATGAATTTGGCTACCCTGAAACTGCTATTACCGAAGCTAAAAAACAATTCCTTGTAGAAGCCGCCAATGCTTACCTTGACCAAGAGCAGCTTGACTGCGACCTCAGGTTTGATGTAATAGCCATTCTTTTAAAAAATCAAAATGTACAGGATCTTACCCATATCAAGGATGCTGTAATCCCCTAAAGTTGGCCGGAGACGCGATTTACAGGCATCAGTAAGATTTCATAGCTTTGCACAATATGACACACGATGAGCTCAAGAAGCTGCGCAAACGCCTCGAGGCGTTAAGGGGGTACCTTTAGCATACCTGAGACAGAAAGGGAAGTAGGAGAGCTTGAAAAAGAAGCATCTGATCCGGAGTTCTGGAATGATCCTGATAAAGCGCAGGGAACCCTGAAAAATCTGGATCGCCTCAAGAAGCGCGTAAAAGATTTCAAGAATGCCGAGAATAAGGTTGACGACTTATCAGCACTCTTGGAATTCTATGAAGAAGGAGAAGCTACTGAAGAGGATATAAAAGCCCAAGCAGAGGAAGCTGAAGAAGCCATTGAGGGACTTGAATTTCTTAATATGCTCTCGGAAGAGGAAGATCGTTTGGGTGCCATTTTAACCATCAATCCCGGAGCTGGCGGAACAGAGAGCCAGGATTGGGCTCATATGTTGTTTCGCATGTACCACATGTGGGCAGAAAAGCATGACTTCCCTGTTGAAGTTGTTGATAAACAAGCAGGCGATGAAGCCGGCCTAAAAACAGCAACCTTAGAAATAGATGCAGCTTACGCATATGGATACCTAAAAGGTGAGTCCGGGGTTCATCGTTTGGTAAGGATCTCCCCTTTTGACGCTAATGGACGCCGCCATACATCCTTCGCTTCCATTTTTGTGTACCCTAAAGTGGATGACAGTATTGAGATCAATGTCAATCAATCGGACATTTCATGGGATACTTTCCGCTCAGGAGGTGCTGGAGGACAAAATGTCAACAAGTTAGAAACTGCTGTGCGCCTGCGTCATCAACCATCCGGTATTATTATCGAATGTCAACAGGAACGGTCTCAAATCCAGAACAAGGAAAAAGCAATGGAGCTTTTGCGCTCACAGCTTTATGAGATAGAACTGCGAAAAAAGCATGAGAAGAAGGAAGAAATGGAAAAGCAAAAACGGAAGATTGAGTGGGGCTCGCAAATCAGAAACTATGTTTTACAACCTTACCAACTTGTAAAGGATCTTCGAACCCATGTAGAAATGACGAAAGTGGATGAGGTGCTGGACGGTAACATCGACCCTTTCATCAAAGCATACTTAATGGGGGATGAACCCGAGACATCACCCCAAGACAGTTAACCCCGGAGTAAGAATAGTTATGGCTCCACTTTTCCAGTAAAAAAAGCCTACCGCTAGGGTAGGCATTGTAAATATTTTTCAGGAGAAAATGTTAAAAGGTACTGTTATCAAAACGATAGGTCCAAGTTACATAACCAACGTATTGCACATTCTTCAATGAGGCTTGCTCAGTACTGATCTGAAAAGGCTGTCCCTGTACGTCACTTGGTTCTACCTTAATACTACTGAATGCACCAGGTGATTCATCTATGGTAACCATTCCTTGTGTTAACCGGCCTTCAAATCCCAACCGGTTATTATCTCCCATTTCAAAGGAAAGTCCTAAACCTGCTGTAAATCCGATATCAATATTACTCAAGCCTTCACTGTAAGATGTAGGATAGGAATCCTGCAAGTCCTGAACGATTTGCCCTACTCCAGAAATCCCCGATAATTCTTGCAACTGGCTAGCTATAGGATTTGTACCAAACGTATTTCGGCCACTTACCCGAAATTTTCCACCATTGAGGGATCCACTGGATTCACTTTCATTTACAACCTCCCCCTGCGCATCCTTAAACTGTACAACATTGGTCCGTGTGGTGTTAAATTCAGCTCCAGCACCTACCAAATATCCAAAATAAGGACCGGCAAAGAAGGTTAGGTTAGTTCCACCCTGCCTACTTTCGTAAGGGAACGTACCACCACCTAAGGGTATGCTGTAACGAGCTGTTATAGGAACTTCCAAATAGCCTAAATTCAGGGTGTTATCAAATTTAGTTGTCGTTTCACTAGTAACCGATTCTTGCTCAATAACACTTTTTTCGGTAAACTTTTGATTAAGACCTTTCAGGGAGAATAAGATATCCGCCTGAACTTTAAAGTTTCCATTTTCTCCAAAATGTCTCCCAACTGTTGCCCCACCTGAGACGCCAGTCTTAAAATTATTGCCTGGGAAATCACCATTAATGTTGGTCATAGATGGGCCTACCAGAGAACCAATGTACCAATTGGATTTGGCTTGTCCAAAGGCTGAAGATGTCATTACGAGTATGCCTAAAAAACATCCAGCGAGGTTTAATATGGTTGAGTACCGCTTATTCATAGTCATGAAAGATTTTTACTGATAAAAGCAGGAAAAACAAATAGGGTATGATAGCTCTTACCCATTTTAACTATTTAGGCTCATAATCTTGTTGTGGAGGTCCAACCCGGTTCATCGCGCAACGGAAACCAAGTGTTGGTTTGGCTTGCTCTTGATCAAGGAACCGGCGAGCGCCAGGGCTTAGCCAATAGGCACGATCATTCCACGATCCACCTTTATAAACCCTTGCTTCATTATTAATCAGGGTTGATACACCGTAATTGTACTGCTGATCTCCCCCATAGGATTGCATGGGATCGTCAAATCCCTTTTGATTAGCTTTCTGATAGTTTCTGCGGTTAGTAACCTTTGTTTCATCAACATTCACCTCAGGTATTTGGCCTAAGCTGTCTTTTGGCGCTAAGAATCCGTCTTCAGTAGTACTATCCTTCGTGTAAACATTTCCACGATAGGGATTAAGGTCACTTGCCATTTCATAGGTCAAGGGACGGTAAACATCTTTAACCCATTCGCTAACGTTACCAGCCATATGATAAAGGCCATGATCATTTGGCCAATATGACCTTACAGGTGAAAGAATTGTGGAAGCATCATTGGGGTTATTAGATACACCCATATAATCACCTCTACCACGTTGAAAGTTTGCTTTGAACTTACCGCGGTTATCTCCGCGCTGTTTACGCAGCGATTGACCTTTCCAAGGATATACTTTTCTGGTATTGACGTTTGACCCTGTGGATTCGCCCTTTAAAGCCAATGCGGCATATTCCCATTCAGCCTCGGTCGGTAGCCGGTAGTCAGGCAAAAGAATTCCGTCAGACATTTTTATAGCCCTACCCTCTTTATCCTGGTCGTAACTTTTCTTCTTTTCCTCATAAATAGGCTGGTATTTACCGGCTAAATAGGCTTCAGTGTTAAAATTATCTCTTCCAACTTGTTCATTAATATTCGGCTTTATATATCCTTTACGGATAAGAATAGCCTCATTAACACGGTCGGACCTCCAGCTTGCATATTTTTTAGCCTGCGTCCAATTAACACCAACAACCGGATAATTCATGTAAGCGGGATGACGGAAATAATATTTAACAAAAGGTTCATTGTATCCAAGCCGCCTTCTCCAGGAGTTAGTATCAGGCAAAGCATCTTTGTGCACTTGTGGGTAGTCTATGTAAACTTTTTTCAACCAATGTAAATATTCCCGGTATTGAAGGTTCGTAACCTCAGTTTCATCCATATAAAAAGATGTTACTGTAACCTGCTTGGGTAAAGCATCTTGTTCATAGGAAAGATCCGATTGGACCCGACCCATGGTAAAGGTTCCACCTTTGATGTAAACAAGGTTTGGACCTGTTTTCTGGTTTTGAAAATCAGGCTTTTCAAACCCGCCAAATTTGGTGCTGTTAAATTTCCAACCAGTAGTATCTGAGGTGGGCTTACCGCATCCAACAACCATTAGCCCAATTACCACAAACGTTAAAAAAGGCAGTGCTTTTCTCATAGATTACACTTTTACTTATGCTTTAGGATGACCACAAAGCTAATTGATTCATTGTTGATTTTAAAAATCCGGGCAATTTAATGAACGCCATTTCTTTACCTGCCGCCGATCGCTAGCCTCTAGCTCAATATTAAGTGATATTTCATGACTTCCTCGAGCAGCAGTTCTCGCGTCTGATACAGTGATATCATAACTGTACCCAATCTTGTATTTGTCCTGATGAAGACCTATTAGACCCTGGAAAGCATCAGAGTTGGCACCTGTTTGTCGAAAGTAAGCGCCAATAACAAAGGCCTTTTGCTTGTAATAAGCGCCAAAATTAAATTGTTGAAAAGGCCCCTGATTTTGGTACAATATGTTAGGGGAAATATAGCGCTGTGGATTTCGGGTGTTGTCTAAAGGTAGCATCATACCCACATGTGCAGTGTATTTGCGCGGCAATTCACTATCAGGATTATCATAAAAAGAGACATTGGGCTCTGCTAAGTGATGAACAGCAAAACCCCCATAAAACTGATCTGTGAAAGCCATGAAACCAGTTGAAAAATCTGCAAAGTTTACTGTTTGATCCCCTTGCTGGGCTATTGGTTCATCCGTAGGTAACACGAAACCTCTTTCAGGATCTATCTGATCCCCAAATTTAAAATCTGTACCTAGGCGCTTTTGGTAATAGGAGGCTTGAAGGGCTGCTTTGATAGCAAAATCGCGGCTAACATTTAAATGATAAGAGTACATAGCACTAGGAACAGTGGTCTGAAGATTACCTTCACCCGCCCTGTCATGGAAAACCTGGAAACCAACACCACCACCTACAGCATCAAAATGTTGGTCATATGAAGCGGAATAGGTAATAAAATTGCCTTGAACACTTGGCCACTGGTTGCGATAGTTAAGTGAGAACCTTGGCCCACCATTTGTACCAGCAAATGCAGGATTCAAGTAAAGTTTATTGGCATAGAATTGCGTAAACTCCGGATCTTGAGCATTTACATTATAAAAAGTACAACACATTAAAAGTAGTGTAATGAAACGCTTCATAGCCATATATCCTTTATAAAAGTATTACAATTTTAAGCGATTCTACGCGTTATTACAAAGTTACTAATCCATAATGGTTTCCTTATGTCTCAAATAGTGCTATTAAAACGGTTAGGGTTTTTGTTTATTGTCACATTTTTGACTTTTTCTTTTACCCTCCGTGCTCAATCTGAAGGAAACAGCTTTACCCTTCAGGTAGATTGGCAAAAAGCGGACCCTAAGATTCAAAAACCAGCAACATTTGTTGGGGCTGACTATCATAAAGGACTTCCTTATCTTACTAAGGTTATTCAACTATCCCATCGACCTGAGGATGTTAAAGTCGTTCCTTCTTTTGAATTTACACGCTCAAAAAACAAAGTCCCTGATTCCCTTTTTAAAAAACTTTCTGAACGCTACAAGGTAGAGTATCAGGTGGGTTATGCTCGAAAAAAACCTTATTTAACTGTACGTGTCGCACCCATTAGGAAACATGAAAATGAGCTCCAATTCCTACAAACCGCTCAGATACAGGTTAAATACGAAAATAGCCGATCAAAAAAAAGCCTGGAAAAGCGAGGCTCAAGTCAATGGCCAAATTCTTCCCCACTTGCTGATGGGCAATGGTATCGCATTGGCGTTGACACCACTAGCATTTTCAAGGTTACTTACGAGGATTTACAATCACTGGGGGTTGAAGTAAGCAATTTAGATCCAAACCATATTCACCTTTATGGAAATGGTGGTCGGGAGCTGCCTCAGAATAACGATAAGGACCATCCTAAAGGCCTCAAGCAAACGCCAATTTTAATCCAAGCTGGTAATGATGGATCAATGGATAAAGGGGACCAGCTGTTATTTTACGGAGAAGGCGCCCACGGATGGAATTACAAGCAAAACAGCGATCAATTTCGTCATAATTACCATCCTTACAGCAATAAAAGCTTTTATTTCTTAACGATAGACCCCGAAATACAGCCGAGAAGAATTCAAACACAAAAGTCTTTAAATAATGCTACTTACACTACTCAGACTTTTAACCAATTACTATTTCATGAACAGGATAAGCTTACAGCTATTAATGAGGACATAAGAAGTGGAAGAAGTTGGTTTGGTGAAGTTTTTAGTCGGCAAAACACAACAAGACGCTTTAATTTTAACTTTACAAGTAGACCAAGACAGGCTAAGCTGCGCTACCGATTTGCAAACCATGGTAATAATAAAGGCCTGTTCGGGATCAAAGCTAATGGCAGACAACTCACACGAATTTCCGTAGATGGTACCGTTCTTAAATATACAGCCGCTTTTGCAAAGGTTAAGCAAGGATCGCTTCGATTTCCTTCCAGTAGTAGCAGGGTGACTTTTACGCTTAATTACAGCAGCAGTGTAGACAATAAGGGTTGGCTCGATTATTTAGCAGCTATGGCTCGTACAAAATTACAATACCAAGGGGCTCCTTTAATTTTTCAAGACAAAAAAGCTATTGATGAAGCCGCTGTCAGGTTTGAACTACGGGGACTTAACCCCGAGGTGAAAGTTTGGGATATTACAAATACCCAAACGGTACACCGGCAAAGACTAAAATCGAATGGCAGTTTATATACTTTTTCAGACAGTGGGAACCAGGTAAGGAGGTACTTAGCCTTTAACCCCGAAAATGCCAGGGAGCCCTCTTTCAAAGGAACCGTTGAAAACCAGAACCTGCACGGCCTCCCTCAAGCGGAATTGCTAATTGTCACAAATCCGCGTTTTGAAGCGCAAGCTCAAGAATTGGCAGATTTTCATAGAAAGATTGATGGCCATACCGTGCACGTAGTAACACCGCAAGCCATATACAACGAGTTTTCTTCCGGGAAGCAGGATATTACAGCTATCCGATGGTTTGCCAAAATGTTTTACGATCGCGCCAATACCTCATCTGAACAACCCAAGTACCTGGTATTATTTGGTGATGCTTCATTTGATTATAAAGACCGGGTTTCAAACAATACAAACCTTGTCCCCACTTACCAAACAAGAAATTCAACTGATCCGATAGCATCTTACTCCACCGATGATTACTTTGGCTACCTGGATGATAATGAAGGCAACATAGACAAAATTAATCAAGGGAATTTTGATGACCTTTTGGATATAAGCATTGGGAGAATGCCGGTTAGCACCAAAGAGCAAGCCCAAAATGTGGTAGATAAGATCAAGCGATACTACCAGGATAAAAAACGATTTGGTAGCTGGCAAAACCGCGTGACTTTTATCGCTGATGACATGGACGAAAATTGGGAGAATATTTTTGTCTTTGATTCAGAAGAATTTAGCAGCACGTTAAATAAGCAGGTGCCTTCATTTAATATGGACAAAATCTACATGGATGCTTACAAACAAAAAACAGCCTCCAGTGGGAACCGTTACCCCGATGTGAATCAGGCAATTACTGATCAAATAAAAGAAGGAAGTCTGGTCATTAACTACATGGGACATGGTGGCGAGAGGGGCCTGGCCAATGAGAAAGTCGTAACATTTGACGATATCCAAGATTGGGAAAATCCTAAAAGGATGCCCCTTTTTGTAACTGCTACTTGTGAATTCACCCGTTATGATGACCCTGGATTGCTTTCTGCTGGAGAGCGCGCCTATCTTAAGCCTGATGGGGGCGCAATAGCCCTGTTAAGTACTACAAGGCTTGTTTTCGCGAGTGACAACACCAACTTAACCCGGCAGGTATTTCAGAATAACATGTTTCAAAAAGTTGATGGGGAGCATAAAACTATTGGCGAAATATTTTTACACGCTAAAAATAACTTTGATCTTAATGAAAGGAACCAGAAAGCTAACGCTAGGAAATTTGGCCTCATAGGAGATCCAGCCCTTAAACTTGCCTATCCTAAATACAATGTTGTAACTACCAAAATCAATACCCAGGCCACAGGTAAGAGTGATACGTTGAAAGCCCTCCAGAAAGTTACCCTTAAAGGCGAAATTCAGAACCCTAATGGCGAGCGCTTAAAGAATTTTAATGGTAACGTTTTTCCAACCATTTATGATAAAAAGACCCAAAGGCAAACACTTGCCAATGATCCAGCTGCCCAAAAAATAAATTTTGAGTTGCTAAATAGCGTTATTTATGATGGAAAGACCCAAGTAAATAATGGTCAATTCACCACCAGGTTTGTAGTGCCCAAGGATATATCCTACAAATTTGGGAAGGGTAAGATCAGCTACTACGCGACCAACAAGGAAACAGATGCCCACGGTTACAATCGTATTACTGTTGGTGGGACTGCAGATTCTCCAGTGACCGATACCAGGCCTCCTGAGGTCGACCTGTTCCTGAATAGCCCAGCGTTTAAGGATGGTGGTATCGCCAGTCCGGATCCCATGGTTTTGGCTAAAATAAAGGATGACAATGGCATTAATACCGCTGCGAATGGAATCGGCCATTTACCTCAGTTGACCATAGATGGTAATAAGTCAGTGACCTTAGATGATGCCTACCAAGCGTCAGCTGACACCTTTAATAGGGGTCAGTTAGAACACCAATTGATGGATTTAGAACCGGGGCAGCATTATCTACAACTGAAAGTATGGGATGTTACGAACAAAGTAGGTTCGGACCAATTGTCTTTTTTAGTAGTTGAGGATCAACAACTAACCATCGAATCTTTAACCAACTATCCCAATCCTTTTTCCGATCGGACAACCATAGCCTTCGAGCACAACCAACGCGGAAGCCCTGTTAAAGCAAACGTTAGGATTTATAACATTCAAGGGCAAACCATTACAACCTTTAGTAGACAATTTTCCCCTGAAGCAAGCCGCCAGACTATTACTTGGAATGGTACAAATGGTAGTGGTCAGCCCCTCGAACCGGGTGTTTATGTTTGTGAGGTTGTCCTAAAAGCTGATGATGGTGGTACAGTTCAGGAAAGTAACCGCTTGGTTATTCAAAAATAAATTTTTGTAAAAGGCGTTATTTAGTAGCTTTGTACAATGTATAATCAATGAATTCATGATAAAGTTGGTATTTCGTAGTTTTAGCTTGATGATGGTTTTGGTTTTAGGCCTATCTCAAGTGGCCGAAGCTCAGAATTTCTCGCTTTCGGGTAGGCGTAATGTCATTACCACCGCAGTGCCTTTCCTGGGCATTTCACCCGATGCAAGAACGGGTGGGATGGCAGGTACGGGCGTTGCTATGCCACCGTCCGGCACCGCGCCCTACTGGAATCCAGCCACTCTAGGTAATTTAAAGCATGATGGGGAGTTATCTGCTTCCCATACACCTTGGCTTAGAAACCTTAATATTCCGGATATAAGCCTTAATTACCTTTCAGGCTACTACAAAATCAATAATCGTTCGGGCATAGGCGGTGCTCTACGGTACTTCTCATTAGGAGATATACAGTTCACAGATCGCAATGGCAAAGAGTTAAGAGAATTCAGACCAACGGAGTTTGCCATTTCGACCTCTTATGGTCGTCAACTAAGTGATGAATTTTCCGTTGGCGTTTCATTGCGTTACATCCGGTCAAACTTGGCTGGCAATACCCCAACTGGTGGAGGTACAGAAACGCAGCCTGGAAACGCGGTATCCGGAGATATTGGTGCCTACTACAATACGGAAGTTGAGCTTTTTAACACAGAAGCCGATCTAGCGTTTGGGGCCAATATGCGAAACCTTGGCTCCAAAATCAGTTACAACAACACACAAGGTGGGGATTTTATCCCCATGAAACTGAAACTCGGTTCCTACCTAAATTTCAAGCTTGATGAATACAATGAGTTAGCCGTTTTAGCTGATTTCCGAAAGCTCCTGGTCCCAACGCCTCAAAGAGTAGATTCGGGACAAGGAATAGTTGGAGGACCTGTAAATGTGAATGATGATGATAAATCTGTTATTGGTGGCGCCATAAATTCGTTTAGCGATGCTCCTGGTGGCTTTTCTGAGGAGATGAAGGAAATTAAGCCCTCAATTGGTCTGGAATACTGGTATGATGATCAGTTTGCTTTAAGAGCTGGATATTTTTACGAAGCGGAGAAAAAAGGAGATCGAAAGTTCTTAACTTTAGGTGCTGGTATTCGGTATAACGTTTTATCCCTAGATTTCTCTTATCTCGTTTCCGCCAATGGTGAGCCCAATCAAAATAGTCCCTTGGCTAACACCATCCGTATATCCCTGGGCCTGCGGCTGAACAGCTCCGAAAAAGGGAGTTAAAATCCATCAATGGATCTAAGAATAGGGCATGGCTACGACCTTCACCAGCTTTCGGCTTCTGAGACGTTGGTGCTTGGTGGTATTACAATACCGCATTACAAAGGCTTAGTCGGGCATTCTGATGCTGATGTATTGCTGCATGCCATTTGTGACTCCTGTCTTGGAGCTTTGGGACTTGGAGACATCGGAAATCATTTTCCGCCCTCGGACCCGCAATACAAGGATATAACTAGCACAGAATTATTAGGGTACGTTCAGCAGCTTCTGGCTAATAAGGGTTATGGCTTACACAATCTTGATGCTACCGTATGCTTACAAGTTCCTAAGCTCACCTCACTTATACCCCGTATGCGTGGCCTAATTGCTTCCCATTTACATGTTTCTGAAGAACAGGTATCCGTTAAAGCTACCACAAATGAATATGTAGGGCCGGAAGGTCGTGAAGAAGCGATCTCAGCCCACGCAGTTGTGCTATTGACTGCAATTGGGTAAACCATTAACCTTGCAAAAACGGGTTTTGAAGGCGTTCAATCCCAATCGTAGTAGAGGGGCCATGACCGGGATAAACAATGGTGTCATCCCCTAATGGTAGTAACTTATTGTTAATCGTATCAATTAACGTTTGATAATCAGCTCCCGGTAGATCTGTTCTTCCAATTCCACCTTGAAATAAGACGTCAGCACTAATGATATACCCTTCATTCCTATTCAACAGGGAGATATGCCCCGGCGAATGACCGGGGGTTGCTAACACCTCAAAGGTAGTATTACCCAGCGTAATGCGGTCCCCATCCTGGATATAGTGATCTGCTTGAGGAGATCCAGGTGGAGGAGCACCAAAAGCCATTGCCAGGGAATCGGATGTATCCAAAACTTGCTGCTCGTCAGGCGGAATTTCTAGCGGAAGATCATAATTACTTTTAATAAATGAATTTCCGTAGATATGATCTATATGACAATGGGTGTTAATAAGGCGCTGAGGGGTTAAATCCTCCTGTGTTAAAAAATCCTGCAGCTGCTCGCGCTCCGAAGCTTCAAAGCAGCCAGGATCAATAATTATGGCTTTCTGACCTTCATACAGGATATAAGTATTCTCTTGAAAAGGGCTAAATTCAAAAACCTTAACCTGCGACATAGTTGGTTTTTCCAGCATTGTATTTCACAAAAAAGCCCCGACCTGAAAATAAGATGACGGGGCTTAAGCTATAGGTTTGTAAGCTTGTTGTATTAGGAAAGATCGGCTTCTCCTACCTGTTCTTTAATATGATCCTTAATGGCTTTGGTAGTAAGCGATTTCGGCCGCTCAATGGGAAGCATTAGCATGCGGTCCCAAATAAGGGATGAGAGGGTTCCAAGCGACCTTGCTACACCAAATAGCACAGTGTAAAAATCGTACTCTTCCATTCCATAATGCACCAGCAATGCACCAGAGTGAGCATCTACGTTAGGCCATGGATTAGAAATTTTAGCAACCTCTGATAAGATTCCGGGAACGACATCGTAAAGTAGCCCAATTGTCTGAATCAACTCATCGTCAGGCATGTAACGCAAGGCAAACTCCCGCTGAGCGGTGAAACGCGGATCCGTTTTACGTAGTACCGCATGGCCGTAACCTGGTATAACCTGTCCTTTATTTAGCGTATCGCGAACGTATTTCTCAACATCACCTTTTGAGGGCTTTTTCTTTCCAATGTTATCCCTCATTTCATTGATCCACCGGATCACTTCCTGGTTAGCTAGTCCATGCAAGGGCCCAGCCAATCCATTCATGCCCGCTGAGAAAGCATAGTAAGCATCGCTAAGGGAGGATCCTACCAGCCTTACGGAGTGGGCGGAAACATTCCCGCCTTCGTGATCCGCATGTATGGTAAGGTAAAGGCGCATGAGGCGCATAAACTCCTCGCTATCGCCAAAACCTAACATGTTAGCAAAATTGGCCGCCCAGTCCAACTTAGGGTTAGGTTCAATTTGATTATCATCACAATACTTTTTACGATAAATGTAGGCAGCAATTCTGGGCAAACGACCAATCAGGTTCATGACATCCTCATACATGTAACGCCATAGCTCAGCCTTATCAGTACCTTCCCTGTAGGCATCCGAGAAAACAGACTCCGTTTGCATGGAAAGAATAGCCGTGCTAAACATTGTCATAGGATGCGTGGACTTCGGCATCGCATCCAGGGTATCAAAAACATGTTTAGGGATATTGCTCCGTTTTTTCCATTCATCACTTACCTCTTTAGCATCCTCATTAGAAGGAAGCTCGTCCATGAGCATGAGATAAAAAATGCTTTCCGGTAGCGGCTCTACGCCACCTTCTGCTTTAGGAAGTTTATCCCTTATTTCAGGGACGGTGTAGCCCCGGAAACGAATACCTTCATTCGGATCAAGCTGTGAAGGCTCATACACAAGCCCTTTTATTCCTTTCATTCCACCAAACGCCTGCGAAACATCATATTCACCTAGTGAAACATCTCCATATTCTTTACGAAGTTTTTGTACCTCCTCACGGAGTTTTAGGCCTTTACCTTCAAATTTTTGTTTCAGATTACTCATAGGATTTATTGGTCACTTTGTCGTGGTACTGCGTTATGGAGGTGCCAATATACAGATTTTTAGTTGGCTTTTAAACTCGAAGGGAGAATATTTGAACTTGAATGTACCCCATTTTATAAGTTATATAGCTACACAATTTTTTATTAAATTTAATTCTTATACTTTAAATATAAATACTACTTTCCTATGCAGAATTTCTGAAATATATTACCAAGCACTTCATCATTGGTAATCTCTCCTGTAATTTCCCCCATTGCTTGAAGTGCTCTGCGGATGTCAATTGTTATAAAGTCCGTGGAAATTCCCGCTTGGAAATTGGTGTAGATATCGCTAATGGCTTCAAGGGTCTCGTTTAAAGCTTGGTAATGCCGTAAGTTGGTTACCATGGTTTTATCAGTTGACTGCTCGTTTAATTCCATCACTTCCAGCAGTTTACTTCTAATGGCATTTAGGTTTTCTTGGGTTTCAGATGAAGCCAATACCAGATTTGGCAATTGCTCCAATTGAGCTTTTTGCTCTTCCTTAAGCCCGCGATCAATTTTATTGGCTACCAGGAAATAAGGCTTGGTAAGTTTGAGCTCTGCCAGGTCGGCTTGGACATCTTCGGCTGAAGTTGTTTCCACGTCAAAGATGTATACCACCATATGGGCTTTTTCCAGGTTTTGCATTGTTCGTTCAACCCCAATTCGCTCTATGGTGTCTTCAGAAGTCCTGATACCGGCTGTATCACTAAAGCGGAATTTGACGCCCTCTAGCTGAAGCGTATCCTCTACAACATCCCGAGTAGTGCCGGGAATGTCGGAGACAATGGCTCGCTCATCATTGAGCAGTGCATTCATTAGCGTTGATTTACCAGCATTTGGCCTTCCTGCTATCACCACTGACACGCCTTCTTTAAGCACATTCCCCATTTGATAAGAGTCAGAAAGGTTCTTAACCGTTTGATAGATCTCGTCAAGGGTCGACTGTAATTCATCACGGTTGGCAAATTCTACATCTTCTTCTGAAAAATCCAATTCAAGTTCCAGCAGGGATGAGAAATTCAATAAGCGCTCACGCAATTCCTGGATTTTGGCCGAAAAACCACCCCTTAACTGATGAATAGCAGCATCCCTGGATGTTGCAGATTCTGAAGCTATGAGATCAGCAACGCCCTCAGCTTGGGAAAGGTCCATTTTACCATTCAGGAAGGCACGTAAAGTAAACTCCCCTGCGTCAGCATGCCTTAAGCCCTGCCTCAAGAGGGCTTCCATAACATTCCGCAATACATAAGGCGAGCCATGACAGGATAATTCTACAACATCCTCACCAGTGTAAGAATGGGGACCCCGAAAAACCGTGGCAACCCCCTCATCTAACACTGTTTGGTTTTCTCGAATGGTACCGTAATGAGCAGTATGACTGGCTACATTCGTGAGATCCTTCCTTGCCCGGAAGAGGATATTTACTGTGCTTATAGCCTCTTTTCCAGAACAACGAATAACGCCAATTGCACCCTGGCCAGAAGGCGTTGCGATAGCTGCAATGGTGTCTTGTGTATATTGAGAGGTCATCTTATGTTTTTTGTGTTTTATGAGTTCTGAAAAGCTTAAGGGTCTACCGCTTTGAATTTTGGTCAAGTGGTGTATTCTTGTTTACTTTCAAATTATTCGGTTAAAACGACAAACAAGTAATGCGGCAATCAAGGTTTCTACTAGGTCTAAAGCCTCTGCTTTTGTTGGCGCTTGTAGGTGGCAATACCACAGCCCAAGAGGATAGCGAAGGTTTTAAAGTGGATTTAACATCGGGCATTTTTAATAGTAACATTATCAACAAAGGAAGTTCTGTTGGTTCTGCTTTAACCAACCTCTATGGAGGCTTTAGGTTAATAAGTCCAACAATATTTTCTGAGGAAACTATGAAAAATCCCCGCAGTTTCAAGCTTTCCTTAAACCCCCGATATCAAATTTTAGGGGCTGATTTTACCAACCCTCGGTATAAACACAAATTCCATTATTTCGCCTTACCCCTTAACGGAAGGTTTCAACTATTTTCTGGGTTTGACATCTTAGCTGGAGCATCTGCCGGTTACTTGTTAACAAACTTTAGAACAAATACCAATTCCAATACCGAAGATTTTCCCATAGAGGATCCGGGCTTGCTGCATTTATGGGGTTCGGCGGGGATTGAAATTGCATTGAGTAAAAAAATTGGGCTACAAATTAGCTACCAGCGAAGCTTACAACAACTACCAAACAATCACCACTTCAGCTCCTTTCAGTTAGGGCTCACTTATCAACTTTTCCCTGCCAATATTAACGTTCAATCGGACAATTCAATTGAGCCAAAGAAGAAAATCGCCCGCAGGCACATTCGCCAGTTGAGGCACGGTATTTTGTTAGTCAGGCTTACATCCAAGCGTAACCAAATCCAATACCTTAAAGAAAAGCTTGATACCGCCGGAGCGGCGGAGGATAGGGTTAAATTAAAAACCTTACAAAAACTAACAGAGGCTCGTCACAATCGGATTATAGCGGCTTTCAAAAGGGCTTTCAACTTTTGCCCATATGCTTTTTTTTACGATTACCAAACGGATACCATCCTTAGTTCAAACTGGCAATCCGTTGCTTTTAAGCAGAAAGGCTCACCAGGGATTGCCGTTGATTCCAATAAACCGAGGTATATCCTGGACGTGGGCGAAAGTTACCTAAAGCGAAGCCATCGCTCCTATGAGGGAATGGTAATAAGGGATACAACCCTTCATGTCTTAAAATCTCCATTCCCCGCAAAAATCCCAAATACAAAAACCTTTAGTTTTTTAGGGATCAATAAAGATCCTCAAAAAATGGTTGAAAAGCTTAACCAAAAGCTTCAATCATTTTGGGAAAAATTTCAATAAGAAACAAAGTTGAGAAACTTACCCATCTACATTTACTTGACCCGCTAACAAATAGAGAACGGCCATGCGCACAGCTACTCCATTTTCTACTTGATCCAATATAATGGCATTATTGGAATCAGCTACCGCACTTTCAATCTCAACGCCCCTATTCATTGGGCCCGGATGCATAATTACAATTTCTTTTTCCAGCCTGTCAAGAAGCTTTCTTGTAACGCCATAGTATTTCGCATATTCTCTAAGGCTAGGCAGATACCCGTGTTGCTGCCGCTCTAACTGAATGCGAAGCACATTAGCAGCATCGCACCACTGAAGCGTTGATTCAAGATCATAACTAACGTTTACATCCATTGAGGCCATGTGAGGCGGAATAAGGGTTGGTGGGCCACAAACGGTAACTTCAGCCCCCAACTTTTGCATGCAAAAAATATTGGATAGGGACACCCTGGAATGCATAATATCCCCAATTAAAGCTACTTTTTTACCCCTAAGATCGCCCAATTGTCTTTTGAGCGAAAAAGCGTCCAACAGTGCTTGGGTGGGATGCTCATGGCGGCCATCTCCCGCATTGATAATCTGAGCATCCACATGACGGGCCAAGAAATTAGCAGCACCAGAATGCGGGTGCCTCATGACGACCATGTCCACTTTCATGGCCAGGATGTTATTAACCGTGTCAAGCAGGGTTTCACCCTTGGAGACCGAAGAAGTAGAAGCACTGAAGTTGATATTATCCGATGAAAGCCTTTTTTCGGCCAATTCAAAGGAAACGCGAGTACGAGTGGAGCTCTCAAAAAAGATATTGGCTATTGTTACATCTCTAAGGGATGGGACTTTTTTTACTGGTCGGCTAATGACTTCCTTGAAATTATCAGTAGTATCAAATATTAACTTTAGATCAGCTTGATTAAGCTCCTGTATGCCTATCAAGTTGGATACACTAAGGGAAGTCATAGGTATTCAAATGGAATTTGATTTTGTAAAGAGAGTCAAAATAACTACGTTTAAAAGCGTTCTGGTCATTGTTCATCTATAAGCCATATGCAGTCCGTCCCTTCCTCTTCTGCCCATTCGACTTTTACACTTTGTGACGAGCGGGTGTCTACGCGGATGCCCACATAATCGGAATCAATTGGCAAATGCCGGCTAAACCTACGGTCCACTAATACTAAAAATTCTACCCGAGAAGGGCGCCCGTAGTCGTGCAACGCATCCAATCCAGCACGTACGGTGCGGCCTGTATATAAAACGTCATCTACAAGTATCACCTGTTTACCTTCCAGCTGAAAGTTAATAGCGCTTTCGGCGGGTACCAACGGTTCATTTCGCCTTCGAAAATCATCCCGATAGAAGGTCACATCCAATTCGCCATAAGGAACCTTATTGGCTCCCAACATAGCCTCAAGCTGACGATGTAATTTCCTGGCAAGGAATACACCTCGAGGTTGTAATCCGATTAACGCTTTTTCATCAAAGTTTTCATGCCGTTCTACTAATTGCCGCGCCAATCGCTCAATGGTCACTTGAAACCGTTCTTCCGACCAGAGCAGTAGACCCATAAGGATGGATTTTAACCTTCAAAGAACGAATCTAAAGCTTTTACACGCCTTTGCCCTCCCAATAAAAAGGGATTAGTTTTTGAATTCGTAAATCTTTTAAAGCCTTCAATCGTTAATTTTATGCGTAGAAAAATTGTTACTTTTTTCTTTCAAAAATCCAATTGCTATGAGTATGCATCCGCCTATCAATTTCCAGCAATGGATCAAAGATCACGAGCACCTGCTCAAGCCTCCGGTAAGTAATGAAACCGTTTACAAGGATAATACGGATTTTATTGTCATGGTCTCCGGCGGGCCTAATACCCGCAAGGATTTCCACTACAATGAAAGTGAAGAGCTTTTCTTCCAGGTTCGGGGAGCCATCAACGTCAAGATTGTGGATGAGGGAGAATTCAAAAATATTCCCATAAAGGAGGGCGAAATGTTCCTGCTTCCCCCTAAAGTGCTTCATTCACCCCAACGCTATGAAGATACGGTGGGTCTGATCATTGAAAAACACCGAAAGCCAGGGGATAAAGATGGCTTTGTTTATTTCTGTGATAATTGTGGGAATCGCCTTTATGAAGAATACTTCTTTTTGGAGGACATCGTTAAGCAATTTCCTATTGTGATGAACAATTTTTACTCATCCCTTGAGCTTCGCACTTGTGACCGCTGCGGACATATCATGGAACTCCCTCCCGATTGGGAAAACAATTACGAGAAGGTAAAGGCTAACAACCCCTATGTTCATGGGGATACCACCTAAATCCTTTAATCAAGCGGATTGTATAGGTTCAGGTTTGTGTTTGAATTTACTAGTAGTGGTGTTAACCCCGCCCTTCTTCCAGCCTCTTTATCACTTTCCTTGTCCCCTATCATGTAAGATTCAGAAGTAATCACCTGGTATCTGGCGATGGCCTTTTCCAGCATCAGGGAGCCAGGCTTACGGCATAAACAATAGCTTATCTCATCGTGATGTGGACAAAAGAACCAAGAATGAATACTAACGCCATAGCTTAGAAAGTGATGATGAATAATTTGGTGAAGGTGTTCAACATGCTCAGGGCCAAACAATCCTTTGGCAATTCCCCCTTGGTTAGAAACTACAATTAAAAGGTATCCTTTGGCCTGCTGTTCCAGCAAAAATTTTTCTATACCTGGAACATAAGCAATATGCTCCGGCAAGTAGGAATAATCCCCCCTTTCTCGAATCAGAATACCATCGCGATCTAGAAAGAGAGCCTTTGGCATGATTTTGAGTTTTGATTGGTTATTGACAAATCTAAATAGCTACTGACGCGCTCATCTATTTTTGTTTAAAAAAACCATTTTTGCGTTCATCATACTTTAGCATAAAAAGTAACCATTAAAAATTTTCCTGATCCTTGACCAAAGCAGTCTTAGTAATACCCACCTACAATGAAGAAGCCAATATCCGGGAGCTTCTTCAGGAAATCTTTAGTCTTCCCCTGACCCTCGATGTTTTGATCGTAGATGACAATTCTACTGATCAGACCCAAGCTATCATTCATGCAATGCAGGGAACCTATCAGAACAGTCTTCACCTTTATAAACGAAAAGGCAAGTACGGACTGGGAACAGCTTACATTGAAGGTTTCAAATGGGCGCTCAAGCAGGAATATGAATTCATTTTTGAGATGGATGCCGACTTTTCCCATAATCCAAAGGATCTAGAGCGCCTGTACCACACCTGTCATTCGGAAAATTTGGATTTGGTCATTGGCTCACGCTATGTAAAAGGCGTGAATGTGGTCAACTGGCCAATGGGAAGGGTATTGTTATCTTTTCTTGCCTCTAAGTATGTAAGTTTTGTAACGGGAATGCCCCTGAAAGATACCACCGCTGGCTTTGCTTGTTTCCGCAGATCAGTGCTGGAAACGATAGACCTTGATAAAATCAAGTTTAAAGGATACGCTTTTCAGATCGAAATGAAGTTTGCAGCATGGCAAAATGGCTTTAGGATCCGCGAGGTACCGATTATCTTTACCGATCGGTCCAGGGGAGAATCAAAAATGTCGAAAGGCATATTCCGAGAAGCGCTACTTGGTGTTGTTGAAATGCGGATTAAAAACTTATTTGGTCATTACCGTTTTGAAGAGCCTTCAGAACAAATTCGCAAAAAAAAAGGCACCGCTAGTTAGCGATGCCTTGTTGGGTATCCCATTTTAACAAAGGTGACGAATGTTGAAACAAAAACGGGTTACCTATACAAGCGCTGTAACCTGATTATCGCGAACCTCCACAAATCCTGGACTAACAGGATATTCCTGCGAATCCCCATTTGTGTTCACTACTTTGATGTTACCGGCTTTTATGGTGGCGATCAGTGCGGCATGATTCCTTAAAACTTCAAAAGAACCACTATCACCGGGAAATCGCACACGGCTAATTTCTCCATCAAATACCACTTCGGTAGGGGTTATAATTTCAAGCCGCATTAGATTAAATTTCAGCGATTGCTTTTTAAGTTTCTTCTTGTTCGGTTTCAGCCATCATTTGTTCACCTTTCTCTACCGCCTCTTCAATAGTACCTACAAGGTTGAAGGCATTTTCCGGATACTGATCCACTTCACCGTCCAGAATTTTGTTAAATCCTTTAATCGTATTTTCAATAGAGACCAATTTACCCGGGATACTGGTAAACTGCTCAGCTACAAAGAAAGGCTGAGAAAGGAAGCGCTGAACCCGGCGGGCCCGGTGAACCACCGTTTTATCTTCTTCGGATAATTCCTCCATACCAAGGATGGCAATGATATCTTGCAGCTCATTGTACCGCTGAAGGATCTCTTTCACCCGCTGAGCGGTTTGGTAATGGTCATTGCCAACAACATCAGGGTCCAGAATTCTGGACGTAGAGTCAAGTGGATCCACTGCCGGGTAAATCCCTTGCTCCGCAATTTTCCGGCTAAGAACCGTAGTTGCATCTAGGTGGGCAAAAGTAGTAGCGGGTGCTGGGTCCGTCAGGTCGTCAGCCGGTACGTAAACAGCTTGAACCGAGGTAATGGATCCCCGTTTTGTAGAGGTAATACGTTCCTGCATCTCCCCCATTTCCGTAGCAAGCGTTGGTTGATAACCAACTGCGGAGGGCATTCTGCCAAGTAGGGCAGAAACTTCCATTCCAGCTTGTGTAAAACGGAAAATGTTATCTATAAAAAGCAGAATGTCGCGTCCCTCTTCACTGTTGGGATCACCATCTCGGAAATATTCAGCGATACTCAGGCCCGTAAGCGCCACACGTGCACGGGCACCTGGTGGCTCATTCATTTGGCCGAATACCAGCGTAGCTTGTGAGTTTTGAACGGCTTCTGAATCCACCTTTGACAGATCCCATCCACCGGCTTCCATGGACTCACGAAAAGCATCACCATAATTTATAACGCCAGCCTCTAGCATCTCTCTTAGCAGGTCATTGCCCTCTCTTGTACGTTCCCCTACTCCCGTAAAAACGGAAATACCTTCATAAGCTTTGGCGATGTTGTTGATCAACTCCATGATAAGGACGGTCTTACCAACTCCGGCACCTCCAAAAAGTCCAATTTTACCGCCCTTTGAGTATGGCTCTAAAAGATCAATTACTTTGATCCCCGTCCACAAAGGCTCATCCGAGGTAGATAGATCTTCGTATTTTGGCGGTGTTTGGTGAATGGGACGAGAGTCCTCCGTCTGCACCTGGTCTATCCCGTCAATATTATTGCCTACCACGTTAAAAAGGCGGCCTCGAATGTTATCGCCAATAGGAACACGAACAGGTGCACCAGTATCAGAAACCTCCATTCCGCGAACCAGACCTTCGGTGGAATCCATTGCTACTGTACGGACAATATCTTCGCCCAAGTGCTGCTGAACTTCAAGTACGAGTGTAGACCCATCCTCACGCTCAACGTGAAGGGCGTTCATGATTTTAGGGATCTGAGAATCTTCACTATCGAAACTCACATCTATCACCGGCCCTATAACCTGAGCAATCCTGCCTTTGTTTTGCATTACAGGGATTATTTTGCGTTTTTTAAAGCAGTGCAAATATAGCAGTTTAACCTTGAAAACAAACCTGTAATTATCGACTTTGTATTGTAATTATTAGGTGGTTTCCTTCTCACGGGGATTACCTTTGCTTTTTTAACAATAAATTTTCTTCTGACTTTTAGTTATTAAAAATACATCCATGACCCTAGTAATATCAGGCACCAACCGCAAAAATTCTCGTTCAAAGGCCATTGCTGATATCTACGCTAAAACACTTGAAGCCGCTGGCGATTACAGCGAAGTATTGGACCTCAATATCCTTCCAAAGGACTTCATTTTCAGCGCTCTTTATGAAAACGCGCTAACCCACCCAGAATTCAATAAGCTTCAGGATAAAATCGACAACACGGAGAAAATGGTTTTTATCATATCAGAATACAACGGCTCAATTCCCGGGGCTTTGAAAGCTTTTATTGATGGGTTACGTTATCCGAATACCTTTACCTACAAAAAAAGCGCACTCGTTGGTTTTTCTTCCAATACCCAAGGGGCGGCCCTGGCTTTAAGCCACATGTCGGATATCTTAAGCCACTTGGGAATGCATGTTTTACCCCAGCGCGTGAAAATTCCTTTTGTGGAGCAAAACCTGGATAAAAGCCAGACGGCTTTAACGGATCAATTTTACTATGACCTTTTATCAGAGCAAGTCAATTGGTTTACCAGGTTTTAAACAAGCTGACTACATCGCTACATATCGATACCCTTTTTTGTCAAACGCTTGGTTGATTAACCATAGTGAGCTGAACAAAATTTAAAACGATAAACAAGTTAGCTCTCTTGTAATTTATGTTGCGCTAAGAGATTATGTAACAATGCGTCAAAAGTTTTAACTTTAAAGATCATAAGGAAAAGGTCGTTTGCAGTATGACTAGGGAAACAGCTGATCAGCTCGCAGAATATCTTGAAGGTGCGCCAACAGGCTCCCAGCTCACTTGCCAGGGTTGGCTACAAGAAGCCCCTTACCGCATGCTTTTAAACAACCTGGACCCAAATGTGGCAGAAAACAATGAGCAACTCATTGTTTATGGGGGCAATGGCAAAGCCGCCCGTAACCATCAAGCGCTTCATAACATCATCAAAGCTTTACAGGATCTGGAGGAAGACGAAACCCTGATGATCCAGTCTGGCAAGCCGGTAGGCATTCTCCGTACCCATAAGGATGCGCCCCGCGTTTTAATTGCCAATTCACTGTTAGTACCGCGATGGGCTACCTATGATTATTTCTCCAAACTGGAGCAACAGGACCTGATGATGTACGGCCAGATGACAGCTGGCTCTTGGATTTACATCGGAACGCAGGGAATTCTTCAGGGTACTTACGAAACTTTCGGCTCGCTGGCAGCTCAGCACTTTGATGGTTCGCTTAAGGGAAAATTAAATGTAACAGCCGGCCTAGGTGGCATGGGCGGTGCTCAGCCTTTGGCTATCACCCTGAATGATGGCGTTTGCCTGGCCGCTGAGGTGGATGAGCATCACATACAAAGACGGATTGAAACCCAATACCTGCATGATTACAGCCGCGATCTGGATACAGCCATCGACAAAGCCTTAGAAGCTAAAAGCCGTCAGCAAGCCTATTCCGTGGCGTATGCCGGCAACGCTATCGACCTTTTAAAGCGATTGCAAGAAAGGGAGCTCACCCCCGATACCCTCACGGATCAAACCTCAGCTCATGATCCCTTGTACGGTTATATACCGGAGGGAATGTCCCTGGCTGAGGCTCAGCAACTGCGTGAACACGACCGGGACGCCTACATCCACCGTTCCAAAGAAACCATGGCTCACCATGTGCAGCTAATGCTGGATTTTCAGCTGCGTGGTGCCATAACATTCGATTATGGCAATAACCTTAGGGGGCAAGCTCAGGATTACGGTGTCTCCAATGCTTTTGATTTTCCCGGTTTTGTGCCAGCTTATATCCGCCCGGAATTTTCAAAAGGTAATGGGCCATTCCGGTGGGCTGCTTTATCAGGAGATCCACAGGATATTTATGAGACTGATAAAGCTTTGATGGAGCTTTTCCCGGAAAATCATCACCTAACCCGCTGGCTAAAAATGGCCCAGGAGCAGGTGGCTTTTCAGGGGTTACCAGCACGGATTTGCTGGCTAAACGTGGAAGAACGCGCCAAAGCCGGGCTAGCTTTTAACAAGTTGGTGAAGGAAGGCCGCGTAAAGGCACCCATTGTCATTGGCAGGGATCACCTTGATACGGGCTCTGTCGCTTCCCCTAACCGAGAAACCGAATCCATGGCGGATGGATCAGATGCCATAGCGGACTGGCCTATTCTGAATGCCCTTATGAATGCCGCTTCCGGGGCTACCTGGGTATCGGTTCATCATGGTGGGGGTGTTGGCATCGGTAACTCTATCCATGCGGGAATGGTGATCGTAGCTGATGGAACTGAGGATGCTGAAAATCGCCTGCAGCGCGTCCTGACCAATGATCCAGCAACAGGTGTTATCAGGCATGCTGATGCCGGCTACGACATTGCCAAGGATACAGCTCGGCGAAACCGGCTGGATATCCAGGAGCGTCTTTAACTTAAAAGGAAAAGAAAGCTGATCTGAGAAAGGCGCTATCGGAAGCTAGACTTCCATTGAAGGGATTCGCTCGAGCGCAGCTTCCAACCTTTCTAACACCTCTTCCCGGCCTATTAAGCTTAAGGTGTCGAAAATGGCCGGTCCATAGCTTAATCCCGTAACCATTACACGAAAAAGCTGCATGAACTTGCCAGGTTTTTCACCGAATGAGTCCTGAGCCAGGGTCTTAAAGGTATGCTCTATATTATCAGCTGAAAAATCTTCCAGTTGAGTAAGTGAGGTTTTCAGTTGGGTAAAGAATTCTGGAGCCTGCTCATCCCACTTTTTACGAATGATCTTTTGATCATAGTCGCTGGGTTTCTCAAAAAAGAAATAAGCAAGTTCATAAAACTCGGTAATGAATGACGCCTTCTCTTTAACCAATTCGCAAACCTTAACGACATATTCCTTCTCCGGCTGATACCCCCGTTTCTCTAGATCAGAAAGGAAGTATTCAGCCAATTCTTCCCCGGATTTATGGCGCAGGTAATACTGGTTATACCAGCTGGCTTTATCGGGGTCAAACTTTGCACCGGCTTTTCCAACTCGCTCTAGCTCAAACTTATGGATTAGCTCATCCATGGTAAAGACTTCCCGGTTATCATGAGGGCTCCAGCCCAGCATAGCAAGGATATTGATAAAAGCTTCCGGGAAGTATCCATGTTCCCTAAAACCTTCTACGCTTTCACCCTCCTCACTTTCCCATCGAATAGGAGCCACCGGAAATCCCCCCTTTTCACCATCGCGCTTGCTAAGCTTGCCGCTGCCATCTGGTTTCATAATTAAAGGTAAATGGGCAAATTCCGGTACTTCTTCGCCCCACCCCAGAAACTGATAAAGTAGTACGTGCAACGGTGCTGAGGGCAACCATTCCTCACCCCTGATCACGTGAGTGATCCGCATCAGGTGATCATCTACAACATTTGCCATGTGATAGGTCGGCATGCCATCGGCTTTGATCAGCACCTTATCATCAATTTGCTCACTTTGAACGGATACCCAACCTCGAACGCGATCGTAAAGCTTAACCTCTTCTTTGCGAGGAACCTTTAGCCTCACTACGAACGGTTGGCCATCCTCCATACGTTTATGGACATCATCCTGTGGTAAGGTCAGGGAATTTTGCATATATTCCCGCGTGACGTGATCATACTTGGGAGAAGCTTTGCCTGCTTTCTTCATGCGTTCGCGCATGTTTTCCAGCTCCTCGGAGGTATCAAAAGCATAGTAGGCCTTACCTTCACTTACAAGCTGTTCTGCATACTGTGCGTAAGTTGCTTTACGCTCTGACTGACGATAAGGAGCATACGGGCCTTCTTTATCCGGGCCTTCGTCATAAGTGATTCCAGCCCATCGCAAGGCCTCTGTAATGTAGGCTTCAGCCCCCTCAACAGCGCGTGACTGGTCTGTATCTTCAACACGCAGAATAAATTTACCCTTATTTTGCCTGGCAAACAGGTAATTGTACAGAGCGGTGCGAACACCACCAATATGCAGATATCCCGTAGGACTTGGAGCAAAACGTACGCGAACTTGTTCCTTCATGAATGAGTATTTTAAAAGGTGCAAATTTACATCAAAATCAGCCTGATGGTAGGTGGATGTATTCCTTGAATAAAAGGTTGAAAGCTATGGATTTGTTTCTCGTTATTTAGCCTAAAGCCTATTGGTAGTCATGAAAATCCTCAATCGCAAGCAAATACAAGAAGCTGATCGCCAAACTATGATGCAGGAGCCCATTCCCTCCATTGATCTCATGGAGCGAGCGGCTTCCGCATTTACTAAAACTTTTAAAGACACTTTTTCAGCCAACAGGCCAGTTTACATCATTTGCGGTAAGGGAAACAACGGGGGTGATGGACTGGCTATTGGGAGGCTATTAGCCCAAGATGGCTACACAGTTCAAATAGCGGTAGTTGGGTCTTCCAGCAAGCCATCTCAGGATTTTAACCATAACTGGAAAAGGTTTTCAAGAGAAGAAAAAGCATCCATTCAGCAGCTACAATCGGCTGATGAACTGTCTCCTATATCATCTGATTCAGTAATTATTGATGCCCTATTAGGAAGTGGACTAGACCGACCCTTAAAAGGCTTGATTGCGGATATTGTGAAGGCCGTAAATGCACATTCAGCTTCTGTTGTAGCCGTAGATATCCCAACAGGAATTTATTGTGATACCCTGAACACTGATTCTATCAAGATAGTAGCCAACTACACCTTTACGTTTGAACTTTATAAGCTTAGCTTCATGCTACCGGAAGTCCAGCCTTTTATTGGCGAGGTAAAAATATTACCAATAGGCTTGCTACCGGATTACCTCAACACTGTAAATACTCCTTATCACTTTCTTGATGCGGAAAAAATGAGCGGCAAAATAGAAACTCGAAAACCTTATCAGCACAAAGGTAATTTTGGGCATGCCTTGCTAATACTTGGGGCTTATGGGACTATTGGCGCGGCTCAGCTAGCTGCTAATGCTAGCTTAAAAAGTGGATTGGGTCTGCTAACCATTGCCGTACCCGGCTGTGGTTATCTTCCGCTTCAAACAGCAGTGCCAGAGGCTATGGTTAAACCTGACCGGAATGATAAGCACTTAACTACGCTACCGGATCTTAAAACCTATAATGCCATTGGCATCGGACCTGGCATAGGTCAGGAATCGGATACGGAAGCATTGCTTGAGGAATTATTGCGCACTTATGATCACCCCATTGTTCTGGATGCGGATAGCTTAAACATTCTCAGCAAGCGGGGAGATTTGTGGCGTGAAATCCCACGATATAGTATCCTGACACCACATCCCGGGGAATTTCAACGCTTAGCAGGCCCTGGTGACAGCTTAGAACAACTACAAGAAGCCCAAAATCTGGCTTCCCAGTACCAGATCTACATGGTGTTGAAGGGTAACAATACAAGAATAATACAGCCTGATGGGCATGTTTATTTCAACAGCACGGGAAATCCTGGCATGGCAACCGGTGGAAGCGGGGATACCTTAACAGGCTTGATTACCGGCTTATTAGCACAAGGATACCCTTCTTCAGAAGCGGCTAAAATCGGGGTTTTTATTCATGGTTTAGCCGGTGATATAGCCAGGCAGGACCAGGGTCAGGTCAGTTTAATTGCCCGTGACCTCCTCAATCACCTTCCCAAGGCTTTTCAACAAATGTTTCCCGGTTAGAATTTAAAAACCACCTATGCTTGTAGTAGGCGTAATGTCGGGCTCTTCCCTTGATGGTGTTGATTTAGCAGCCTGCAATTTAAGCCAGCATAACAATGGTGACTACCACTTTCAGATAGAGGCCGCCGAGACCATTCCCTACCCCAATCATTGGCTATCTAAGCTTCATCAGATCTCCTCAACGGATCTAATTAGGGGTTGCACCATCCACCAGGCTTACGGTCAATACTTGGGAGATTTAATAAGGAGTTTTCAAAACCGGCACCAGCTTTACATAGACTTGATAAGTTGCCATGGTCATACAGTTTACCATAATCCGGAAGCAGGGCTTTCCCTTCAAATTGGTGATGCCTCAGCCATTTGGGCTTATACCCAAATTCCCGTTGTTCATGATTTTCGCCAGGCTGACCTACACCTAGGGGGACAAGGAGCACCTTTGGCGCCTGTTGGAGATGCCTTCTTATTTGGCAATTACGATGCTTGTCTTAACCTGGGGGGTATTGCAAACATTTCTTACGTTTCAGCCGAAGGTCAACGTTTGGCTTTTGATGTAGCCCCTTGTAACCAAATTTTGAATCAGTTGGCACAGGAGGCCGGTAAGCAGTATGACCAAGGAGGCAGTTTGGCGAGTGAAGGGCACCTTATCCCGGAATTACTAGAAGCTTTGAATGAGATTCGGTTTTATCAATTAAAAGGCCCTAAGTCGCTGGATAAACGAGATATCGAAAACCATTGGCTGCCTTTAATCCAAGGTTTTCGGGCCAATCCTGCTGACAAACTGAGGACCTACATCGAACACTTAGCGCAGCAAATTCCTGAAATCCAGGAGGAAAAAAATAACCAACACCCAAAAAGCTTACTTGTAACTGGTGGCGGTGCTTGGAATACTTTTTTAATCCATAAGATCGGGACTTACTGGCACGGAAAACTAGAAGTGGGTGAAAAGCACCTAATTGACTTTAAGGAGGCCTTGATTTTTGGCTTCTTGGGTTGGCTTCGCTACAACCGGAAAGTAAACTGTTTAAGCAGTGTTACAGGAGCTCATAGGGATCACATGGCTGGGAACCTGTATGGCTAAATTTTAAAAGCTAAAATACAAAGAACCTTTAACCCCAAATGGTCTGACATTATTCCCTGACTTATAAGTTAATCGATGGAAAGCCTGAATTCGGATGACCCTTAAGATATTTTCAATCCCGTAGCTTACTTCAGCATAGGGCTTCGAGGGATCTAATGATCTATAATCATAATCGACTTGAGGGATTCCCTCCGGTATGTAGTCATCATTCTGATTGTTATAATCACCAACAACAGCTTTCCCCCCACTGACCAGTCGCCAATCTGTTTTTTTAATCAAAGGCACCCTGTTTAGTAAGAGTCCTTCAAAATGATGCCTATAAGACATTTCAAGGGTTTCATCCGCTATAAATTCATAAAAATCCATTAAGTTGTAGGTATTATCGCTCTGGATAAAGGTTTCATTACCCGGTAATATATTCAGCAAAGGATAGGGCAGCCTGTCAAAAATTTTCTTTCCTTTTATATTATAGTGGCCTCTCCCAAAGGCTCCAAAATTCAGATCTTGCTGTACTTGTAATGAGCCTTTCTGAAAAGCGAAATCTCCATTCAGAAAACCTTTAAGCCCCATGGTGTATCGGGCTGTGATAACCGGCGCTTTTTCAGATCGTAGGCGAACCCGATTATTGCCACTTACCGTTACTTTTTCCTTAGGCGCATACCGTGATTCAAGGGTTACCGCTGTGGTTTGGAAATCGTTTTTCCGCTGTGACTGAATATCCGAAGGCCGCTTGTAGGCAAAGGTGTAATTGCCTTTGGGGTGAAAATCTCTTGTGAGAAGAAAAGCACGCTGTGTAAAACCATCAAAAAGGTCACTTTGAATCCAAAAACGATTAATCCTAATGGCATTAAAGCGCTCAATAAGCCCGATCTGACTGGAAAATTGGAAAAGCTGATTGGCCTTGAAGAAATCCTCCCTGCTTCCGAGTTCTTCCAGATCAAACTTATGCTGAAAACCAACCTTTGTCCATGATTCTCTTGAAAGAAAACGTTCAGCCTGTAGGTTGTATTTGTAGGTTTCATCCTTCGTTCCATATGCCACATAACCCTCCAGAATCCAGTGCTTGCTGAAATTTTCATCCGTTCGGGCACCCATTTGAAAGCGGTGACCCTCAACTACATTGTGCCCATAAACGGACCAATAAGGCCCAAATTCCACTGGTCCCAAATCCAGCCTGCCTTGAACCAAGGTTTTAATAATTTCCGTATAAGATTGGACCACAGGTAAATCCCGAATTGAGTCCACAGTATTATAAACCTTTTTTTCGGTATTGGTCAGTTTGGTATGCCGGTTGGCTTTCCAGAAACTATCGGATTTGTCTGATTTATCAAGGGCTTTTACGATCTCTCGCTCGTAAAATTCCCCATCCTTTGGCTGAGTTACCTGGATATTTTCATTGGAAATGTAAGATTTTCCCAAAAAGCTAAAGGTGTTTTCACTAACTTGTGTAACATCTACTAAGACTCGAGTCTTGGAAGGCACCCATGGGCCTTTAATGGTAGGTTCAAGGTTTTGATCAATTTTGAAACGGTCTATAAAGTTGACATTTACATCATCATCTGTTTCAGCGGTTATACGCTTTAGCGCATAAGTACTGTCAGTAATCCAACAGTTTCCTGAAAAAGCCAGATCCCCTTCTCTTTTGGGTTTAAACTGGAGCTGAATACTGCGGTGGCCATCAATCTGCTGGGTATCTAATACGCGGTATTCGTAAAAATCGGGGCCTTCTTTTCCAATTGGCGAAACAAAATGCTTGTTAATAATAGTCAACCAGTCGTGGTAGAAGTTGTATTGCTGGAAGGAAGCTCCTACAAACTGGCTTACAAAGCTGCCGTCTTCTAAACCTACGCCTGTTACGTCACTAGCTTTGATAACCTCCTTTTGAGCATCCGGGTTATGACGATGATACATCTTGGACATGGTTTCCGATACAAAAACCGGCAGGACATGCTCCCCATCTTCGCCCGCTGCTACTTGCATGGTATCAAAAATCGCCTTGAATGGCTTCATGAAGCTGCGGTTCTTGAACTTTTTGCTCATGTTATTGACCGAAAGTTCCGTACGCGCATAGCTTTCATACTCGTAAGCGTCAAGGGTTTCCCGATTGTTATTTTCCCTGTTTGCCCAGACTTTTTCTAATACTTTTAGATAATCCGGTTTTCCGGGTTTTACCACCAATTCTTTCATTTCATAGGTGGTTGGCTTAAGTTTTACTTTAATATTTTGGTGGCGTCCCTCTTTAATGGAGATTACTTTATTATCATATCCCATTTGAGAGATCCGAATACTGTCTACCCCTTGTTTTTTTGTTTCAAGCTTGAAAAAGCCTTCGAAATCAGTAGTTGTACCTACGCTAGGATGATTCACAAAGGCAATGTTAGCATAGCTAATGGGATCACCGCTCTTCAGATCTGTAATGCGCCCTTTAACAACCGTCTGTGCTTCAACGGTGGCTATGCAACCAGCTAAGACTAGCAACACACAGGGTAAAACGCTAAAAAAACCTTTTGTAGACCTGAGTAAGCTGATCATTTAAAACCTTTCATCACTTTAGTAACTCCTTCAAAAAATCAGTGAAGGGTGATCACTGCTTTTACGCTGGCTGATTAATTCATTCACTAAAAATTGATTCCGCTTCAAAATACGCTACTACATGGGCTTTTAGCATTTCTTCTTGTTTATTCAGCTCAAGCCTGGGGAAGGACTTTTCCTGACGCCAATCCGGCCAACCATATTCATCCACCCCTTGATAGCTGAAATAGCCGGAGAGACTAAGGATTCGGCATATTGCTAAATTCATGAAATCCTCTTTCTGCTCCTTCGTGAATGTTTTATTCCCACTGCCCGTCTCCCGGATCCCTATAAGGAACAAAATCCCCTTCAGGTCCGGCTCCATTTGAAACTGGCTTGTTAGCTGTTGTAGTAATTTATCCCACTTAGCTTGTTTCTCTTCGTCCATGTAATGCTCCACCATAGCTTTCACTTTAATCCATTGCTTGTTTTCCCTAACCTACGTTAAAGGTAACATTTAAAGATACGAGAAATTTATTCTTGAAAATCATCGAGCGACCACTTTATCGGTTCTTTGCGAGTAGCAAATGAGGATTTACAACCCAGGATAATAATAGAGGCTTATGTTCTTTCAAGCTTGATTTCTGACAGTAAAATATAAAAGGCTTGTTAAAAATGAGTTTGTTAGATACGTTATCATTCATCTCTTCCTTATCCAGCACATTGTATTGCGTGTTCATGATTAAGGTAAGTTTGGTATAGCCCAACGCCTTGGACTTAGCTTTATTACCAAGGTTTTGAATATAAGAATTTGTTATTTGAAAATCCATCATAGGAATTACCAGCTGATGATCAGCAGACAGGGATTGCCCTTTATCATTCCTTATTTGCTCTTCTGCCCGGTAGTAAAGTTTCCGCAGCGACAAATCAGATTGCTTTTTAGGAATGCCAAACACAAGCCTTGAGCTATCTGTCCGGTTTAAACTTACTAAATACTTATAAGCATTTGCCTTAGGATAATAACGCACATTGTAAGCTTTAGCAGAAGGCTTCGCCGGTAGGTAAGTAAGGGCTTTAACCTTTGCATTTTTAAAAGGTAGATACTGATGGTAGTAACGGAAATTCTTCTTGAAGATCTGCTTTATGTGAAGATGAAGAAAAATAAAAGGGTTGCCTTTGGTGAAACCTGTATTATGCTGATAATTATCAAGGAAATTCTGGTTTTCTGAAAGCTTGATGTAACCCGATGTACTGTCCTGGTAAGTCCCGGATCGAAAAACCACGTTGGAATTGGAAAGGGCTGTATCGGTCAAACGTTTTTTCTTACTTCCAATACGAAAAGGGCTAGTAAGCTGTCGCGGACTAAGAGCAGTATACAGAATATTGGAATCAGGCTCTGGCTGCTTTTTCAAGGTTCTTACAAGGTTAGTTTTTGGGATTTCCGACACCTCCCCTCTTATCGGAAGATTCTGAACCTTGTAGTTGCTGTAATAATACGCAGCATAAAAGCCTAGCATTACCATCAGAATAAGCGCGAAAAAGTATAGTTGTTTTTTCATAAAAAGGCCTGAGCCTTACCAATTAAGGGCACAAAATTGCTGAATTTTAATGTAGGCAATGCTCAGGCCATATTCGAAAGCCTGTAAAGCTTCTTTTAAAAAGGTAGATCATCATCAGGTTCACTGGCATCAGGTTGCTGTTGAGCCGGTTCTTGCGAGGCAGCTTGTGATCCTGACTGATTACCACCATCGCCACCACCACGGTTGCCTAGCAGCGTCATGGAGTTAGCGAATATTTCCGTACTATACCGGGTATTTCCATCCCTATCCTCATATTGCCGCGTTTGTAAGCGGCCTTCAACATAAACCATGCTCCCTTTTTTGAGGTAATTCTGGGCAACCTCTGCAAGTCTTCCAAACAGGTTAACCTTGTGCCACTCAGTCTGATCGTTCTTATTCCCCTGCTGATCCTGGGTAGTGGTGTTTGTGGCTACGCTCAAGTTTGTTACAGGCGTATTGTTGTTGGTGTGCCGCATTTCAGGGTTGGCACCAACGTGACCAATAATCATCGCTTTGTTCAGGGAATTTTTGTCAATAGCCATAAGTACTTAATTTTAGGGGTTTGAATTTTATACCAGTCTTTTTATGTATGCTTCCAAAAACCGATCAATTAAACGCGGAAGTGCATAATTTGACAATTCTTGCCATGGAATAAATATAAACTTTTCTTTTATTATCGCTAAATCAAAGCTATTAATTAAATAAAAATTTGCAATGATATCTTGATGGGTAAGCACGTGTTTATAGTTGGCTAAATAAGTTGGGACTATCTGATGCGTTTCAGCCAATTCATTCAAAGCCCCCACTTGAAAGGTTTCATTTGGGCTTTTTTCAATCAGGGGAAAATCATACATCCGTTGCCAAACATCATTAGTACCTCGCTGTCGCAGAGCAATGCCATAAGAATTGGCCAATACCAAATAATTAAAGTAACGCGTTCGGCGCTTCAGCTTTTTAGCTTTTGCGGGCAATTCTAAAGTTTGGTTATACATAAAGGCGTAGCAATCACCCTGGAGCGGGCATATTCCGCATTTGGGGTTAGCTGCAGTACATTGTATAGCACCAAAATCCATTAATGCTTCATTAAAAGTACCAGGCTCAGAATGGTCGAGTAAGGTCTCAGCCCAATACTTTACTGCTTTTTTACCAGCAGTTGTATTAACCGGTTTTTGTATCCCAAAAAGCCTGGCTACTACCCGATTGACATTGCCATCAATAACCGCATGAGGTTTATCAAAAGCCATTGAAGCAATTGCGGCTGCCGTATATTCTCCTACGCCTTTCAGCTTTATCAATTCATCGTACTCTTCGGGGAACGTACCCCCATAATCAGATGCAATTACTTGGGCTGTATAATGTAAATTGCGAGCGCGGTTGTAATAGCCCAATCCCTGCCAAAGGTTTAAAACCTGATCTTCGGAAGCCTTAGCGAGGTCATACACCGTAGGAAATTGCTCTGCAAATGCCTCATAGTAAGGTAGGCCCTGATCAATCCGGGTTTGCTGCATAATAACCTCTGAAAGCCATATCCGGTAGGGATCATGGGACCAGCGCCAGGGCAAATCCCTTTTAAAATCCCGGAACCAGGCCTGAAGTTTAGCTCTTATGTGATCGGCTTTGGGGGTATGCATAGCTTCAATTTTAGTAAGTAAGCAAAATTAAGATCGCGGTAAAGCGATAACGCCTGCCCTATTTGCCATTCCCATGCTTAGTAAGGGAGCTTATAATTGTGGGTTTTTTGTTCACTGTCAAACAGCTAGATTTGCATCGATGATGACAGACTATGAGGTGAATTGTAGAATTTTTAAAATGGTACACTTTGACAAAGGCAGATGTTGTTTCCGAAGTGGCATCACAAACAGGATTAGAAAAGGTTGATGTTCAAGAGGTTGTTGAAAGTTTTTTCAACGTTTTGAAAACCAACATGAGCCAGGGTAATAATGTCTACTTTAGAGGCTTTGGGAGCTTTGTCGTTAAACGAAGAGCTCAGAAAATAGGTAGAGATATTGCAAGGAATCGTTCAAAAGTGATTCCACCCCATTATGTTCCTACTTTTAAGCCTTCTAAGACTTTCGCAGAGCAGGTTAAACATAACGTAACAGATGAAGATCAAGGGCATGAAGGGAATTAAAAGTTTCGATTATGAGGATGACGTTTAGGGCTGTGCAGGTGGCTTTGGTCTTGGCAGTTGGTGCTTTAACTGTTCTTATTTTCTTACGTGGTCGTCAGAATGCTGCCACGGTTACTAAAGAAGGTAATGATCTTAAAACCAAGAAAGAAAAGCCAACCAAGGGTAATGCCAGCAGCATGGCCTCCAAAGCTGCTGCATCGAAATTCAACCTTAAAGCTTATCGCCAACAACAGGTAAATAACTTACCAGATTCCTCTCAAAAAACCTTTAGGCAGCTTCCCGATATTACATCCAGCTCCGATACCATGGCACAGTATCGCTATGTAGAATTTTGGAGAGGGGTTTCTAATCCTTTACTGGCAGGCCACTACCAACAACGCCTGGCAGGCCAAGCTGGCTTGCCCAGCACCTGGACAAGGGCAGGCGAGTTTTTTCAAAAGGCCCAGAAAAAAACCAAAGATTCGCTAGCAAAAGCATTTGCAGTATCCAAAGCGCTCAAGGCTTTCAATAAAGCGCTTGACAAGAATCCTGATCATTTAGATGCGAAAGCTGGGCTCGCCCTTACTTACATAGAAGGAAAGCAGCAGGTCATGAAAGGGGTAAGCCTGCTAAAAGAAGTTGTGAAAGTGGATCCAAATCACCGGAAAGCCCTTTTTTATTTGGGGATGCTTTCTATCCGGTCAGGACAATACAAGAAAGCCCGCGAGCGATTTCAAAAGCTCGTAGAGATCCAGCCTAAAAATCCTTTTAATCATCTGTATCTAGGCAATGTGGAAGAGCAGCTAGACAATAAGGACGCTGCCCTAAAAGAATACCAGAAGTACAAAAAGTTGGTAAATCAACCTTCGCTAAAGGCTAATGCCAACGAAAAAATCAATGCGTTAAAATCATCGCAAAAAAACTAGGACTATGCCAAGTGGTAAGAAAAGAAAGAAACAAAAGATCAACACCCATAAGCGCAAAAAACGTTTGCGCCAAAACCGCCACAAGAAGCGTAAATAAAAACTACGTCACCTCTTGGTGGCGCGGATGTGTTGTATAAGACGTGGTATGCAAGCTTGGGCTGTCTAAATAAGGCCACGCTAAACGCTCAAACCATGTAAAAATGCGTTTTAGTCATTACTAAAACGCAATTACTCCCGCGCTATATCCAAAAAGGTGGCTACCCGAACGAATGCTAAAAGAGGGAGGTGGTTTTGAATCGGGAACTACTGATCCAATCCTCTTCAGGAAGCTCTCAAATAGCGCTCCTTGAGGACCAACGCCTTACCGAATTCCATGAAGAAACCCAGGAAAATGATTTCCTGGTAGGTGATATTTATTACGGTACAGTCCGCAAAACCCTTCAGGGACTGAACGCAGCCTTTATTGATATTGGGCACGAGAAAGATGCCTTTCTCCATTACCTGGATTTAGGGCCCAACTTTCCTACTCTCATGGATTTTGTGGATAAGACCTACAGGCAAAAATTGAATACCAGCAGGCTTGACCGTTTTAAGTTCAAGCCAGAACTGGATAAGGAAGGTAAAATCACGGATGTTCTTCAGCCACAGCAAAATATTGCTGTGCAGCTAATGAAGGAGCCTATATCCACCAAAGGCCCGCGATTAAGCTGCGAATTGACACTAGCCGGGCGTTTAATTATTCTAATACCGTTCAAGGATACCATTTCGATCTCCAAACAAGTTCGGGACAAAAACGAAAGAGCTCGGCTTAAAAAAGTCATTGCGGGCATCAAACCCCAAAATTTTGGGGTCATTGTGAGAACGGTTGCAACTGATAAACCAGTTAAAGATCTGGAGGAAGATTTAAGCAACCTTCTTAGCCGATGGGACCAGATTTTTTCCAACCTTAAAGGCCATAAACAAAAACTTTACGGGGAAGCCAATCGGGCCTCTACCATGTTAAGGGATCTGCTAAATGAATCCTTTAACCGGATTGTGGTGGATGATAACCAAAAGTATTCCCAACTGAAGGAATATATTAACCAAATTGATCCTAAACACACAAGTATTCTCACCCACTATAAGGGAGATAATCCGGTTTTTAATCAGTACACCATAGATCGGCAGATCAAATCGCTGTTTGGTAAAACGGTTAACATCGGAGGTGGTGCTTATCTGGTAATTGAGCACACAGAAGCAATGCATGTGATTGACGTTAACAGTGGGAGCAAAAGAACCAAAAACGTTGGTCAGGAAGAAAATGCAGTGCAAACCAATTTGGAGGCCACGAACGAAATAGCAAGACAGCTTAGGCTGCGGGATATGGGCGGTATTATCGTGCTGGATTTCATTGACATGAAAGACAGCGAGAACCGTAAGCGCGTGTATGATCACATGCAAGAACTCCTAAAGCGAGACCGCGCTAAGCACAGCATCCTTCCTATATCCAAGTTTGGTATAATGCAAATAACACGGCAGCGGGTTCGGCCAGAGATCACGATTTCAACTGCTGAAACCTGTCCAGTTTGCAAAGGGAAAGGAGAGGTTAATCCTAGTATTTTGCTAGTGGACCAACTTGAAAAAGAAGTAGCCAACCTGACCAAAGAAGGCGGACATCGTACCTTGACCTTAAAAATTCATCCTTTTCTCCATTCCTATTTGACGTGCGGGATCATATCTAAAAAGCTTAGGTGGATGTTTAAATACAAAACTTGGATAAAGGCAATGCCAATGGAAGACCTGTATCTTAACATATTTTACATAGAGAACCAAAGCGGCCAAACCCTCATATCCCATCAATAGTGAAGTTTAAAGAGGGCAATGCTCATGAATCAAGGCTATTGATCGGCTTTTACATAGCCTTCAACGTAAAATACCTTTAGGGGAGCTTTTTCAATATTGGTATAGACTTGCATTGCTTTGAAGAACGACCCTGGCCGGTTATCAGAAAAGAACGTGTATTGAATCTTTGCAGTATCCTGAGGTTGAATGGCATCTTGAGGCCAATCAGGTGTTAAACACTTGCAAGCGGTTTTTACCCGGTTAATTAAGAGAGGGTTGGAACCTTGATTAATAATGAGAAAAGAATCCCGGTAAGCCGGTCCTTCCGGAATAGTGTCAAAATCATGGGTATTGAGTGGAATAGCAATTTCGTACTCATTCCCTGAATCCTGTGCTAAAACGGTTGCAATATTGCCCGCTAAAAACAGAAAACTAAAAAGGAAAGGGTAAACAAATTTTATCAAGCTTTGAAGATAGCTTTAAAAAGGGCTGTTTAAACTGATAAACAGCCCTTTGTATAAGTCCAAGTAACCTTAATTCTTCTGCTGAACTCTGCCTTTTATACTAAGAACCAAGCGGCTTTTATCTTTCACATTCGTCTTTACTGTGATAGACTTTTGAAAACGACCAGAAGAACCGGCATCATAAACTGCTTTGATGCTAGCAGTTTCGCCGGGCATTATTGGCTTTTTAGGCCACTTTGGCGTGGTACAACCACAGGAAGGTTTTACATCCTTGAGCGTTAGTGGAGCATCCCCAGTATTGGTAAATTTAAAGCTATAAGCAGCATTCTTACCTTGGGGAATCTTGCCAAAGTCATGGGTTTTCTTTTGAAACTTAATGCTTGGTGATTTGCCTTCGTTACTGGCATCTTCCGTTACCTGAGCAGCTAAGGGTGACACCATGATACCCATCAATAAAGCTAAGGTTGCAATTTTAATGCTTTGCGCTTTCATATCAAGTCTTTTTTTTTACCTACTCAAATTTAACAATTTTTCAAGCTAATAATTTCTCTTCCCTGTATTTCCAATAGCATGAGCTTCAAAATCTTGGTATAAGACGCAACCTTTGTAAAAGAGCCATACCTAATAAAAAAACACCTACTCCGAGAGCGCCATACCCCAGCAAGTCTCCATTTCGAGCATAAAAGGTTCTATGATCATGTAAGGGTAAGGTATCCCTAATAGCAGCTTTTTTCCAAAATTTCGTTGTTTTAAGAACTTCCCCATTCGGACGTATGAAGCTTGATATCCCAGTATTGGCTGCTCGCGCAATACTTCTTCGCATTTCGATGGCTCTGAGCTTACTGTATAATAAATGCTGGCGATAACCATCGGTATCGCCCCACCAACCATCGTTGGTAATCACTGCTATTAAATTGGCTCCTTTCATCACATAGTCCCCCACATAGGCTCCAAAAACTGATTCGTAGCAGATCACAGGAGCCACCGTCATATGGCTATCAACCTGCATAACTGAAGGCTCGGCCTGCGTGGCCAAGCTGCCTGAAGTTCCACCCATTTCTATGGCTAAACTTTCCAGAAAACCCAGAAAAGCTGGGTAAGGCATTCGCTCTACTCCGGGAACCAGAATAGATTTATGGTAAAACTCCGGTGTCCGGTTCGTATCAATGGCTGCAGCTGCATTGTAAACGTCATAGTAACGGCCATTACTCTTCCGAGCTGTGGGCGTAACCTTCCCGGAATAAGTGACATAAGTATTGAGCCCCGTAATAAGCGTTAAGGAAGGATTGGATTCTACAAAGTTCTGAACCTTACGAGCCCTAGGCTCTTGGTAAAACTCACTCTCTTGGTAACTGCCAGGCAGAGAAGTTTCCGGCCACAAGACCAAATCAGTTTGATTTCTTATGACTGATCTGGATAAATTGAGCAAGTTATTCAGGTGTTCATCGTAAGCTTTTTTGTTAAACTTATCCTCGTATGGATCGACATTAGGCTGAATCAGGGCTACGGAGCCCTTTCTTGAAGATGTGTAAGATTCAGGGAAAGAAGTGGACCATAAAATAGGACCCCCTAGCGCTATAGCCAATAAAGCCAGGTAAATAACAAGGCCTTTTCTTGATAGCGTGCTGGCCAACGCGTTACTCAACAGGATGAAAATCAAACCATTAACTACCCAAACCCATAGCGTACCACCAAGCGCGCCAGTATACTCATACCATTGGACCCAATCAGTACGTGCAGCAAAGGCATTGCCCAGGTTTAGCCACGGCCAGGCTAGTTGCCAATTGAGGTGTAAAAGCTCTAAGCATATCCAGGTAACAACTAAGGCTAAAAAAGCTAACCCCCATGGCCACTTTAAGCGTGCGCGTAAAGCGTGGAAAATCCCGAAAGGAATGGTCATAAGGGCTGCATTGGCTACAAGGGCTAAAAGTCCTCCACCAATTGTGGCCTTCATTACCCAGTAAGTAGTAAAGGTGTTCCACAATAACAACCCTGTATAGATAACTCCTAGGTATAGTTTTCCCGCTGCTTGAGGGCTTTTTTGGAATTGATCCTCCACAAACAGCAGTGGAACCATTCCCACAAATAGCAGAATACTGAAGTCAATGGAAGGCCACGCCAGCCAGAGGAGTACGCTACTGATTACGGCTAATAAAGATACACGAAGGAGTTCAGTTCTGACCATGAATTACGAGCACTAGCTCCCCTTTTATTCTGGTAAATTCATTGTATTCAGCCTTGATGGTAGCAAGGGTTCCTCTGGTGGTGTTTTCATGTAGCTTTGTTAATTCCCTTGATAAAGCAGCTGACCGATCCCCGCCAAAATGTTCTTCGCACTGATCAAGGGTCCTGAGCACCCTGTGGGGCGATACATACAAGACCACAGTTTGCTCCAAGGAGGCCAAGTATGCCAATCGTTTCTGACGACCCTTTTTATGGGGTAAAAAACCTTCAAAAACAAAACGGTCAGCCGGCAAGCCTGATTGCAATAAAGCAGGTAAAAAAGCCGTAGGCCCAGGAAGTGCTTCCACTGGAATTGATGCCTTTACAGCAGCACGCATGAGTAGAAATCCCGGGTCTGAAATTCCTGGTGTTCCGGCATCTGATACGACAGCCATGCTTTTTTGGCTCTTCTGCAATTCACCTACCAATTTTGAGGTTAATTGATGTTCATTGTCTTGGTGGTAAGCTTTCAAACTGCTATTAATGTTGTAATGATCCATAAGCTTTTTGGTTTGACGCGTATCCTCAGCTAATACCAAGTCTACAGCGTCAAGCGTAGCCACGCCCCGATAGGTCATATCTCCTAAATTCCCTATAGGGGTTGGGACTAAAAAAAGCTTACCCATTAGAACCGCACGATTGAGCTTTTACAAAAATGCGTTGATTCCCCGATTTTGGAAATTGTTCACCATCAATTTTGCGTTAAGCTTATTTTAGTAGGGTCCTACTGCTTCGAATGTTTAAGGTACACTGAGAACGTAGTACCACCGCATTTTTGCTAGATTTGTACCTTTCAACTAAAAATACTAAATATGAAACGGTCTTACCTAACAGCAGCTGCAATGGTTTGTGCTGCCTTAGTTTTTGCAGGGTGTCAATCCCAAGGTGGCGGAAGTTCTTCAAGTGCTCAAAACACGCAGTTAACTACCAATCCCGACAGCCTGCGATCAAAAAATGATAGTGTTAGTTATGTATTAGGGAAGAACATGTACCGGAATTTTGAGCGTCAGGGGCTAGATATTAACAAAAAACTGGTAGCTCAAGCTTTAATGGACGCCATTGAAGGACAAGACACCCTTATTAAACAGGAAAGGGCTAAGCCACTAATGCAGCAGTTCCAGCAAAAAATGATGAAAAAGCGCAAGCAAAGAATGCAGCAGCAGCGGCAACAAAAGCCCGGTGGTTCCCAGGGACAAGGTTCTGGAGGTCAAGGTCGTAAGGAAAAGCTTAAGAAACGGCTCAAAAAGAAAATGGAAGAACAAAAGCAGAAATCGGAAAACGGTTCTGGCTCTTCCCAATAAATTTTGATTTTGTAAAGGGCTTGCATGTGATACAAAATGGGATATAAGAAAGACTTTTTAAGTATTTTAATCCCATGGTTATTGACCCCTCTAAGCCCTCCCAACCTGTCTATCGATATTATCTGCTTAATAAGCCGGATGGTTACATCTCCCAGTTTTCAAGTCCTCATCGGAAAATAAGAAAGCTGGGAGAATTATATCCTTTCCCTAGAAGTGTTCGCCCTGTTGGAAGACTTGATAAGGATTCTGAAGGGCTCCTTCTCCTGACAAATGACGGTCAGCTTCACCAACGGCTATTAAAACCACAAGAGGAGCATGAACGTGAGTACTGGATCCAGGTTCATGGTGCTCCTACATCCGATGCGCTTAAAGCATTAGAAGACGGGCCGGCTATACAAATAGAAGGTACCACTTACCAGCCTCGCCCAACAAGAGCCGCTTTGTTAGATCCTCAACCAACGCTCCCGCCCCGTAATAAGCCTATTAATGCGCGTGGCCCCTATCCTATTCCTTGGATTAAGCTTATTTTAACGGAAGGCAAATATCGCCAGGCTCGGAAAATGACTGCAATGGCAGGTTTACCAACCCTTCGCCTTATCCGGATGCGTATTGGCGGGCTATGGTTGGACTTTGATACCCTACCTCATGGAAGGGTTATGGAAGTTAGCAAAGCATGGCTAGTGTACCACTTGTTTGGAGAATGTCATCACGTAAGTGAAACGTTATAAAATGAAGGGCTTTCGGTACCAATTGATTTCCTTTAGTAGCTTATTCTACAAAGCGCTAATCGATCTGCGTCAAAAAGTCTTAAGAACGCCCCTTGGTCTAAGTCTGGAGTTTGATCAAACACGGACAGATCCTAAAGACTGGCACCTCGGAGCGCTGGAGCAAGCCCACTTACTCGGAGTGGTTACTTTATCTCCATTAGCTAATGAACACATTCAAATGCGGCAAATGGCTATTGCCCCGCCTTATCAAGGAAAAGGCATCGGTCGGGAGCTGTTAAAAAAAGCCGAGCATATAGTCCTAGAAAGGGGTTATAAATACATTTTTTTGGATGCCCGAAAAACGGCTATTCATTTTTACAAGAACGCAGGTTATCACACCTCATCAGGCTCCTTCATGAAAACCGGTATTCCTCACTACCGGATGACTAAAACCCTTACTAGTAAAGCTATTGGTTCTGAATGATAAGTTTACGGATTGCGTGCTTGTTGCCTGTTTTTACCTGAAGCAGGTAGTAACCGGGCCTCAACCCGCTACCTGTTAAACGGATTTGGTATTTATCAGACTGCTTGTTACCGGAAGCCTTGTTAGCTGTTAAAGATTTCACCTGCTGTCCGCTCATGGTGTAAAGCCTGACTTCCGGCTGATCATCAGTCCCAATTATAATTTTTGTTTGCGCTGTAAAAGGATTCGGTTTAATGGTTATTTCAAAAGATGAGCTCTGGCCATCCGTATCAACATTAAGCGATGGGTCTTTATTTACAGTACTGCCACTTACCAGCTGGTTTTTGGGATCTACGGTGATATTCTGAACGGTCTGAAAGGGTAGTTCTTGAAGTTTAAACTGTTCTTTGGATTCCTTAACAGGGAGATATACCATTGTATCCTTGCCTTGCTTCCCTTCCAGTTTGAAAGGAACACGCTGTAAGCTAAAAGGATCTGATGAACCATAAGAGCGCGACTGGTTGACTTTAAGAGCCAAGGTATTCCCAGGCTTATTAGCCCATGTGACCAAGTAGAAGGGGTACCCGCTTTGGTAAACCCAATCATCAAAGAAGGTTTTTAAGGAGTCACCTGAGGCATTAGCCATATGCCTCCGGAAATCTTCCGTGGTGGCGAACTGGAAGGCCAGGGATGAATCCTGCAAATATTGACGAACTCCCATCCAAAAGGCCGAATCACCCATTTGCAAGCGTAACGTTCGCAAAACAAAAGCCCCTTTTGCATAAGACAAGCTATATTTGAAGATACGCCTGGAGTCCGGATTTTTAGGGGTGTATAAACTTCCGCCATCCTGATTTTTAACGGCCCTAAGGAGGGAATTTTTAAAACCGTTCCAGGCTTGTTCCCCTTCAAATCGGCGGAGAGCCAGCCCCTCAAAGTAGGTGGCAAAGCCCTCGTTTAACCAAATATCCCGCCAGGTTCCGCAAGTAATTTTGTTACCAAACCATTGGTGAGCCAGCTCGTGGGCAATAAATGATTTGCCCAGGTCTCCCATAAAACTCATGCTCTGGTGCTCCATAGCACCGGCCATAGGGGTTTTTACGTGTCCGTACTGTTCCCCGGAAAAGGGATAAGGGCCTAACTTTTCTTCAAAATAAGGTAACACTTTATTCGCAAACTTTAAATCTTCCAGGTCCTGCTTTTCCGTCTCTGGATAAACATAATTAACCAAAGACATGCTGTCACGCTCCTTAGTGGAAATAAAGGAGACAGATCGCTTGTAATTAGTGACAGCTACAGCCACCAGGTAGGTTGCTATCGGATAATCATGCCGCCAGTGATAGGTGACGAATTGACCATCATTTGTTTTATTGACCATTTCGCCATTGCTTGCCACCTGATAAACCGAGTCAGTAGTGGCATGGATATCAATGGAGTCAGCCTTATCACTAAGGCTTTGCTTGCAGGGCCACCAATTTTTTGCAGAATAAGGCTGTGACAGGGTCCACAAAGCGGGCATATTATTGTGGGTGGATTGATAATACCCCATGGTAACACCAGCTTCTCGTTCCCGGTGATACCCTATGGTCAATGAATCCTGATCACCTTTATCAAGGGGTTGATCGAGATCAACACGTAACCGGTCTCCATTTTTCACTTGGTAGTTTAATTGCTGACCGCTTTTAACAATGCTATCCACATGAAGCTGATCATCAAAATCAAAATTGATAGTGCGCACATTATTGCTGGTCGCCTTAAAGCGCGTATGAACTTGCCCTTTGAGGGTATCTTGAGCAGGCATTAACCGTAAATCCAGCCGGTGATAAGTAACGTCATACTGATATTCCTCAATGCGATTGACCTGCTTTTTGAGATATGCACCAGTAACAGCTTTCTGTTGACTGAGGACTTGGCCAGCAGGGTCAGCTGATTCCTGGCCAGAGCTTTGGATAGGCACTGCAAAGAATACTACAAAAGCTAGGGAAATTAAGGGAATTAACCTTCCAGCCCTGCAACCGATACCGGTACCTACCATTGAAAAGATTTTTAAGGTGTTAGGAAAAACCACTTAGGGAATAATCAGTTCCTGTCCTTTCTGAATGCGGTTTTTTTTCAGGTCATTGGCCTTTTTCAGGGCCTTTATAGTTACATCATGCGACTGTGCAATTCCAAACAACGTCTCCCCGCTTTGCACGGTATGAGTTTTTTTCTTATTACCTTTCTTGCTACGGGGTTTTACTGCTTGCTGGTTATTGTTTTCTTTAGGCCTAATCCGTATCTTTTGACCCAAATCCAGTTGATCTGAGGAGAGTTTGTTTCGCTTTTTTAACTGCTTGGTAGAAAGGTTGTACTGCTGGGCAATCCCAAAAAGCGTCTCCCCTTTTTTTACAGTATGGTAGACCGGTAACGCTTCAGACTTAGACCCTTTTTGCTCCTGTTTTTCCGATTCCTTTTCAGGAGGTTTTAAGCTTAACGCTTGCCCTAGGTGGATAGCAGATTTTTGAAGGTTGTTCCACTTTTTGAGCTCATCTACCGTTACGCTATATTGCCGGGCTATACCGAATAAAGTTTCCCCATCCTGAACAATGTGGACATCTTTACGATTGGCCGGCCCAGCAGCTTTATCCTGCTCACTTTGTGTTTTTTGCCCTTCTTTATTGGTTTCATCAGGTTTTTTAGCACTGCTACTTTTCTGCGCCTGATGGTTATCTGCGGCTTCAAAGGATTGCTCTTTTTGCTGCTGTTTCAAGGCCTGGTTCGCCGTATCGTCCTTTTCCTTGGGTTTACCTGGTGTTTGGTTTTCATTGCTTTTAGCTTTTGTTTTATCCGCTGATTGCTGGTTATTTTCAGTTTTGCGGGTGGCCGGTTTAACATAGCGTGTTTCCTTAAGGTGAATTTTAGCACCCACAGCCGGTTGCTGGCCTTTTTCAAGGCGATTGAGCTTGTATAATTTGGGTAAAGGGATATCATATAATTCAGCAATATGATTCATGGTTTCTCCTTCTTGCACACCATGAAAGCGCGGTAACTCCCCGGATGAATTTCGAATGCCACTTTTGTCAGCGACCGCTTTGTCCTTTTCAGGTTTTACCAGCGATTCCTCACGTTCGGGTAATTGGCTGTAACGAACCTTTCTTAAAAACACTCGCTTGCCTACAGGCGGCTGGTTTGGAGCATCCAGGCGGTTTCGTTTGTATAATTTTTTCAACTGAACCCCATATTTCTGGGATATTTCCCATAAAGACTCCTTTTCCTCAACCACATGGTATGATTTAGCCGGCTTTTGATTTTTAGGCGACAGGTAAATGGGGATACCTTTCTGAACCGTGGCATAAGGGTCATGAAAATCATTGTATTCCTTAAGTTTACGAATGGCAACTCCCGTTTGCTGAGCTATGGCCTTCAGGGATTGCTGAGCTTCAGGCTTGTAAGCCTCTAGCCCATTGACTTTTGCTGTAGCTTTTTGATCCTGCGTAGATCTTTGCTCGACTAGCTTACCACCTTTAAAAGGTTTGTTGTGATACTGGTCAAAATAGTGAAGGTTATGCTTTTTGATAAGTTTTATCAGGATGTCATCATAACGGGGATTCGTGGCATAGCCAGCTTCTTTGAGCCCCTCTGCCCAGTCTGCATAGTTGTTGGGTTTTAGCTCAAACAATCCTTCATACCGGCTCCCCTTTCTTAAGAACTCAGAGTGATCCTTGTAGGAGTGTAAAACCGACTCATAAGTGCGGAAGCATTCATCCGGTCGGTCATCGGCGAGGTACATTTCACCACCACCCCAGTTCCCACGGTGACATTTAATACCAAAATGGTTCTTGCCCTCTTTTGCCAGTTTACTTTTGCCATAGCTTGATTCCAGCATCCCCTGGGCCAGTGTAATACTCGCTGGAATGCCTGTTCGTTTCATCTCTTTGATGGCGAACACTTTGTAACGCTCTACATACCATTTAGGCGTATAGGGTTCCACATCATCAGGGACGTTAGTAGCCTCTTCAGGTACCTGATAATCAGGATAATCTGTGGGTGCCTCAGCTTGCTGGGCATCATCACTGCTACCACAAGCCTGCAACAATAAGCCGCTTAGAGCGAAGCAGCTTATTTTTATAAAAATTTTGCGGGGCCGTACCCCACAACTTAATACACGCCAATTATTCATAAAAGACATAATGCCTGTTGATCAAGGGCTAACTTTCCTGATTAACATTAAACCATCTCTAACCGAAAGAATGGTGTTCTCTACGCGTTCATCAGCCTGAACCTTATCATTAAAATCCTGAATGGCTGAGGCATTGGTTGAGGGTTGTCCTTGTAGCACTTGCCCACCGTACAACACATTGTCTGCGATCATAATGCCGTTCTCAGGCACTTTATCAAATACCTGCTCGTAATAAACGCCATAGTTCTGTTTATCGGCATCGATAAAAACCAGGTCAAAAGTTTCATTCAGAGAAGGTATGACGTTTTGGGCATCCCCTTGGTGCCACTTTATCCACTTGGATAGTCCGGCTTTTTCCCAATGATAACTCATGTAAGGGCTTAATTCTTCATCCTTATCAATGGTGTGAATGAGCCCATCTTCCGGGAGTCCGGCAGCAAGGCACATGGTGGCATAGCCCGTGTAAGTACCGATCTCCAGTATCCGATTTGGGCCGTACATCAAACTTAAAAGCCTCAACACTTCACCTTGGACATGGCCGGACAGCATTTGGGGTTTGGATACTTTAAGATTAGTGGTGCGGTTCAGCTCATACCGCACTTCATCTTCAGGAGTCGTATGGGCCTCAATGTAATCACCAAGACCCTCGATTTGCAAACCCATAAACTAACTTTAAATCTCGGTTCTAATTTAAAAAGCTTATCGCCAATAAAACGATTTTCAGTTGCTGGAAGGCTTGTAAGTTAGGCAACTAAAGTTTTCTGGTGCTAAATACGACTCTGCCAAATCGCAGAGTTCCTTAGCAGAAACCTGGTTTACCTGCTGTACAAAATCGTGGTAGCTGTATAATTGATCATAATTCATCAACCAAAACTGATGGGCCATCATAAGACTAACGGGATTTTCTTCCTGCATGGACGCTTGCCCTAAAAGTTGGCGTTTGGCCCTGTTGAGCTGGATTTTACCCGGTACTTGTTGGCCAATCTGCTTTAGTTCTTTATTGATTAATTGGGCACATCGCTCGTAGTGTTGCCAATCAGTTGAAAAATCGATGGTAAAAAGACCAGCATCGGCATAGGGAACATAAGCGGTATCCACTTGATAAACATAACCATACTGTTCCCGGAGTCTTAAATTTAACCGGGCACTCATATCAGAGCCCCCTAATAAGGCATTCAGGACGTGCATGGTATAATAATATGCACTACTACGGCCATAAACCGGAGCCCCCAAAATGCAATACGTTTGCTGGAAGTCTTTATGTACGAGTTTTTGAAAAGGCTTACTAACGCTTACCTGCCTGTCATTCGGATGCGGGGCTTCGCCTTCATTTTTTAGAGGCTCAAAGTAATATTGAGTGAGACGTCTTGCTTTGGCAGCGCTTATGTTACCAACCAAAGCTACCACCATATTTTCCGGTAGGTAATATTTCCGGTGAAATGCTCGAAGGTTATCAGGCTCCAGGGATTGTAATGAAGCTTTTGTTCCAAGGATGTTATAACCCAATGGATGATCAGCGTAATGATAGGCGTGGAAATCATCAATCAAGCTTTCTTCCGGATTATCCTGATAGGTCTCAAGTTCTTCTTGTATTACTTGACGCTCCTTGCTTACTTCAGCTTGCGGAAAAGTAGGATTAAAAAGCATATCGGTAAGCAATTCAACCGCTCTTTCCGCGTAGCGCTTAGGTGCTGATGCCGTGTAAGCTGTTCGATCACGACTGGTAAAAGCATCCAACTCACCGCCAATGTTCTCCATCCGGCTTAGAATATGAAAGGGCTTACGGCGCTTCGTTCCCTTAAACACTGCGTGTTCCAGCAAATGAGCCACACCACTCTCCTCCGCATTTTCATGCCGGCTTCCAGCATTTACCAGAACACCACAATGGACCATCCGGGAATAGGGCAAACGCTGATGAATAACCCGCATACCATTCCCTAGGCAATAAACTTCCGGTTTGGGGGTTGCCATCTAAATCTGGGTACTATTAGGTGTTAAAAAAAGGGATGCTGTAAAATAAGGCATCCCTTTTTTCAAATAAAGAGAAAAATTGCAGTGACATTGATCATTGCCCTGCGTGCGCATCCATCTTTTCAGCGAGCTTCCGATCCTTGTCTGTAACAACGCCACCCTCGTCATGAGTAGTCAGCTCTACATGAACGGTGTTGTAAACATTCTTCCATTCCGGGTGATGTTGCATTTTCTCCGCTTCTATAGCAGCGCTGCTCATGAAGCCCCAGGCTTCTACAAAGTTGTTGAACTTGAACGTTTTCTTTAGCTTGTTATCTTCTTCTTTCCAGTCACTCATAAAACAACGGTTTTTAGTTTAGACATTTATTTAAGGTAAAAGTAAAATTCATAGCATCTGTTCAGAAGCTCTTAGCATATTTTACCAAAAGCCTGAAAGCTTGACGAAAATTGGTATAGGGCAGGTTACCGGCTTTATCTTGTGGATCATGGTAATGGGGATAATCAGCCATTAGATAACAGAAAAAAGCTGGAACGCCTTTTTGTGAAAAAAAGTAATGATCGCTATTAGCCGCCTTCCCCCTTGCTTTTACGGTAGGCAAGTAATTGTATTGTTTATTCATTTGCTTTAAGCGCTTGAAGGCACGCCCGTGGACCCGACCGTTAACAGCCATCATACCTTTTTCCCCTGACCCAAAAAGGTCGAGGTTAAGTAAGAATTTAATTTTATCCAGCGGGAAAAAGGGATTCTGGGTGTAATGCCGTGACCCCAAAAGGCCAGCCTCTTCCCCTGTAAAAGCCATGAAGGCAATTGATCGCTCGGGTTGGTTGCCGGGTCGTGAAAAGTAGCGTGCCAAGCTTAGCATCATGGCTACTCCACTGGCATTGTCGTTGGCTCCCGGAAAGTAGGTGTCTTCTCCCATCCTTCCTAAGTGATCATAGTGAGCTGAAAATACCAAGTACTCATCGGGCTTGCTTTTCCCTTCAATGTATCCGATAACATTCTGCGTTTGCTGAAAAGTCCGGTATTTTTGATCGACATTTACCTGAACCATCTGAGGATTATCCGGAGCTGCTGAATGTTTAACCTTTAAAACAGGGTAAGATAAGGCACTTGTACTGGTCCCCCAGCTTATGTCACCGGACTGCAAGTATATGAGGGCCCCAGCATCCAGCTTGTTGTTGCGTATGCCTTGGTAATTAGCGCTATCTTTGTAATGCTTAAAGGTATCCTTATCAATAATAAGGGCTTTGTTACCAAGGTCAATATCTTTCAGTGAATCAAAAGCCTCATTATCCGCAAAAAAACGAGGTTTTAAAGGCAATGCCCCCATGAATCTTTCCGTTGCCGTACCCCCTGAAGCCGGGTCCACAATGAAATCCTTACCGGGTTCCAGGTTGCGGCCATCGATTTTAAGGGACATGGCACCCGGAAAAACATTGACTTCAAACCGGAAAGGCTGGGCATACCGTTTCTGGCCCTTATACCGTAAAGCCTGAACACCGTAATCGCGGAATTCCTGTATAATAAGATCAGCCGCTTTTTGCGTGCCCTTATTCACATACCCCCGTCCATGCATGACCGGATCACAGAGGGTATCAACCAAGTGTTGAGCATGGCGCAGCACATCCTGCCCTTTGACCGACTGCACCATCAAAAGGATCAGCCATACCAGGCCAACACTTTTAAGTAGTCGCCATTCAGGCTTCCTCCACATGGTAGTCATATTTCTCAATCACTGGATTTACCAATAATTGCTGACATGCTTTATCTGCAATGGCTTCAGCCTCTTCCTTATTATCAGCTTCCATCATGAGCAAAATGTGCTTTCCAACGCGAACCTGCTTTACCTGTGATAAGGAGAGATCATTTAAACCATGGGAAACGGCTTTTCCTTCCGGATCCAATAATTCCTCAAGGGGCATGACGTTAATTTGGGCTTGAAACTTCATGCTAGGTATTTTTAGTCATCAATGATACTAAAATGTACAATACAATCACCAACGGAATAGCGGCATAAAACAAAATCACTACTAAAATAGCACTTAGAGCTATAAAAATCCACTTTAACTCATTACCGCTCCAACCATAATGCCTGAATTTCAGGTTAAAGAAGGTGACATTACTTACCATAAAGGCCGGGATTACCAGCATGATACCTAATAATAACCATGGATCCAGGATGTAAGGAGCCAGGTAAATGGAGCGGTAGCCAATGACAAGCAGATCTTGTTCCACTATCAGGGGCAGCGCCCCTACCAGCAAACCGGCTGAAGGTGCTGGTAAGCCTTTGAAACTCAATTGTTGATCGTCATCCCGGGTAAACCTTGATAGCCGATAGGCAGCTGCCATGGGCAATAAAAATCCCACTAAACCAAGCCAGGGAGCATTGAGGAAGTAAAATGCCATGGCCCAGTTACTGTTGGTTTTAAAGACCAGCAAAACCAAGATTAATCCCGGTAAAACGCCAAAACTCACCATGTCAGAAAGGGCATCTAGTTGCTTACCATTGGGGCTTTCCACCTTCAATACCCTGGCTGCAAGGCCATCCAAGACATCAAAAATAGCTGCGGCTATCAGCAAGCCACCAGCCAATGGGAGGTCACCGTACGCCACATTCAGGAGCCCCAGGAAACCACAAAATAGATTACCAAACGTGAGCGTATTGGGAATGTAAGATTCAATTTTCAATAGTATAGAAGCGTTTAAAACACATTCAAAGGTAGGAAATAAACCATGCTGGTAGCCTTACGCCAGATACTCGGCTTCCTTAATAAAGTTAGGCTCTGGTAGCAATAATAACTTTCCTCAATAGGAAACCACAACAAAGGAAATCGATCGTCAACAAAGGCTAATAGAACCACTAAACCCCTAACCCCTTTCCTCCATCGTTAGCAGTCCTTTTTTAGGAGTATACCAAATGAAAACAGGCAGCCAAAAGTCTTAGGCCACCGCTTGTCATCATGAATTAGATTTCTACCAATTACTTGGGCGGACCTTTGGGCATCAAAGGACGGAAAGTCATCTCATTGATCAGGAAGTTATCATGGGTTTGGAAAAGGCGAATAAGCTCTAAGGCGACATCTTCTGGTCGCATCATGTTGGGATTGGCTTCCATACCGGGTGCATTGTCAAAAAAGTCTGTTTGGGTAGAGCCCGGGAAAACGCAAGTAACCTTGATCCCATAATCCCTTACTTCTTTGAACAAGCAATCAGAAAACCCACGGAGGGCATATTTGGTCCCATTATAAGCTGTTCCCTGCGGCTGCCCCTGGATGCCAGCTATAGAGGAGATGTTGATGATATGCCCGTAAAGCTGTTCTTTCATGTCCGGTACTGTTAATTTACTGCAATAAAACGGACCGTGGACATTGGTTTGAAAAATGTCATTCCACTCTTGCACCGTAAAATCCTCCACAGGCTTGAAACTGCCGTAGCCGGCATTGTTGATCAGGATAGCGGGTGACTGACCAAAGTCTCTTTTAGTCAAATTATAGGCACCCTCTAAGGAATTGAAATCTTTAACATCAGCTTTGTAAAACTGAAAGTTGTTATTATTGATGTCCTGGGGCTCAGAACGCCCCCAGCCAGCAACTTTAGCTCCCTGCTCCAGAAGCTGCTTGGTAACATGATAGCCAATTCCGCGACTCACACCGGTAACGATGGCTAATTGATTCTGAAGATTCATAGGTTCATTAATTTTTTTTCATTGTTGTCTAAAACCTGTCACAAAGCGAGCTACCCCTTGTAAATCCTTTTCGACTGTTACGTCTTTAAGTCCAATTCCATTTAACAGGGATGCCACATCATGGGCATAATTGGCATTGACTTCAAAGGCTAGCTGGCCATTTTTACAAAGATAGGTACTGGCAAAACTCGCAATAGTACGGTAATACAATAAGGGATCGGTATCCGGCACGCAAAAGGCTTCAAGTGGCTCGTGCTCCGTTATCCGCTTTTCCATGCCTGCGGCTTCTTTAGCAGTAACATAAGGCGGGTTACTCACAATCAGGCCAAATGTGTGATCAAAATGGGGTAATTGATCGGGTTTTAGGATATTACCATAGACTACCTGTACCTGTAACCGATGGCTAGCGATATTCTGCTTTAGGAATCGCTCGGCATCTTGTGAAGCTTCCAGGGCGAATATGGGCAGATCCTGGAAAACTGAAGCCAGGGCAATAGCCAGGCAGCCTGTTCCGGATCCAATATCAAGCACTGGCCCTACAGGCTTTGGACCTTTCGTTAATTGATGTGCTAATTCTTCGGTTTCAGGGCGCGGTATAAAAACCCCCGGCCCGACCGCTAAATGATAGCCCAGGAAATCCACTTCACCGATCACGTACTGAGGGGGCCAATTTGCTTTCAGGGCTTTTAGATCATCTTGCAGGAGCTCTTTTTGATACGTGGTAACGGCCCGATCTGGGTAGGCTAAAATTTGAGCCGGTGTAAGCTTTAAGCGGTATTCCAATAGCCAACGCCCTACCATTGCCGCTTCCTTCGCATCCTGGTAGATTGCTGTAAGCTCCTCCTCTAAATGATGCTGAAGGTCCTGGATCCGCTTAAATGATGGCAAATTCGCTTTATTTTTGAACCTCAATTAAACACTTTTTACAACCAATCTTAAAAGTCACACCTGTAATAAAGTTTCCGGTTTCAGTTTTAAAGTTTCATTGAACCAATCAATTAAGCATCCATGGCAACCCTGAATGTTGCAAAAATGGCTGACCTAGACGGCCATAAGGATTGTATTTATGCCCTGGCTGAAGGTCACCAGCCGCATGAATTCTATACAGGCGGAGGAGACGGCTGGGTGGTGCTTTGGGATTTGAACACCGGGGGGCCGGGCCAACTTATTGCGACTTTCCCCACAAGTATCTTCGCCCTCAAGTATTTTCCTGATAAGCATCAAATGGTGGTAGGCCTCTCTAAAGGCGGTTTTTACCTGCTAGACCTTGCTGAACAATCAAGAGTCGCCAACTTTTACAAAGATCATGGCATTTTTGACATCAAAACCATACCCGGCACATCAAAAATCGTGGCGGTAGGAGGTAAAGGCCACATCCATATTGTGGATATGGATACTCGGGAAACAGCGGTAAGCTTTCAAGCTAGCCAAAGCAATGCGCGAAAAGTGACCATGAGCCCGGATGGGCAGCAATTTGCCATTGGTTTTAGTGATGAGTATACCAGGCTTTACAATGCTCATACGTATGAACTGGAGGAGGTCTTTCACAGCCATCAATTTTCTAACTTTTCGGTTGTTTATTCGCCGGATGAGCAATACCTTATTTCAGGCGGGAGGGATGCGCAACTACGGGTTTGGGAACGAACAACCAATGGCTGCCAGCTCTATAAAACGATTCCGGCTCATTTTTTCACCATAAACGATATCGTGGTTAGTCCCTGCAACAAATGGATAGCAACGGCCAGCCGGGATAAGACCCTAAAAGTTTGGGACTTGCAAAACTTTGAACTCTATAAAGTAATTGATGCGAAAAAGCTGGCTGGTCACAAGCATTCAGTCAATAACGTCCTATGGCTTACCTACCAAAGCTATTTGGTATCAGCCGGAGATGATAAAACAGCCAAAGTCTGGTCCATTGACGAGTGAAGTGCTTAGTCATTGGTCAAGGGTGACGGTTCCCGTGATCTTGTAAAATTCGTACTCAGTAAAACTCGGATTAGAGCGAAACCCTTTAGCGTAAATGATCTCCTTTGGCGTTTTAACTGTTACATCCGAACGGGATCTGATAAAATCCTTACGCTCATTCCATACCATACGGTCCGTACGAAGCGTATCGCCTTTTTTATTAACCACAACTACACTGTCTTTAACGATCGTGCGGCCTTTGTCCGGGTGACGTACACCATATTTGGAAGTAAGGGTGCTACTGCGCTCACCACGGTCGTTAAAAAAGTAGGCTTTAACGCCATTAGGCATTTCAAGGCGGCTGTTACCTTCTTTTTCAAAGCGTTGAATAGTTTTGGCCATCACCCTTGCCTTAAGTTTAGCGGAGTCCGTGTACGTTAACGTGATTCCGTGCCCTTTCTCCACTGGAATGGAATCCTGCTTCAGGCGAAGATTTTTAGCCTCTTCGAGGTCACTATCCCCACACCCCAAAAAGCCGGCAGACAAGAAGAGAAATCCGGTAAACCTAAGGAATACGAACAGTGGTTGTTTCATTTACCCAGCATTCCACCGTAAATTGGTCTCCTTCATTTAACTCTTTGAAAAAGATCTTTTCCTTCTTCGGGAACACTTGACGGTAGCTTTTTATGCGCTTATTAGCCTGCTCAGCAACACTTTGATTTGCTTTTTTGGCTTTTTGATATTGATCAACAGCTACCCAGTGCACCGCTTTTTGCATGAACTCATCCTCACAAAGCTCCTTTCCTGCTACATAGATATCGCCTAGTAGCAAGTAAGCCTTTCCATATTCTGACCGTAAGGTGGTAGCTTTTTTGGCATACTTAGCGGCTTTCGGAAAATCGCTTTTTTGATTCTTGTATATAGAAGCAATGCTTAGGCCGTATTGTCCGGCAAGCGAATCATTCTTTTCAAGCTTCATTGCTTTCTTATAAAACTTAATGGCTTTTTTAGTATTTTTCTTTGCCTTCCATTTCCGTCCAAGATCTGCTGCTACTTGCGCAGAAGGTTCTTTTTCAAACAACTGCTCTACAAGCTTAAGAAAAAACGGGTCATTGGTACAACCTTTGGTTTTTAATGAGGAACGGAATTCTTTAAGCTTGTTAACGGTAATAGAAGATTTTTTCATTTTGGGCTTGTAACGTTTGATAAGGTCAGAGCAAGACAGGTGGTCACTCATCAAACCTTCCACCTTTTTTTTCATCTTCTTATACTCGGGATCTTTACCAAGATTAGCTTTTAGGACTTTCATCGCTCTATTATTCGCACTAAGCAATTTTTTGCGAGGCAGCTTATCCTGATCTTTGAGTTGCGTGGCTGCATATATGTAGTAATAGGGGACGTAAGGTTTAGCCCCCTTACCTCTCATTTTAATGGCTTTATCCAAGATTTTATAGGCCTTTTTAGCTTGACCGGGCGCTAGCTGCAAAAGGTTCATGCCTTTACGGCCTAGCACAAAACCTTTTCTGTTAAAATACTTTATTCTTTGATCATACAAAGCCATTAAAGAATCAATGTAGGCGTCTTTTTTACCCATTGATGCTTTATTGATCTTGAATTCCAGGAGGTTAACGCCCCTGATATACAGGTTTACACTTTGCCTTGGCGCGTGGTGAATCATCCATTTCCAAGGCTCATAGGCTGATTTGTAATCATTCTGTTTGTAATAGGTGTAATAGAGGCTGTACTTGCGAACAGCGGTAGCACTATCGGGGCCCCACTTGGATATAGTGGTATCTTCTGTTCTATTATTCTGCTTTTCTTTTTTGACTTCACCTAAACGATCATTAATCGTTTCATTTAAAACGATTGAATCTTTTTGGCTTAGCTTCCCACCAGCACTCTTCTGGCTACCGCCAAAAAGACCACATGCCATTAGGGAAGTTCCCATCAAAAGCAAACTTTCAATTAAAAGAAAACTTCTCTTTTTCATGGTTAAACAATTTTATGCAATGTTATTTAACTCTTTTAGATTTAAACCACCTTTCATTTAAATTCAACCCTAAACTTAATTTAAAATAACGCTTCCGGATTAGGCCTTCATCATCTGAACCTAACTGCCCATAAGCCAAACCCAAATTTACGCGAGAACGTTTTTGAGATATGGGAAGGCTTGTGCCTGCATGGACTTCATATTGGTTAACATCCCTACCTGCAGGCTTTAAATAACTCTTAGCATATTCAATACCAAATCGGATGCCCATGCGATCAAGGTAGGAACTCAGGCTTTCTTCGGATGGCAATAGCTCACCACTTAGCGTTAATGATGTGCGATCCCCCAATTGGTTATTCAAGTTACCGACTTGCAATTTAGACCAAGCCTCATGAACAACACCAAGCCCAAGCTTCCATTCATTATTTTTTTGTAGGGCCACCGTTATTTGATAACTGCCGGGTAAACTGATTTCACGGATTTTATTCGAGGTCTGGTCTACGGTATCCACACCTCCCAGTCGCTTTAATTCTTCAAAGGATATACTGGGGTTATTCGGGTATGTAAAAGTAGTTTGGTTAACGGTGTAACTTACATCTCCAGGGATTCTTGCGTTGGCTCCTACAAGTAATTGATAAGCTTCACTAAGCTCTTGGTCATATTGCAAACCGCCTTCAAAGATAAAGTCTCCAATGCGGCGGCTTGTAACGGTACGAGAGCTCAGGAAGCGTTCGGTAAAGGCAAATTCCCGAATATTAGAACGTTCCATCTCACCGAAAAGGTAGCCAACGCTCAAGCCTAAGTGAAGGTTGTTGGATACCTGAACACCGTTACTAAGGAAAAACTTTGTAATTCCTCCATCACCAGTATTAACTATTTGGTAATCGAGGTCACTCTGAGGTTCAAAAGCTTGTTGAAAGCCAAGCTGGCTGAAGGGTACAATACCAAAGCTTGCCCCCCAACCGATTTCTTTCATGATAGGAATCCCCAAAGCCAGGTAACCAAATCCAATGCGGTTATCAGTAAAACTGGAATCTTTTCTTTTAAAGTTTAAAAAACTGCCATTGGCTCCAAGGTTAAAAGTGGTATAGCGCAAATGGGATAGAGAAGCAGGATTCTGGAGCGAGTAGGAGGTTTTTTCCTGATGAATTAGCCCAAGCGGAGCTGCGCCCATTCTATGCGTAAATTCAATATTTTGAATATTTCCTATACCATAAGTTGAATAAGGGTCATTAAAATCCTGGGCTAAGGTTGTCATCGAGGAACACAACAGGGCTACCACCGCTGCAAAGAGTAAGCTACGCATTCATTAAAAGCATTTGATTCAGCCCCTTTAAGACCAAATGAGGCTCTGCAAAAATGGAACTTTTGAGGGTGCTTTCAAAAAGACCTGAGGCTCCTCCTGTTAACAGCACCTGCAAATCAAGCGCTCGTTTTTGGTAAGCTTCAATAAATCCATCAATTTCATTACTTACACCGTGGTAAGCCCCTGAAACGAGCGCCTGATGGGTAGATGCACCTGTTAATGGCGGCTGGGACACTCCTTCATAAGTTACCGTTGGGAGCCCGGCTGTAAGCGTTCCCATGGCCTTTAAGCGCATTTGTAAACCTGGGCTAATGCTCCCACCTTCAAAAATTCCTTTTGGTGAAATATAATCATAGGTTATACAAGTTCCAGCATCTATCACTAGAACAGGTTTGTTCATAAAAATACAGAATGCTCCAACCGCGGCTGCTAGTCTGTCCGCACCCAGGGTTTCAGGCGTTTTATAAGCCAGGCTTATCCCCTTTTCCATTCCCGGGTGTATCTGCCACACCGGCGCTAACTCCTCCAATGCTGTTAAAGTCTTTTCCGTTACAGTACCCACAGGACCCAGCACTATCGCCTCCGGGGTCCCTTTGGCCTGAATATCCCGAAAAACTGATTCCGCTTCAAGAAAGAAAGCTGTTTCCAGAATTTGATCGTCCCGGAACCATCCAAGTTTGATCCCAGAATTTCCCCAATCCAGTGCCAGAGTCTCCATCATTACAATTAATCTAGAGCTTCACCTGAGTGACATTAAAAAGCCCGGTATTTGAACCGGGCTAATTCACATCTTAAAACGCAAAAGCATCTTGTGGTATTGCTAGCTAAAAATTTCTTTCACTTTTTCAAAAAAGGTTTTTCCATCATCATCAGGATCCGGCTTGAAATTCTCGGATTCCTTTAGGGATTCCAGGGTCTCTCGTTCCTCTTTAGATACTTGCTGGGGAACATAGATGTTGACGTGAATCAGTTGATCACCGGTTCCCTTCCCCTGCAAGCTAGGTAATCCTTTATTACGTAAACGGAAGATCTTACCACCCTGCGTTCCGGAGGGAATCGTAATCTTAGCTTTTCCGTCAACTGTTGGTACCTCCACCTCGGTCCCTAGAACAGCATCTATAAAACTGATCTGCAGATCATAAATCAGGTTGTCACCTTCCCGTTGAAGGTGCTCATCTTTTTCTTCTTCTACCTCAATTAACAAGTCACCGGGAACGCCCCCTTTTCGGGCTGCATTTCCACGCCCGTTTACGGTCAGCTGCACGCCTTCCCGTACACCCGCGGGAATATCCACTTCTATTTCATCGTCTTTACTATAGCGGCCATCACCGCCACATGCTTTACATTTTTGCTCGATTATTTTACCTTCTCCCTGACAGGTTGGGCAGGTCGTGGCTGTGTACATCTGACCAAGGAAAGTATTGGTCACTTGCTTAACCTGCCCCTGCCCCATGCATGTGGAGCATGTACTCTTTTTGCTTCCTTTCTCCGCACCACTACCGCCACACTCATCGCAGCTGACGTAACGGCGAACTTTGATGGTTTTTTTCACGCCTTCAGCCATCTCTTTAAGAGTCAGGGATAGGCGAACGCGTAGATCTGACCCTTTCTCCTTACGGAAACCGCCACCGCGGCCACCTCCAAAAAATGACTCAAAGGGATCACCTCGGCCACCGCCACCAAAAATGTCGCCAAATTGCTCAAAAATGTCCTCCATGGACATCCCTTGAGCACCGCCAAAGCCTCCGGCACCAGCACCTTCACTGTGGCCAAAACGGTCATAATTGGCCTTTTTCTCCTCATCGCCTAATACCTCATAGGCTTCAGCTGCCTCTTTGAATTTAGATTCCGCATCCGGGTCATCAGGGTTTTTATCAGGGTGGTATTTGATGGCCAGTTGCCGGTAAGCTTTTTTTATTTCACTTTGGCTGGCATCTCGCGATACGCCCAGGATTTCGTAGTAGTCTTTTTTAGCCATACGTTTTATTCTCCAACTACAACTTTTGCATGTCTGACAATTCGATCGTTCAACATGTAACCTTTCTCAACCACATCCACTACTTTACCTTTCTGATCTTCAGAGGGTGCTTGCGTCTTAGTCATGGCTTCATGGTACTCGGGATCAAAAGGCTGGCCTTGAGGTTCCATTTCCACGAGGCCTTGCTCCTGCAAGGTATTTTTAAACTTATTGTAAATCAATTCCACGCCTTCATATACCGCTTTGGATTCTGCGCTTTCATTCATTGAGTCCATTGCACGTTCAAAATCGTCTAACACAGGAAGAATACCTAAAACAACCTCTGAGCGGCCTTTTTCCTTGGCGTCAGTAACATCCTTTTTAGAGCGCCTCCGGAAATTCTCAAATTCCGAATAAAGCCTCAAATGTTTATCATACAATTCCTGATACTCCTCTTGTTTCTGCTGCAACGGGTCTTTTTCTTCTTGTTCGTTTTCGGCTTCTTCTACCTTTCCTTCTTGTTCATCAACTTGTTGGTCTGATTCCTCATTTCCATTGGCAGCAGTATTGGCTTGATCTTGTTCCGTTGTTTCCTGCTCGGTATTCACTTGTTGATTTTGCTCTCCAGAACCGTTTATATTGGTCTTGCTATCTTTATTCCTCTCCATATTCGGTTTTTTTGAAAATAATGGACAAATATGTTGCCAATGCCAAAGTGTCAGGTTAGCCTTTCCATTTCAAAGGTTATTCACTGCTTATGGGATTTTAGGTAGGACCTCAGGCTGTCTTTCACATCCACAGCCCGTACGATACCTTGGCGGTCAACAAGAAATGATGCTGGGATAGAACCAATCCCGAATTTTTTCACAGCTTTAGAATCCCATCCTTTCAAGTCGCTCACCGATACCTTCAGCGGAATTCGGTGTTGTTTCGTTCCTCCCTGCCATGCTTTTCGGCTTTTATCCAAGGAAATCAAATACAAGCTAAAACCTTCCGGGCCTTTTTCAAAACTGGCATTCTTGTATTTTCTGTAAAGATCCCTGTATTCGGGTAACGTTCGCTGGCAGGGTTTGCACCAGGATGCCCAGAAATAAACCAAGGTTAGCTCTTCATCCGGCTTCTTCAGGGGATGTCGTTCTTTTTTGAGGTTTTCCAGTTCAAGAGCCGGGATGGTATCCCCTTTTTGAACAGGGTCATTACCAGCTGTGAGAGCTTTAAAACCCAGCAAACAGGAGATTAACAAAACCATGAGACCCTTAGAAGCCATACGGCACATTTAGACCGCAAAATTACAAAAATTAAGTCCTGAAGGCTTAAGGTAAAGGATTTGGTAGTAGAGGACCGGATTCAAACACGCCAATTAAATTCAGCGGAATAACGATGAATACCAGCCCCTAACTGATTCAGGCGGGTATCAATTTGCTCATATCCCCTGTCGATCTGGTCAACGTTGTAGATGATACTCCGGCCCTGCGCTGACAGGGCAGCAATCAGCAAGGCCACACCGGCTCGGATATCCGGTGAGCGAACTTTAATGCCTTTAAGCGAATGGCTCCTACCCAAACCCATTACGGTTGCTCGATGGGGATCACATAAAATCACCTGCGCACCCATTTCTATCAGGTCATCCACAAAAAACAAACGGCTTTCAAACATTTTTTGATGGATCAGCACATTACCCTTGGCCTGGGTGGCTACCACCAGGGCTATACTCAGCAAGTCCGGTGAGATCATCGGCCAGGGGCCATCAGCAATAGTCAGGATAGAGCCGTCCCGGAAGGTATCAATCTCATAACAAGACGCTTGGCCAACCAATAGATCATCTCCGTCTTCATGGATAGCAATTCCTAGCTGTCGAAACATGCGGAGCGTCTGCCCAAGGTGCGGAACGCCCGCCTGTTGGATTCGGAGTTTTGACCGTGTCATTGCAGCCAGGCCAATGAAGCTCCCGACCTCGATCATGTCGGGCAGGCAGCTGTGCTCGGCACTTTGAAGTTTGGATTTGCCTACTACTTCCAGCCTATTGGTTCCAATGCCGGTAACATGAGCTCCCATGGCATTGAGTAAGCGCCCAAGCTGCTGGAGGTAAGGTTCGCAAGCTGCATTGTAAATAACAGTGGTTCCCTTAGCAAGAACGGCTGCGAGAAGCGCATTGGCAGTTCCCGTTACCGAGGGCTCATCCAAAAAAATGGTATTGCCTTTAAGGCCAGAGGTTTTCACATCAAAACAATCCCGCTCTGCGTCATATTGGAATTCAGCACCCAGGGCTTCCAGCGCCATGATGTGCGTATCCAATCGCCGGCGGCCAATTTTATCGCCACCGGGGCGAGGCACTACGCCTTTCCCAAACCTTCCGAGAAAAGGGCCAAGTAGCATGACGCTGCCACGAAGTGAACTGCCCAGCTGAAAGAAATCATTTCCCTCAAGGCTTTCCTGTGACACTTCACTGGCAACAAAACGGTAGCTATGGTCCCCCACCGGAGATATTTCTACCCCAAGAGCCTTAAAAATATCTATAAGGTGTAAAACGTCCTTTATAAGGGGGATGTTATGGATGGTTACCGGCTGGTCGGTTAACATTGTGGCGCATATTACCTGCAAGGCTTCATTTTTTGCGCCAATTGGGGAAACAGACCCTTCAAGGGTCACCGGTCCATTGATCTCAAAGGCTTCCATTAAGCTGGAGGTCCTTAATTACGCTTGTTTTTTCTAGGCGGATATTTCGAGTTCCGGTTCTTGGGGCCGTTTTTGCCTTGCTGCTTGTGAGGGGGCTTACCAGCGTTTTTATTACTGTTTTTACCAAGCCCTTGGTTATTGTCTGACATTTTATGAAGATCAATAATCTTATCCAGCTTTAAGTATCCCCCACTCAGTTCTTCCAGGTGATCCAATATGACCTGCTCTGAAACCTTTTCATCATTCCATTTGCGGTAGGAAACCTTCATGTAACTGGCTATGGCGTTTACGTAGTAATCCTTTTCCAGACCCGAAGGCATCTCAATAGCCTTTTGGATCATAAGCTCCACATTTTTGCCATAGTGCTTGTACCGGATTTTATGAACAGGATAAGGTAACCGATCAGGTTTCTTTTCCACTTCCTCCTTTTTAGGCGGGGGGAAAGGGGAGTCAACATCCAGGTCATAATCAGCAATGATGAACATGTGATCCCAAAGCTTATGCTGAAACTCCGTCTGATCTTTCATGGACGGGTTCATTTGGGCAATCATGTTCACAATAGTAACGATGGCTTTTGTGCGATCTTCCCGGGTTTCCAGGTTCTTCGCATAGTGTACCATCTGATGAACGTTCCGCCCGTGCTCCGGGAGCACTAGGATTGGTTGCTGGCTATTGTATTGCATAAATGGGAAATTAAAGTGCGTTCCTTTATTGCTAAAGGAAGGGGTTTTACTCTTGACGGAGGATCTTCATTTTAGCGTATTTCAGCAAAATTCGTTTTTCACCGAGATTTTTAAAATCCACAGCTGCTTTTCTGTTATCCGCTTCTCCCTCGATCTTGGTAACGGTACCAAAGCCAAAACGGTTGTGCTCAACTTCCATACCTGTTTGAAGATCGGTCAGGTCTTCCGGGGCAAAATCAGAGGAAGGTTCATGCAAGGCTTCTTTGGGTGCTGATTTACCTTTCGTACTCACGCCATTCACTCCTCCGCCTGCTTGGCTCTTCATCTGATTGGCTGCTTGTTGGGCTTCCGCAGTAGCCACGTCATAATCCAGGTATTGAGGATCAATTTCTTCAATGAAACGACTAGGCTCAGCATACACCAATTTGCCCCAGCGAAAACGGGAAGTCGCATAGGAAAGGAACAGCTTTTCCTGAGCCCGGGTAACCGCTACGTAAAAGAGCCGCCGCTCTTCTTCCAGGTCTGACCGTTCCTGTAAGGCCATTTGCGAAGGGAAAAGGTTTTCCTCTAATCCTACCACATAAATGTACGGAAATTCCAGACCCTTAGCCCCATGGACCGTCATCATGGTCACCGCATCCTGGTTGGTGTCTTTGTTGTCCATATCCGTGATAAGCGCTACATCAGCCATAAAAGCACTCAGGCTAACATCCTCCCGCTCCGGCTCTTCGGTAAAGGCTTTCATGGCGCTCATGAGCTCTTCAACGTTCTCTTTACGGGCTTTGCCCTCAGGGGTATCCTTTTCCTCATCTATAACTTTCAGGATACCGCTATTTTTTGCAATGAAAAGGCCTGCATCGTAAGCATTTTTTCCTTCTACCTCATTGCCAAAGGTTTTGATCATGTCTGCAAAACGTTCCACAGCCTTCTGTATGCGCGATGATTTCACATACTGCCGGGCATTACTGACTACTTGCCAAAGGCTGACACCTTCATCGGCAGCCCTGGCCACTAAATGTTCCTGTGTAGTTTTTCCAATCCCACGTGGCGGATAATTGATCACTCGTTTAAGGGCTTCCTCGTCATCCGGGTTCAAGGATAGCCGATAGTACGCTAACAAGTCTTTGATCTCTTTCCGCTGGTAAAAAGAAAGGCCGCCAATGATCTGGTAGGGGATGCTCATGCGTCTGAGGGCTTCCTCAAAAGCACGGGACTGCGCATTGGTACGGTAGAGAATAGCAAAGCTATTGCTGCTAAGCTGATGCTGCATCTTTTCCTCAAAAATGGATTGGGCCACTAGCCTTGCCTCCTCCGAATCGGAGTTAGCTTTAAAAACCTTGATCTTGGATCCTTCTTGATTATCGGTGAAAAGTTCTTTTTGGAGTTGTTCTTGGTTGTATTTGATGAGGTGAGAAGAAGCTTCTACGATGTTCTGCGTGGAGCGGTAGTTCTTTTCCAGCTTGTAAACCGATAACTCCGGGTAGTCGTATTCAAAATTCAGGATGTTCTGGATATTGGCACCCCGAAAGGCATAGATGCTCTGTGCGTCATCGCCCACTACGCAGAGGTTGCGGTTAACGGCAGCCAGTTTTTTAACGATCAGGTACTGCACGTAATTGGTATCCTGATACTCATCCACCATTACAAAGCGGAACTTCTGCTGGTACTTGTTCAAGGTATCGGGATAGTCATCAAAGAGGCGATAGGTATTGATCAGGATGTCATCAAAATCCATCGCACCGGCCCGGAAGCAGCGCTTGGTGTATAGCTCATACAGCCGCCCCAACTTAGGTCGGCCGGCTGCCATATCCTCTGCTATCTGATCTTCATCGGCATTATAAGCTTCCGGGGTAATGAAGTTGTTTTTGCTGTAGGAAATCCGGCTGTAAACAACATTCGGTTTGTACAGCTTTGGGTCCAGGCCTTCCTCTTTAACCAGGCTTTTAATCAGGTTTTTAGAGTCATCGGTGTCGTAAATGGTAAAGTTGGAGGGATATCCCAGTTTTGCTCCGTCAAATCGCAGGATTTTGGCAAAAACGGAGTGGAAAGTTCCCATCCAAATATTGCGGGCTTCATTACCTACAATGCTTTCTATCCGCTCCCGCATTTCCCGCGAAGCTTTATTGGTAAAGGTCAGGGCTAACACGTTGAAGGGATCCACGCCTTGTTCAAGGAGGTAGGCAATACGGTAAGTAATAACACGGGTTTTCCCTGAACCTGCGCCAGCAATGATCATCAACGGACCTTCTATATGCTGGACTGCCTTCCTTTGGGACTCATTTAAATGCGCTAGGTAATCTTCCATGTAATTTTCAGCCCGAGTTTGCAGCTATTGATTCTCAAAATTAAAGGTTATGAGCCTGGCTTAAATGACCCATGAATTTTAACAAAGCTAAAAATGAAAAGCCAAGCCTACTCCCTGATGATTCAAGGTAACATGGGAAAGCAGGTTATACAATTGCTGGTTTTGATTATTGTTTAAGATAAATAAAACCGTATCCAATGCCAATAAAAAGCCACCTTGAAGGATCAATGACCGCCCCCAGCCTCGGAACCTTTTTTTATCCTTCCTTAGCCCACGCTCAATGAGATAACCACCAGCTGCCATATAAGCAACATCCAACCCGGCATTGGCCAGCAGAACTTTTTCCATGGTCAAGCCTTCTTTGTAAGCTGCCGGCAAGGCCGTAAGGGAGTCGTTCCCCATGCCTGAAAGGGCACCAATAGCAATGCCGGCATTCACAACGTTCCAGGCGGCATTCATTTGGTGGAAATACCGGTTTTTCCCGCTTGCTTGGTAATAACCCAGCGTACCACCGGCCATGTTCAAGACAGACCAGCCCAGGAGAACTTGCATCCCGGTCTGATTGATTTTGGTTCTGGAAATGGCGAAAGCTTCCCAACTTTCCTGCGCAAAGCCAAAGCTGGGCGCTATTAAAAATAAAAGGGTTACAACCCAAGCAATATACCGCTGATTTACCATTTTTTTGTTATAGCAAAAACAAACGGCCAGAAGTTGTTCAAATAGCGCAAAGCAATTCTTGAAAGACAGGCTTACAAGCGCCGCTCTTTAATGCGGGCTTTCTTGCTGCTGCGATTCCGGATATAGCCAAGGTCAGCGCGTCTGACCTTACCACGCTTGTTGACCTCAATGGTTTTAATTCGTGGGGAGTGGTAGTGGAAAATCCGTTCAACGCCAATACCATCGGAAACCTTGCGAACGGTAAAGGTGTAATTCAGATCCGTTCCGGATTCTTTGATCACTACACCCTTGAAGGGCTGACTGCGTTCTTTACCGCCTTCGCGGATAAGGTATTGAACCGTAACCGTATCGCCGGGGCTAAATTGGGGTAGGTCGTTGCGTAGCTGGTCTTCCTGAAGCTCCCTGATAAATTCCTGCATGGCTAATGGCTTTTCCTTAAAACGAACTGCAAATATACGGAATTAACCGGTTTTTTCAACCGGTAAAGAAGCCTGATTCACCCTACTTCTCAACTTTATCCCAACCTATATTCGGCTCGGGAACAACCCTGAAAAATTGCGGTCAGGTCTTACAAGTCTTACCAATTTACCATTTTACCATCTTACCATCTACCGAATCACCGTCACCCACCCGTCATACGTCTTCCGACTGCCGTCTTCGCTCAGACCTCGATGTATTAATGGTAAACCTTTCAGGAAGCGCATTGTGACCAAGTATTCATCCTACCGTAACAACCGAATCATCCCTTCCTCACTTACCGGCTTACCGGTTTTCGTTACGCCATGAAAATAGCATATCCACTCTCTGAGCTTCTGCCAGGCTTCAAATCCCAATGGTAAAGTTAAAAATTCCAAAAAACGCTTACCATTTTACTTGTCTTACTATCTTACCCGTTTAACAATTTTACCAACTACCGAATCACCGTCACCTCGCCCTCATAGCTCTGCTGACTGCCATCCTCACTGGTAATGATCAGCTGGTAGTGATAGACGCCCTGAGGCACCAATTCACCACCGTACTTTCCATCCCACTTTACACCGTCTGAGGTGCTAAAGACCTCCTCACCCCAGCGGTTGTAGACCTGCATCTCGTAGTTGGCAATGTACAGGCCTTCTGGGCCAAAACGATCGTTTAATTTGGGTGTGACACCCGGTGAGAAGG
>CAZIUI010000008.1:58093-93479 GCA_964542585.1 uncultured Sphingobacteriales bacterium | reverse complement strand
CCGGGAAACTTTATGGTCTGCCCTCCGAAACCGCTACACACCCGTTCAGGTCATCACTGGGACAAGCGGTTTTATTCAAAAAATGTTGGCCTTTATACCCTAAAACACATACCCCATACTCAGGTAGATCCGGGCCGTTTCGGGGGAAATCACGTAGTCTCCGCGAAGAATAAAGTCCCTGGTGAAGGCAGAAATCAGCAAGCCGCCCCCATAGGAGCGTTTATGGTTTTCCAGGAATCCCGAAGGCCTATCAGTGTAGCGGCCAAAGGTTCGTCCCCCTTCAGTGATGGCCTTGGCACCCAGGCGGAGGTTCAGCCTATGAAAATTTTAACGGTTTTTTTCTTCAAGCGCTTTAGGGTAGATCCTCATTTTTCCACTAATACCTGGAGGCCGATAACCAACCGGGCACCGTAAATTTTTCTAGAAAGTTGATAAACAGGATTTTAGTTACATGATACAAGCTTACCCCGCGCTTCACTTCGTGCGTTTACTAGTAAGAGCTCCTAGTGGCTAGATTTAGCCGCCGGCAACCCTTAAGCTTTGAGCAGTTTATTAGGGTCCATCAGGTTCACTCAGTTGTGCATTCAACCAGAATAATTCCGATGATAAAGGTAAATGTTGTCCACGGAGAAAAATGGGCCACCGGGATGTTAAGGCCAAAAACTATTGGGGACAATAGTGGACACGAAGGGATTCGAACCCCTAACCTCCTGATCCGTAGTCAGGTGCTCTATCCAATTGAGCTACGTGTCCGGAGTGTTTAAGCTGCACAAAATTAGGGATTTTTTAGTACTCACCTTGTGTGTTAGCCTTCCCGAATCTTTTATACCACTAGGCGCTAATAAACAGCGCTTAACCGTTAATTTGGTATTGTCAAAACAAGCCATCGCAGGCTTGTCAAAATACAGGTTTTATGAAACGCTTCTTCGCCATTGTAGCCGGTTTGATTGGGCTATTGTTAGCAGCCATGGTTATGGTTCCCTACTTTTACAAGGATAACATCCTAAGCATGCTCAAGGAGCAGGCTAATAAAAAACTAGCTGCCGAGGTGTCCTTCAGCAATGACATTGGCCTATCCCTCTTTCCCCATTTTCCCAATGCCACCCTTACCGTCAATGACATCCAGGTGGTGAACAAAGCCCCTTTTGAAGGGGACACGCTGGCTCAGGTAGACCAATTCACCACTACAATTGACCTCTTCAGCCTAGTGGGCAGCGGCCCTATGCGGATTGAGGCTTTCCATATCAAGCAGCCAGACCTGTATGTTCGCGTTCTTAAGGACGGTCGAGCCAACTACATGATCTACCCTACGGATACCAACCAGCAGCCGGAAGCAGCAGAAGCTTCCAAACCTGTTGACACGGCCGGTAAGCCTTTCAAAATGGCTTTAAGTCAATACAGCATAACAAAAGGCAAGGTCACCTATCATGATGAAAGCTTGGGGTTTTACACGAGGGTGAAAAACCTGAATCACGAAGGCAGCGGGGATTTTACAGCTACCCAGTTTAACTTGGATACCAAGACGGCTATCAGGGCGCTGACCCTGCGTTATGGGGGTGTTAACTACATGGATTCCGTCAAAACGGAGCTTGATGCTACCCTAGGCATGAACCTGGATAAGATGAAGTTCACCTTCAAAGAAAACAGCCTGAGTCTGAATGACTTCACGGTGGGTTTTGACGGTTACGTAGCCATGCCGTCTGAGGCTATTGATATGGATTTGAGCGTAACCACCCGGAAAACAGCTTTTAGCCAGCTGTTATCCCTGGTGCCGGCTATCTACAAGCAGAATTTTGATAAACTGGAAACCCGCGGTAAACTCACCTTTAATGGGGAAGCCAAAGGCACCTATACCCAAGACCAATATCCTTCCTTCAAAGCGCAGCTAGCCGTCAATGATGGTTATTTCCGGTATCCCAGTATGCCCAAAGCCCTTAAGGGTATTAACCTGGACTTGGCGGTTAACAATCCCGGCGGTAAACTGGACCAAACCGTAACTAAGCTGAAGCCCTTGCAATTTAAGCTTGGATCCGAGCCTTTTAAGGCTAAGATGGTGCTTAAGACCCCCATGTCCGATCCATTTTTGGATGGCGCCATTAAAGGGAAACTCAACCTGGGGAATTTTCAAAAACTCATTCCCCTTGGGAAAGACACCAAGTTGGCAGGGCTCCTCCAAGCGGATGCGGCTGTAAAAGGCCATTACTCGGCCATTGAAGAATCCCGTTATAAGGACTTCAAAGCAGATGGCACCCTTCAACTGTCCAATTTTCTTTATGCGAGTTCAGGCCTTAGACCAATGAAAATTCCAAAGGCTAACCTGGCCTTATCACCACAAAAAGCGGAATTGAAAGCCTTCCGTTTTCAAACAGGTAAGAGCGACCTGCAAGCCACCGGGCAACTCAATAACCTATTAGGCTATGCCCTGAAAGGCAACACCCTCAAAGGCCAATTTCAGGTTCAATCAGATTACTTGAACCTGAACCCGATGCTAGCCAGCGAGGAGGGCCAAAAGGCCGGTCAAGATCAACAAACAGCACAACCCGACACAAGCGATAGTTACCAGCTTAAAGCACCGCAGATACCGGCTAACCTGGACTTAACCTTAAAGGCCGATCAACTGGATCAGCTGGTTTACAGCACGATGGACATGCGGAATATCCGCGGTACCATAGCTGTTCGGAATCAAGCGCTTTACCTGGAAAGCTTTAGCATGAACATGCTGGAAGGTAAGATGACGGCTTCCGGTCAGTACAATACCACCAATCCTGACCAGCCTACCACAGCAATGGAGCTTGCCATCAAAGGATTTGATATACAGGCAGCGAATAAAACTTTTACCACATTACAGAAATATGCGCCTGTAGCAGAGCATGCTTATGGCGATTTTGATGCTGATCTCAATTTTGAAGCCCCTTTCAAGCCCAACCTTAGCCCGATTTATGACAGTATTTACAGTAAGGGCAGCTTGCAAGTAGATAAGGCGACCATACGGGATCATAAGGTTCTGAATAAAGTGGCCGATGCGCTGAAAGATGATAGCTATCGGAAGCTCACGGTTCAAGACATCAATCCCAAGTACATCATTGAGGAAGGTCAGATCCGCTTGAGGGAACCCTTGAAGTTTCAAACGGGGGATAACAAGTTCCGCTTAGATGGTAGCATGGGTCTGGATCAGCAGCTTAATTATGTCCTCAGGGCCAATGTGCCTGGCGGCAGGCTGCAGCAGCAAGCCTCCCAATTGGTTAGTAAGTTTATGGGGAACAAGGCTGACGTGGGAAATCGCATATTAGTGGATTTCCAAATCACAGGGACGCCTGATAATCCCCGGATCAAGCCTCAATTTGCTGGTACGGCTAGTGGAAGTGGTGATGGTGGCAGTAAACCCGTAAAACAGGTAAAAGAAAAACTTCAAAAGCAGAAGCAAAAGGCTAAGAAGAAGGCCCAGGAGAAAAAAGAAGAGCTTAAGAAAAAGGCGAAGGAGAAAAAAGAAAAAGCCAAGAAGAAGGCAAAAGAAAAGAAAGAAAAGGCTAAGGAAAAAGCTAAGGAAGAAGCCAAGGATAAGGTGAAGGATATATTTAAGTAAGGTGGTGCGGAAATGCTTACTTACCAGCGAATTCCTTGAGCTGCTTTAATAATCAAAGCTTAAAATGGAAGGAGCTCATGCTCCTGCATTTCGCAGCCATTTAATCAAGCAAGTGAATTCAGCAACTTCCGGTAATGATTGGCAATCGGGTAAACGTTAGCTGTTTATTGGGGCCCATTCAAGCAAGGCTGAAGATTAGCAATGGCTGAATCCCGGTTTCCATTATGTTGATCCGGAGGCTTTTAAAAGCCCTTTATTCCGCTACTGGATAAAGGGCCTTGATGGGAAGCATCCTAACAATGGGTGTGAGCCTGCCGCTCAAGCTAATCCGACTCATACCGTAGCCCAAGGCGATCATCGATCAAATGAGCCGGGAAACTAAAGCTGATACCCTCAGTGGAGTAGCCCATTAGTTTGGAAGAGACAATGCCCACCAAGTAGCCTTTTTCATTAACCAAAGCACCACCACTACTACCGCTGTTGACGCTTACATCGGATTGCAGATAGGTGTTATCTTTATGCTTCCGGATACCGGAGATGATGCCTTTGGTAAGGGTTTGGCCAAGCTGAATCGATTTTGGCGTTCCTATGGCATAAACCGTCATCCCGGATTTATAACTTTTCTCAGTCGGAAGCGTAAAGGTTTTGGAAAACTGTTTATCAACTTTTAGAATAGCCAGGTCAGAATAAACATTTTTTCGAACCAGCTTGGCCTCCAGCTTTTGGCCATTGTTTAAACGAGCCTTAATGTCATCTTTATTATTGGCCACGACATGATAATTGGTGATAATGTGCCCGTTTCTGCCTATCACGCAACCGCTACCATGCCCATCATTATTTCCATGTATGATGGTTACTGTGGATTGTTGCGCTTCATTAAGGCCATCAATTGCTTCTCCCAATTGTAGGGTAAGGGATTCAAATTCTGGCGTCTCGTATTCCTCTTTTTTAAGCTTACGCTGAACCTGTGGCGTTTCCAGGAAATTAGCCATGGCCTTGTAAATGGCATCCCGGATGGTAGAACCAAAAGCCTCATCATTACCTTCTTTATTGGTAAAGGTGCCCGATTTGGCTTCTAAAGACTTTTTGTAGAGGGTTTCACCGTAGATGCTTACCATCTTAAGGTTAACCAATACCCTGGCCTTTAAGATGTTTACACGCTCTTTATCGTCACCTACGAAATCATGTGGAAAGCAGAGGTCAAAGTCCACTTCTTCAATCTCCGCATCCAGGTTAACAGTATTGGTCTTATCCCTGAAGACGCCCTCTGAAGTATCAATGAAATTATGCCGTTTTAAGATACCATTGATGACGTCCTCACCGTCATCCGCTGTAAAGCTCATGTCCTCATCCAACTCCAGGTTACGATCAGGGTCGGTACCGGCCTTAAAGTCATCATAGTCGCTGTAATACCGGAATTGAAAGTTCTCTTTTTGAACCTCAAAGTTTAAGTCATCCAGGAAAAGGTATTTCTGGTCAGCTTTGCGGTCATTAAAACTTGTTTCAGGTTTTAACGTGTATTGATCTTTATAATCGTAAGCTTTGGGTCCTTTGTCATAAAAAGGCGGGTACAGTAAAACCCCAAATGGAAAAATAGAAAGGTAGTAAAGCCATGGTCGATCCGTTTGAACCATGACCTGGTAATAAGGCTTGTAGCCATCAGCATCCACCCTCACCTGCTTAGGGATTTTATCCCGCTGGAGGGTGAGGCTGGCATAACGTCCCTTACCCACTTTATCGCCATCTACATATACGGAGGCGTTTTGGGTGCGTGTGCTTAGTTGAACGTCCTGGGAAGAGCCGTTAAAAGTGGAAGCGCAGCTTGTGAATAATATGGGAATTATTAAAAAGCAAGCACTACCGTAGGTTAAAAGTGAGTTCATAATGGTGCTTAGTTCAATGGTTTACGAACGAAGATCATCATCAAAGCAACGAATTAAGCTCTGTCACTGCAAATGCCGCTTTTCGGTAAGTAATTGTAACAACCTTAAGGAAGTAGGCGCTTTGACCATACCCTGTTTAATGTATGATTTGAAGTAGTTGTATTACCAGCTGTGAAGTAAAGTATGCCTTATTGAGCATTATTTTGAAGTATGATGAATAATATAAGTCTCTAAACTTTACTTTGGAAACAGTAGCAAAAAATCGGGACTGAATGGTGTCAACGGTCTTAACAGCGGCTTCCTTTCCGACCCTATTGAGTTATGATGCTGCTTTCCATAAGGGTTGCGTTACTTTTTACCGGCATGCTTTGTTTAAGAAGGTTGCGCCGGAAAAGGATCCTTAAACTTTACGAGTACTGCCAAAGTGCCTACTTTAATAAACCGATTACAAACTAAAAATAAATCATAAATAGGGAGGTAAGCGAACTGGCAGCCATAAATAGGAGTACCCCAATAGTTGCTACATGGAGCTTACACATTCTTTAATTTCGATCCATTAATCGGAAAGCCGGGATAGTGGTTTTTTTTAAAAATTTGTGGCGTGCGGGTGTTTACCTCACGTTAATCAGCTTGTTTTTCTCGAGTATTTCAACATTTGCCCAAAATGGCTCGATCCGGGGTTTTGTGTATGATGATCGCACCGGCGAGCCGATCCTGTACACCAATGTTATTCTGGAAGAATTGGGAAGGGGTTCGTCCACCAACGAAAACGGGGTCTTTGTCTTGGATGATGTGCCTAAAGGTACTCATACGCTGCGCTGCACCTTCCTTGGCTACGACACTACTCGAAAAAAGATCAAGGTAAAAGGCAATCAGGTTACTAATGTTAACCTTTACCTGGAGGAATCACGGCTTAAGCTCCAGACTGTGGAGATCCAAGACCGGAAGCAAGAGCGGATCAACAATGTTCAGATATCCAAAACCCAGGTCAGCCCCGCGGATGTAGCGCGAATCCCGGCTATTGGGGGTCAACCGGATTTTGCCCAGTATCTGCAGGTTGTGCCAGGGGTTGTTCTTAGTGGGGATCAGGGTGGTAGTTTTTACATACGAGGAGGGACACCGGTTCAGAATAAAGTCATCATGGACGGTATGACGATCTACAATCCCTTTCATTCTATAGGGCTATTTTCGGTGTTCGACATGGACTACATTAGGAATGCGGATATTTATACCGGCGGTTTTAATGCTGAATATGGAAATAGGGTTTCGGCCATTATTGATCTACAAACAAAGGATGGCAATAAGCGCTTTTTTAAGGGGAAGGTCTCTGGTAGCCCCTTTACGAGTAAAGTGCAGCTCGAAGGGCCGATCAAAGAATTTGAAAAAGGGGAGGGAAGCCTTTCCTACTTATTCAATACGCGTATTTCCTATTTAAACGAAACCTCCCCGGCCTTATACAGTTATGCAGATAGTAACGGTCTGCCGTATCAATTCCAGGATTTTTATGGCAAGATAACCCTAACCGGTGCCAATGGTAGCAATGCGAACCTTTTTGGTTTCAGTTTTAATGATAAGGTCAATTTCCGCCAGGTAGCCACTTACGAATGGAATGCTACAGGTGTGGGTACCGAACTTTTACTGCTACCTTCAGCATCTTCCAATACCATCAAAGCCAACTTTGCTTACTCGTCTTATGATATCACCGAAGATCGGCCAGACAACGAGCCGCGCAATAGTTCTATAAGAAATTTTCAGGCCGGATTGGATTTCAATTACTATCCGGGAGAAGATGTTATCAAATACGGAATTGATATCAGTGGGAATCGAACCAACCTGGAATTTACGAACCAGGTAGGGCGGAAAATCAGTCAGACCCAATTTACAACACGCTTAGCGGGTTACGGGCGGTACAAGAAAAAGCTGGGAGATCTCATTCTGGATCCGAGCGTCCGCGCTACGGTGTTTGCCTCCGTTCAGGAAGTCCGTTTAGAACCCCGGTTATCGGTTAAATACAACTTTAACGAAGACCTCCGTGCTAAAGCTGCCGCTGGCCTTTATTCGCAGGATCTGATGAGTGCCCGCTCTGACCGGGATGTCGTTAACTTGTTCTATGGCTTTTTATCAGCGCCGGCAGAGCTTCAGAACCGGTTTAACGGGCGGCAAGTCAATTCTCGTCTTCAGTCATCTCAGCACTTGATAGCCGGATTTGAAGCTGATATTACTTCAGATCTGATCATGGAAGTGGAAGGCTATATCAAGGATTTTACCCAGTTGACCGACATTAACCGGAATAAAATCTTTGACGATAACCCCGATAACCAAGGCAGACCCGCCTATAAGCGAAAGGACTTTATTGTAGAGGAGGGCCAAGCCTACGGGGTTGATTTTAATGCAAGATACAGCAAAGGCTCTATTTACGGGAAGCTGGTTTACTCCCTGGCCTTTAATGAGCGTTTTGACGGCCGGCAAACCTATAACCCCCATTGGGATAGGCGTCACAATGTTAACTTGGTGGGCACTTACAAATTTGGTCGCTTTAACAGTTGGGAATTATCCCTTCGCTGGAATTTAGGTTCAGGCTTTCCTTTCACTCAAACACAGGGTTTTTACGAACGGCTCCGGTTCCTGCAGGATGGCGTTAATACCAATATCCAACAGGAAAACGGGGATTTGGGGATCATTTATGATGACCTGAATGGTGGTCGCTTACCTCCTTATCACCGTTTTGATGCTTCCCTGAAGAAAACCTGGCAATTGGCTCCCAAGCAAAAACTTCAGGGAACGTTTAGCTTAATCAATGCCTACAATCGTAAGAATATATTCTATTTTAGCCGTGTCAGGTTTGAACGGGTTAATCAGTTACCCATTCTGCCTAGTATTTCGTTGAGCTATCAGTTTTAAAGCCTATGCATCTTGGCCGATTCAGCATAAAACTAGGGTGTTTTGCTGGAATCGTTCTATTCTGTGCTCCATTAACAGCCCAGGTAAATGATGATTTCTCGGATGATAATTTAACTAAAAATCCATCCTGGCAGGGCGATACCACTGCTTTCCGTATCAATCAGGACCAAAGGCTTCAGTTGGATGCACCTTCAAATGCTAGCCCAGCAGTAATTTACACATCCGGGAATTTTAATGCTGATACCCTGGAATGGCGCCTTTGGCAGAAACTGGATTTTTCTCCATCAGATCAAAACCAATCCCGCTTTTACCTGGCGATGGATACCTTACCAACTGCTCCCAATGCTCAAGGGTACTACTTATCGGTGGGCGAAAACGGCCAATCAGATGGTATTGATCTCTACCGGAAGGATAGCAATAAGACGGAAAAAATCATAGACGGCAAAGCGGGATTTGCATTGAAAGGACCTTTGGCTCAGCGTTTAAAGGTTTGGTACTATCCGGATGGCACATGGCATATTGCAGCTGATAGCAACGGCCGTAAAGATTGGGTGAAACAGGGCCAGGTCGTAGATACCACACATCAGGAATTCCGGTACCTCGGATTAGAAGCACGTTTTACCAGTACCCGCGCTGATCGGTTTTATTTTGACGATGTTTACCAGGGTCCATTTGCACCGGATACCACACCACCGAAACTGGAAGATCTTGTGCTTAAAGACAGCCAGACCCTGCAATTAGCTTTTAGCGAGCCACTGACCCTCAATGCGTTAAGCCAAATCAGTTTAAATCCCGGTAACCGCCAGCTATCAGCCGTAGGACCACCGGAGCAGCGTCCTTCCTTGTTAACATTGGCTATATCACCGCCTTTGAATAATAAAAACAAGTATAAGCTTGCTTTTAATGGCCTCGCAGATGAAGCGGGAAACAGGCTTACTGATACGGTCTCGTTTAGCTATGTGGTGCCGGACAAAGGCGATGTGGTAATGACCGAGCTTATGCCGGATCCCTCCCCGTCCAGGGGCTTACCTACCGTTGAGTATGTGGAGGTTTATAATAAACTATCCTTACCGGTTGATCTTGAAGGTTGGCAATTATCTGATCCCACTAATGCTGGTCGAATTGAACAGGCGGCAATACTACCGGCAAAGGGGTATGTGGTATTGGCGGGGCAGGGAGCTGCCAATGATCTCGAAAAAGCCGGTGTAAAACAGTTGGTGCCCGTTAGCAACATGCCCATTCTTAACAATGGCGGTGAATTGATCTCACTTATTGATAATAAAGGGGATACGTTGGAACAGGTCGCTTACAAACCTGATTGGTATCAGGTTGATAGCTTGTCGGACGGGGGATATAGCCTCGCCTTGATCAACTTGCTTTCACCCTGTAAGGGAGCCGTGAATTGGCAGGGGTCCAGGGCTGATAGGGGAGGCACGCCCGGCCAACCTAATAGTGGCTTGAAACGCTTCCGCGATACGATTCCTCCTGAACCGCAATCACTGCAAGTCCTGGATTCTAATCAATTGTTACTTGTCCTCAATGAAAAGATAGCTCGACCTTTAAGCCGGCCTTTGAAAAACTTTTTTAGCATTCAGCCCAATGTCCCCCTGCAGAAGGTACGATTCACTACCGATACAAGCATTGAGCTTACTTACCAGCAAAGCTTTGAAAGCAATATTACCTACCAGCTAGAGGTTTCGGGACTTCCCGATTGTTGGGGCAATACAACCGCTCAGCCGAGGCAATTATCCTTTACGTATAACAGCCCCTATGGGGCGCAACTGCGGGATATCGTTATTAACGAGTTTTTGCCGGATCCAACCCCTTCCCAGGGCCTGCCAAAATTCGAGTATACCGAATTGTTTAACCGGAGCAATCGGACTTTCAGCTTACAGGGATGGACTTATACGGATCGTAACAACCGTGTTCAGCTACCTGATACGGTAATAAAAGCGGGGGAAGTTGTGGTGCTTTTACCCCTTGAGGCTGATACTGCTTATGCCGATACCGTGAAAACGCTGCCGATCGCTGATTGGCCTTCCCTAAACAATGGCGGTGATGTGATAAGGCTCAAAAGCCCTGATGGTGATACCATTGATTCCTTAAGGTATGACGACACCTGGTATGACAATCCGGTGAAGGCCAATGGTGGATGGGCCATTGCCCAAATCAACCCCAATCATCCGTGCAGCGGGCCCGATAACTGGAAGGGCAGTTCGGATTCCAGCGGGGGAACCCCAGGTCGTCAAAATGCTGTCTTTGATCCTACCCCGGATACGAGTGCTCCTGACCTGCTAGCGGTCACTGTTCGGGATTCCTTAACCTTGAAAGTGACGTTTAGCGAGCGTGTGACAATAGCCAGCCTCAAGGTCAATCAATGGGAATTAAGACCTGCTATCACGATTCAAAATTTGAACCCACGCTCGTCTGACTTGGTGCGTGAAGCGATTCTTACCTTGGAAGAGTCGTTGTCTAATCAAACGTCTTATAGCCTTAGCGTTACCGGGCTGGAAGATTGCTGGGGCAACCAGCAACAAGATCCAGACAAGCAATCCTTTACCTACCTCAAGCCAGAGCCTGCAAGCTACCAAGACCTCTTGATAACAGAGATCATGCGAGTGCCTGAGCCTACCGTTAGTTTACCACCCTACGAATATATCGAGCTTAGGAATAACAGCAACAAGGTGATTGCTTTGGAAGGTCAGCGCTTGTTGGTGGATAGCCAATCTGTAGCATTACCCGAAAAGCTTTTAAAACCGGATACGAATATAATCCTGACCGATCCCCAGGCCGCTGCTGACTTTCTTCAGGAGGGGCAAGTGATAGGGGTTTCGGGTTTGCCGCCTCTGATCAATGCCGGTGGCCGGATAACACTTCGTAACCAGGCTGGGGCACTATTGCATACGGTCGCCTATAAAGATGATTGGTATAGTCGCAGTTTCAAGGAAGAAGGCGGCTGGAGCCTTGAAATGATCGATCTAACGCAACCCTGTGCCGGCGGGCCTAACTGGGCGCCCTCCAAGGATCCTAAAGGCGGTACACCAGGTCAGCCCAATAGTGTAGCAAGGCGTAATTCCCTTTCTACTAAGCCGGCGCTGGACCAGATTCAGGTCATTGATAGTCTGCGCCTGAAGCTGCGGTTTACCAAGCGCATGGATAGCCAGGCGCTGGTCAGTGGCACTTACCGGCTTGCGCCTGATCTTAGCGTAGATAGCGTCATTCCGCGTACCCCCTTGTTCAGAGAAGCTACGCTGGTCTTAGATCAGCCGGCTGAGCCCGGTACCATTTACACGCTGCAGCTGGAAGGGCTTACAGACTGCCTGGGGAATGCTTTACCCGCTACTGATCGCAACTGGGGGTTGCCGCAGCCACCCCTTAAAGGAGATTTAAAGATCAACGAAATCCTTTTTAATCCCAGTAAGAATGGGGCAGACTTTGTAGAGCTTGTCAATACCACTGACCAAGTCTTAAACCTGAATAACCTACAAATGGCCAATCGCGGGGATGGGGGTCAGGTAGCCGATCCGGAGGCTTTACCGAATGGTCAACTGCTGCCTGGCAAGTATTTGGTGGTTACTGAAGAGCCGGGAGCGGTTGCTGCCAATTTCCGCGTTAAGGAGCCGCTTCAGCTAAGAAAAATGGACGGCCTGCCTACTTATCCCAATGCAGAAGGGGAGGTCGTGCTCTTGCGAAAAGATGGAACGGTGCTGGATGAGGTCCCTTACGATGAAGACTGGCATACGCCCCTGGTCGATGATCCCAGTGGCGTTAGCCTGGAGCGCATCAGCCGGCAGCAGCCCGGCAATGAGCCTAATAACTGGCAATCAGCAGCCGAAACGGCCGGTTTTGGCACCCCTACCTACGAAAATTCCCAATCCGGTAGGGAAACCCAGCAGCAGGGGAGTTTTAGCTTATCGTACAAAGTCCTTTCCCCGGATCAGGATGGCTACCGGGATTTCCTGCGCATCCGGTATGAACTGCCGAAGGACGGCTTTCTGGCGACCATCACCATTTATGATAGCAAAGGCCGGAAAGTCCGTCAGTTGGCTAATAACGAGTTACTTGGCCGTGAGGGTAGCCTTAAATGGGACGGTACGCGCGATAACCAAGAATCCGTATCAAGCGGGGTTTATATCATTCAAGGCGAGGCCTTCCATCCGGATGGCGATAAGCGCTCCTTTCAGAAGAGTGTGACCGTTGGGAAGCGGTGATCAATGATTAAAGTATTTTTGCTTATCAACTCAGGGGAAAAATTTCATTACTATGAAAAATTACTCATGCTTTTAATCCTGGTTGGTGCATTTTCTGTCAAGGCTCAGGATTTTCAGGTTGGCCCTAAGATAGGTTTTAACAGTGCAAGGCTTTCAATCGATAACCAAAATTTTGACCCCGAGTCAACAGTGGGATTTCGCGCGGGTGGTTTTATTGAAGTCCCCCTTTCCAATAGTTTTTCCTTCAACCGGAATTGCTGTACGCTTCAAAAGGTGCTGATTTTAATCAGGTGTTGTTGAGCGGGGATGTTACCTATAACTACCTGACTTTTCCCGTTATGGCCAAGTATGTTTTTGTAGATCATCAAGGGTTGCAAATATCCGGGCAAGCCGGGCCGTATTTCGGGGCTCTTTTATCAGCAGAAGGAATTAATGGGCAAGACGTATCGGATAATGTATCAGATCGTGATATAGTAATTCAGGCAGGTGTTGGTGCCGCTTACAGGATTGGACCCGGTGAGCTTATGCTGGATATTCGACTTGGTTTTGGCTTTTCCAACATCAATGAAGGTGACAGCGGCAATGACGCAGCTTTGGACCTTGGTTCCGTTAATAATCAGGTATTGCCTGCTTTCACCTTTGGCTACGCTTTTGATATTTAAAAAAATTATAACTAAGGGCCTGAAGGATTTCCTTTTTAAGCGTTTTTTGCGGGTTTATTTAGGTTAACAATTTAATATGTCTCGGAATTATTGATATACTTTAACAATTCCTTTAAATACATGTTTGACAAAAGTTATTTGTAATAATAACTTTGAGTTACTTGTTAAACAAAAATGTATTAGCCATGAAAAAATTAATGACCTTTTTACTCCTGGTTTGCGGTGTAGCTTCTCTAAACGCCCAAGATTTAAGGGTTGGACCTAAAATCGGTATTAACTTAGCAAACCAATCAAGTGATGGCTCATCCCCTGATTCCAGGATTGGTATAAGGGGAGGAGGTTTCGTTGAAATTGGTGTATCTGATGCCTTTTACATTCAACCTGAATTATTGTACTCCTCTAAGGGATCTGAAACATCTGCGTTGGGGCAAACAATTACAACTAAGATTAATTACCTCACCGTACCTATCATCGGTAAGTATGCTTTTGTTAATAATGATGGTCTGCAAGTTACTGCTCAAGGAGGGCCTTATGTCGGTTTTCTCTTATCTGCGGAAAGTAATGGCAATGACATTTCAAACCGCGTTAAAACCCTTGATATCGGTGCCCAAATTGGTGCTGGATTAGCCTACAGCGTTGGACCGGGTAGTTTAACCTTTGACCTCAGAGCAGGTTTTGGTTTTAATGATATCAATGACAGCGGAACAGGTAGTAGTACTACCAACCAAGTTCTCCCCTCAGCCACGGTTGGCTATGCTTTTTCGCTATAGATCAACGAATGACTTTATTGAATTAAACCCGCTAAGGGAAGCTTAGCGGGTTTTTTATGCTTTGAGGTAAGCATCGCATGATGTAGGCAAAACCTTAATATGACCGATTGTTATCTATGGGTTGTAGATAGGTACGGACTTTCCTTATTGATGCTAGCAGTTTGGTATTTTGATACATAACGCCCTAATTCACACAATCCTATCTAATCTTGGGCTTTTGTACCCATAAACCTGCTCCTTCCTAACGCTTTAGCTCTCTATTTTTTTGATATTTTTTACAATTTTGTTTTAAATCTTAAACCTCAAAGGATTGGTAAACCCTAAAAATCAATTAACATGAAACGTTTTTCAATTTTTTTATTAACGCTAGGACTTTTCTATCTAGGAATGAGTCATTCAACGCACGCCCAGAAATTTGAGTCAGAACAGATTTCGGTTGAGCTTCAGGGCCCCTCGTTTAGTGGTCAAAACACGCTTGGAATTAGCGGACTACGTGGGCGGTACTTTCTTTCTAATTCCTCAGCGGTTAGGGCAAACCTGGATATCACCTACAATTCAAATTCTACGATTATCCAACAATCGCAAGGCTCCCAAAAAGAATTAAAAAGAACCACTAATAGTTTTAGAATCGATCTCAGACCTGGTTACGAAAGTCACTTATCCGGAACTGATAGGTTATCTCCATACTTTGGGGGTGAACTTCCCATTATCTACCAATCTACGTCTCAGAAAATTGAACGCCAAGTTGGAAACAGTGTAGAAGAAACGACTATTAAGAATGGCCAAATTGGCTCCCGAGGCCCCCAAAGACCTGGTTTCTTGAGCCTTGGCCTAAATGGGGTAGCAGGAGCGGACTATTATTTTGCCAATAATTTATACCTTGGAGTTGAAGTAAACTTTGGTCTTCAATACACCATTAACTCTTCAGTTAAAGTAGAAGATACCGGTAGTGGAAACACCCCCAATGACCAAACTCAAGCCAATGACTTTAGCTTGAGTACGGGAACTATTGGGACATTTAGATTAGGGTATGTTTTTGGAGGTAGCAACAAGGAATAGTTAAATAATTAGGCCCGCAAGCTCAGTTTGTGGGCCTTCTCCTTTTAATAACTCACCACCGGCATTTGGTGCTCATAGGGCTCATCAGCAAGAAGGGTTAGCAAAAAAGTGGAGAGATCCGCTCGGCTTATCTGTTGGCTGGCATTTACCCCAATAGATCCGATCCGGTAATAGCCACGTTCGGGCTCATCCGTTAAGATCGGTGCTCTTACTATAGTCCACCGCAGGTTAGCAGCTTGGAGATGTTGAGCGTGGGCAATGCCATCGTGGTAAACCTTGGGAATCATCAAACGCATCCCTAAGCGCATGAGCTTATCCAGTAAGCCTGGCTCATCTTCAGCAGGTGCCATCACTCCAAAATGGGTAAGGGATATAACCCGCACCACGCCTTCCTGCTGCATAGCTTGGATGATGTTCTGAATGGTATAGGTTTGCAGCCAAGGGTCAGAATGTTTATCCTGGCCAATAAGGCTGATGACTGCATCTGTTCCTTGAATCACACGCTGAACATCCCCTTCGTTCATAGCATCCCCTTGAACAACGGTAAGATTGGGGGTTTCTTGAATGAGGGATGCCGGATCTCGCGCTAATACTTTTACTTGATAACCTTCATCTAAGGCATCAGCCAGAAAATGACGACCTGTTTTTCCAGTAGCACCAAAAAGGGCCAGCTTAGTCATAGGCAAAATGAATTGTGAAACTTCCACCCAATTATGAATTGGCTTGATAAACCTGACCCATTAGGTTGAAATGTCATGGTATGAGCTTTTAGAAGGCGTTTACCTATTGTTGTTGATCGGCAGATTGATCATTGGAATCCTGATCTTCCCGATCTTCCGGGTCTTTCCATCGTTCCGGCAGCTCTAAAGTAGCAATTTCTTCGTAGCCCTGCTGACTAGCGTAATTCTTCATAAGGCCCAGGTACATCTGGTTCAGGAAATTTTGCCATGAATCCTGTTCCATGGCCCCGATACAGACTGTGGAAAAGGCTTCAATTTCATACATGGTAAAAAGATCAAGGTTAAGCGAATACAGGATAAACTCTGCCTTGCCTTGATTCATAAAACCAAAAATAAAATAAGGGCGTAAGTCATCCTGCTCCCCAAAGCGCAGTTCCATGATGTAGGTTACAAAAGCCCGCTCCTGGTTTATCAATTCCTGCTTTTCCTCTTCCGGGATAAGGGGGAGCATGGCATCGTTCACAGACTGGTCCTTGAGGATCAGCCTTTTGCGAAAAGCCTGAATAAAGGCGTCAAATTCTTCTTGGTTCATAAAAGGTCTAGCTTATAGCTGAACAAAGGTAAGCCTGCATACAGAAACTGATACCCTTAGCTGTAAGTGAAATTGGTTTTTTTTGAAACAGAAAAAATTTGTTGATGAGAACAGCAGAACCGGGTTACCCGCGCGTAGAAATTCCTCTGAGCCGACCTAAACTATTACGCCATCTGGTTTATAACGGGGTTTTTGTTTTGGCTGGGGTTTTAATGGTAGCCACAGCGGATCGGTTTCCCGCGCCTTTGGAATGGGCTATGTTGACCACAGGCCTCTTGGCGTTCATCATTTTTGGGCTGGGGCTAGGCTTTACGATTGGGCTCTTTTTTTGCCGATCCAAGCCAGGCTTTATTGTTGATAATGACGGTTTTATAGACCATTCCGGCTTTAGCAGCGCCGGCCGGGTTTATTGGTCAGAAATCCACAGTTTAAGGCAGTGGATAAGCAATAATCAGGTTTTAATTTTAGTAGACCCATCAACCAAGGCCACTTTTCAGGAAGAAGCCCCTTCCTACACTAAAGTAAAGCAATGGCTTGACAACCGCCGGTTTGGGACGCCACTGGTTTTAGCAAGCGGAACATTGGAAATTGATACCGATAAACTGTTTGAGTTGATACAAAAGCAACGGAGCGAAGCCCATCAAGAAGGTGATCGCGAAAGCCATTAACGAATGAGCGTAAAGGTGCCTTCGCGGAACTTCAGGTCCTGAAAAGCGGTGCGCACCCGTAACTTGTAAAGGTAAACACCCGGCTTAGCAGGTTCATTATTGATCATGCCGTTCCAACCTTCGTTCTCACCGGTAAAGACTTTTTCGCCCCAACGGTTATACACCTTCAGCTTGTAACGCTTCAAGCCGGTACCCATGGGTTTAAAAACCTCATTCATGTCGTTTCCGTCAGGTGAAAAAGCCTCAGGCATGAAAAGGTTAAATACCAAAACAGGGATAGGGCCTAAGGTGTCCTTAAGCCGGCAATTATTCTGGCCGGTATAGCTCAGCAACGGTTGATATCGGCCTATTTCCTCATAGGTGTGGCTTACCGTTTGGCCTCTTAACTTTGTATTGCTATCAATACGCCAAACCGGATTGTTGATAAGGTCATTGGAAGCCGTTAATTCTATGGCATCGCCCGGATCTGGTTCTTTGGGACTGAAACTTGCGCCAGGATCCAGGGTTGGGTATTTACGAATGTTGATGGTATCTCCGGCTTTCCCACATATGGTATTTACAGAAACCCAATAGCTTCCCTCTTGCTGCACGCTTATGGATGACTGATCTTGGATGCCATTACTCCAAACCTGGGTTTCTCCTCTTATCCCGCTATTCAAAGTCAAGGGGGCATTAGGGCATATAGTGGTGTCCGGCCCGAGGTCAACTGATAAAGGTTTGCAAGCTTTACACTTCAAACTCCGCTGCAGAGAAAGGTTATTGAGGACGTCCTCTGATAAAGTATTAATATCAAAACGGGTTTCAAAAGTTTCATCAATGGATTGATCCGTAATGGTGAGGGAAGCGCGATCGCTAGTTAAAAAGCTATCGGGCTTCACGCAATTTGGATTTTTAAGGATAGAGTCAGCCTTGCTTAAGAATAAATCTCCACCACTGGGAACTTGGCTACTTTTACCGGTCAAGTAGTAAGATTGCTCACTTGAAAAACCTTGGACAATGCTAAAAGCATTGGCATAAACCGGGTTTGGCGTAACCGAATCCACAAAATAATGGATGCTTTCAAACTTCCCCTGCGCACTGACCTTATAAACCGCTGGCAGGTTGCGAGGGGTAGTGCCAGCAGTATTCAGCCGCCCGGTTATGAAAACGCCACCATCATCAGTCAGCGCAAGCCCACTGGCTTGCGTACTCGCGGACCCTGGAATTTCAAGTTTTTTAGTTTGCCATACCAAGTTTGCCTGCTCATTTAGCCTGACTAACTGAAATTGGGATCCGCTCAAGTTTGTCATTAGCACATAAAAATCGCCATTGGGTAAAACCTCGATATTCACCACCTTGCTCAGAGGGGATTGGATTTGTTTTTCAACCAAAGGTTGTGAGCTTCCACCCAACTTCAGCAACGTCTGGTTATACCCTACGATAAGGCCAAAATCAAAGGGAGCAGCAGCTCCACTTGTTCTTCCTGTTGGATTAGTGTGGGTCTGAAAACTTTGGAAATCCCCTGCCAGATTCACCCCTAAGGTAAAGGCTTTTTCATTATTGTTTTCTTCTGTGAATCCAAAAACCGTCATGAAGCTGCCGCGATTAACCAGGCTCTCCGGCTCTAACCCCAAGTTATTGTTGCTATTGTTATTAGAGCGCTGGTAACTTTTGCGCCAATTCAAACTTCCATCACCATTTAAGGTGGCAATAACGAGCTTTCGGTCAACCTGGTAGGTCAACCATGTTAATCCACTGCTATCGACAGCTATATCCCCAAAAGTTAAGTTTCCGTTATCGGATAGCTCGCGTGCCCAAAGGCTTGCTCCATTTGACTGAAAACGCGCAAGTAAAATGTCATCTTTACTTTTTCCCCCTGCAATAAGCTCCTGATTCGGCGTTTTACTCAATTCTACAATTTCAGATACCTGCTGTTTGTAATGGAATAGGAAATTGGAGTTGTTCTGAGATTGAGCCTTCAGGGGATGAAATATTTCCAGTAAAAATAATACTGGCATTAATAGCCAGAAAAGATGACTTCCCAAAGGTTTACCGAGGTAAACAATTTTCCGCGTTTGTTTTTTCAAAAGTCGTCCCATGCTTTTTATTACCTGATAACTGTTAATGTTCCATTCCTGTAAACAACCTCCCCAAGTTGTGAAACCACTTTAAGCTTGTAAAGGTAAAAACCGCTTCCTACCAGCTGACCTTTGTAACGACCATCCCATGGTTTGTTTTTTCCCTTGTAAATCAAGCTTCCCCAGCGGTTGTAAATACTTAAGCGGTAGTCTTGAATGCCTTCTCCATAAGGTTGAAAAGTTTCATTGGGTCCTTGATTATTGGGCGAAAATGCATTGGGTACATACAAACTAAACGGATAAACCCGGATGGCGCCTATGGTATCCTGATAGGCACATCCTTCAGGCCCTGAGTAATCAAGGGTTAGGTTTAGTTTCCCCGTGTCCTCTACCGTGAAGGCTTGATTAGCGCCTTCCAAAGGGGTTCCTAATCCTTTGTAGTGCCAGCTTTCCTGTTTGATTACCTGATTGCGTTGAGCGATGAAAAGGCTGTCGCCCGGCTTTAGGGCTTTAGGGCGGATCTCAATGACAGGATCGGGCGGTTTATAATACCTAATGGTGAAGGATGCTGTGTCAGAATGGCAGCCATTACTTGCCCGGACCTGGTAGGAACCCCTTTTAGCAATGGTTACCTCATGGCCGGTATCTTCCAAGCCAGTCCATTGGTGTTTCGCCATGGGGTAAGCTGTGCTTACCTGAATGCTTTCATTCTGACAAATAGTGGTATCTTGAAAGAGCTCCAGCCTTAATTGATCACATTTTTTGCAGATCCGAGTGATTTCAAGGGGAGAAGTATTCACCGAAGTTTGGATGGCCGTGTCTCCATAAAGGTCATTGGGGACGCTTCCTTTAAACCGGGATTCTATCTGCAATTGGGCTGTTGTTTCGGTTATGTACGATAGGGTGTCTACGCAAAATTGCGTGTCCAATCTTTCCCCCCAACTGGCTACCATTCCTTTTCCGCGGTTTAGCTCTTCGCTTCCTTCGTATCCTACTAACCAATGGGTATGGGTTGTGCTATCATACACCACATCCGTACCACTGCTAAAACTTTTTGCAGGATTAGCTGGGTTGGAAAGGATTTTCAATTGCTGGTACTTTCCCTGCTCTGAAAGATGAATTACAGCAGGACGAAAATGAGGGATAAGATCTCCGGTATTGGCTTTCCCCACTATTAACGGTTGACCATTGGTTCTCACCTCAAGCGCCTCGGCTTTCAGCCTGCCTACCGATCTGGTGCGAATTTTCTGCGATTGCCATTTCACGGTTAATGGTTTTTGGGCGGAGCGGTCAAACTGAAACTTGGCCACTATAAACGATCGGGCATCTTGCGATTTGCTTATCAGGGCATAAAAATGATCACCTTCATTACCAGCAGCCAGGTCAATAACCTGCTGAAATGGTGGCTTCAAGCGCTTATCCCGAAGGAGGGTGCCATTTGAGGGATCATTGTAATTGATTTGGTTGCCAAAGGCTTGTATGTAGCCTCCTTGGAAGGATTCTGCAACAGCAGAAGCGTTACTTAAACTATCCCTTCCCGTACCGAAAGCATTGCGAAAGGTCCCGTCATATGCTATAACGAATCGACCTGAAGACTGGATATCACGGTAAAGTATTTCCACCGTTTGGGAGGTAAAGACGATAGCTTCCGGCTGATGAGGTTCACTAACTGAAGGAGGGCTTGGGTACAATTTGTTAAAAGCCACAGAACCATCATCGCTTAGTTTGATCACCCCTAATTCCTTATCTTTCCGATACCCGACCCATGCGGTTTTTTGGTTACGCAGGCGTAAACAACCAAAGATCAGCGAGTCGCTGTCATCGGAAAAGCGCTGATGCCAAAGTGGTTGTCCGTTTTGGTTAATCTTTACCACAAGCAGGCCATCAGTGGTGTTTCCAGCAATGACAACTGCATCTTTTGCAGCCAGTTCTACATGGGGATCTCCTACAAAGGCTACATTCAACTGGTTGGCAAACTGCTGCTGAGCAAAGGATGACGACCCCAAAAAAACCGTCAGGGTTAGGAGTAAGGCAAGGTAACATGATGGGGTAAGTCTCATAAAGGACTGGATGATTAGCGGAGAAACAAATTAAAACCTATAACAAGCGGCATCGCATAGGGGGAAACGCCCTCCCGATGATTCAGGTTATATTTAGCCTTCACATCAAATATAACCTTGCCTCCGCCTTGCCGATATCCCAATCCCAGGAAAAGGCCAGGCTGCCAGGTTCGGGTATCACCGGAAGGTACTTGTCGATCATTCACATTCATCAGTTCATATTCTCCTAAAACTAATATGTTATTGTAGACCCGGTAATTGGAAAAAAACTCACCCCCGTAGTACTGATCCTGAAAAGAACCTCTACGGTTCTCGAATTTAAAGTATTGATAGCCAACTCCTACGCCTGCCATCCATCTCCTGTTGAGCCAGTAACCTAAACGAGGCGCCACACTTATGGATACCTGTGATCCGCCAAATGTTAGGCTTAAGGCATTGCTCCCTAACCCCGGTACTAAACGCTTTTTTAAAGGTTTCTCGCTCATGGGCGGACCCTTTTGTGTTTTTGCGTCTTCGGCCTGTTCATCGTTTCCAAAGGGATCAGGCTGCGCTTGCAGTATTCCCGGAGAAAGGCTTACTATAATGGTAAGAATAATGGCAAATCGTCTGGTATTAGTCATTGATTAAAAGACTTTGACCATTCCTTTACGATGGTTCTGCAAATTAAGCCGATCAAAAAGGTTCTAAATCATGCTAAATTGGCAATGCATCAAATGAACCTGTCGATACTTCAACTTAAAACCGGCAAAAGAGCAGATTTATTGCCAATTTATCAGATTGCTATTCCATAAAGAGCTTGGAAGGCAGTTTGTTACATAACGGTTAAAGCATCTAAGCATGCGCTTTTAACAATCAAAAAAATCAGTAATCATGAACACGAACAGTTTTACCATAAAAGCACAGGAGGCCATTCAACGAGCTCAAGAAATGGCCATGAGCAATGAGCAACAGGCTATAGAGCCTGCGCATATCCTGCGGGGTATGATGGCAGAGGAAGAAGCTGCCGTTGGGCATTTGTTGAAGAAACTCAACGCGAATACGGATCATATTCGCCAAAAGCTGGATGAACAAGTTGAAAACCTGCCCAAGGTGAGTGGGGGTGGACAGCTTTTCCTTTCGAATGCTTCAAATCAGGCAGTCCAAAAAGCCTACAAAGCTGCCAAGGATTTTAGTGATGAATATGTATCGGTTGAGCATTTACTGCTCGGCATTCTGAACGCCAATGATAAAACTGCTCAACTCCTTAAAGATCAGGGAGTGACCGATAAGGACTTACAGAAGGCCATTGAGGGCCTTCGAGGTGGTAGTAATGTCACGGATCCTAGTGCTGAAGACAAGTACAATAGCCTGGAGAAGTACGCCAAAAACTTGAACGAACAAGCCCGCTCAGGGAAACTAGACCCGGTGATCGGGCGGGAAGAGGAGATCCGAAGGGTTATCCAGATCCTCTCTCGCCGGACGAAAAATAACCCAGCGCTGGTTGGGGAAGCCGGTGTAGGTAAAACGGCAATCGCTGAGGGCATTGCCTTTCGTATTGTAGATGGTGATGTACCGGAAAACCTTAAGGACCGCACCATCTACTCCCTGGACATGGGAGCCCTGGTAGCCGGTGCCAAATACAAGGGCGAATTTGAAGAACGGCTCAAAGCTGTGGTCAAAGAAGTCAGCGAAAGTGAGGGGCAGATTATTCTTTTCATAGATGAGATCCACACCCTGGTAGGAGCTGGGGGCGGTGAAGGTGCCATGGATGCTGCCAACATCCTCAAGCCTGCCTTGGCACGCGGTGAATTAAGGGCTATCGGTGCTACTACGCTAAGTGAGTACCAAAAGCACATTGAAAAAGACAAAGCCCTTGAGCGCCGCTTTCAGCAGGTAATCATTGATGAGCCTTCGAATGAAGATGCCATCTCGATACTCAGAGGGCTGAAAGAGCGCTATGAAACCTATCACAGCGTTCGCATAAAGGATGAGGCAATAGTCAATGCCGTTGAGCTTTCGGATCGCTACATAACCGAACGACACCTGCCAGATAAAGCTATTGACCTGATCGATGAGGCCTGTGCCAAACTACGCCTGGAAATGGATTCCTACCCTGAATCTTTGGACGAACTGGAACGTAGGGTTAAGCAGCTTGAGATTGAAAAGCAGGCCATGAAACAAGAGGATGACCAAGAACAGCTCGATAAAGTCAACAAGGAATTGGCTGAGCTTCAGGACGAACGAAATAAAGTGAAGAGCAAATGGCAAGAAGAGAAAGGGGTTATTGATGAGATCCAACAAACCAAACAGCAAATAGAAAATTACAAGCATGCAGCAGCTGAGGCTGAGCGGATTGGAGACTATGGTAAAGTTGCTGAATACCGCTATGGTAAAATCCAGGAGGCGCAAGAACACCTCAAGCAAAAGCAGGAAAAGCTGAATGCTATCCAGAGCGAAGATCCCTTGATCAAAGAAGAGGTGGAGGCAGAAGATATTGCAACTGTTGTTTCCAAATGGACCGGTATACCCGTCAACCGTATGTTGGAGAGCGAAAGGGAAAAGCTGCTCCGCATGGAAGATGAACTAAGGGAGCGGGTAGTAGGACAAGAAGAGGCCATCGAAAAGGTATCGGATGCCATTCGCCGGAGTCGCTCCGGGCTCTCAGATCCTACCAAGCCTATCGGGTCCTTTATTTTCCTGGGAACGACTGGGGTCGGTAAAACAGAATTGGCCAAATCCCTGGCTGATTTCTTGTTCAATGATGAGCGTATGATGACGCGCATTGACATGTCAGAGTATCAGGAAAAACACTCCGTAGCACGGTTGGTTGGTGCCCCTCCTGGTTATGTCGGTTATGAAGAAGGCGGTCAGCTAACCGAAGCTGTAAGGCGCAAGCCCTATTCGGTTATCCTCTTGGATGAGATCGAAAAAGCCCATCCTGATGTCTTCAATATCCTGTTGCAGGTGTTAGATGATGGGCGTTTAACCGATAACAAGGGGCGAACTGCCAACTTTAAGAACACCATTATCATCATGACCTCAAACATGGGGTCACAAAGCATCCGTGAAAACTTTGAAAACGTAAGTGATGAGGCTGACATAACAGGGGTTCTGGAAACCACCAAGGTGGAGGTCATGAATATGCTAAAACAGCAAATCCGGCCCGAATTCCTGAACAGGGTGGATGACACAGTTATGTTCAAGCCGCTGACCTCGGCAGAGGTAAGGGCTATCGTCAGTATGCAGCTGGGTCAGCTGACCCAGGCTTATGGTTCGCGTAAGCTTGACCTGAGGGCCAGTGATGAAGCCATTGACAAGATGGCCCAAATGGGCTACGAGCCGGAATTTGGTGCAAGACCTATTCAGCGCATTATCCAGAAGTACCTGTTGAATGAACTTTCCAAATCCATTTTAAATGGAGACGTAGATCCAAGCCTACCTATTCAGGTGGAAAAAGACGCAGAAAAGGAATTCCGCTTCTTTAATACCTTATCTAATTCCAAGAATGCGGCTGAAAATGCCAAGGTGGATACCTCTTTTAGCCAGAACTAATAAATGGTTAAAAATCGGCAATTTTGTCAAAGACGGGAGTTGTACATGTACAGCTCCCTTCTTTTTTGGGGTAACCTCTGAAAGCCAAAGATCATAATTGTCATACAAAACGCTGCTTGCAGGAGTTGGCATTGTTTGTGTGAAATATGGGTAGTGAACTAAAAGGAAGGATATACCTCCTATGGCCGAAAACTTTAATAAGGACCCTTTTGAAGATGCATTCCAAAACGACCAAATTGACGAAGAGAATTCGGAATTCATCTCCCTTATGTCAAGTAACGGGAACGATGAACTTGACCCTGAAGACATTCCCGAGGAGGTAGCAATCCTCCCGCTGAAAAATACAGTGCTTTTTCCAGGCGTGGTAATCCCTATAACCGTAGCCCGGGAAAAGTCCATACAACTCATCAATGAAGCTAAGGACAATGAGGCGTTAATCGGGGTTGCATCCCAACGCTCTACGGACGTTGAGCATCCTGGTAAAGATGACCTGTACGAGATAGGCACATTGGCTAGAATTGTCAAGTTATTGAAGATGCCGGACGGTAGCTTGACAGTGATTATGCAGGGAAAGCAACGTTTTCAGGCTGAAAGCTATACGCAAGAAGACCCCTATCTGAAGGCCCGGATTCAAACCTATGGTACATCAGAGGCTGAGCCCCATGAGGATGATGATGAAATGCAGGCCCTGATTTCCAACATCAAGGATCTGGCGCTTGAGATCGTCAAGATGTCGCCCAATATTCCTAATGAAGCCAGCTCTGCTATTAATAACATTGATAGCAAGCGCTTCCTTATGAATTTTATCGCTTCTAACCTCAACGTAGAGGTGGGTGATAAGCAAGATCTGCTGCAAATTACCGACCTCAAGCAAAAGGGAGAACGTGTGCTGGAGCAGCTCAACTATGAATACAAAATGGTTGAGCTTAAAAATCACATCCAGAATAAGGTTAAAACAGAAATTGATCAGCAGCAGAAAGAATATTTCCTCCAACAACAGATGAAGTCCATACAGGAGGAGCTGGGTCAGGAATCTCCTGATAAAGAAATTGAGGACCTGAAGAAAAGGGCTCAAGATAAAAAATGGGATGAGCAGGTAGAGGAGCAGTTCCAGAAAGAGCTGAAAAAGCTGCAAAGGATGAACCCGGCAGCAGCGGAGTATTCCGTTATCTTTAATTACCTGGAAACCCTTCTGGACTTACCATGGAATGAATACACCGAGGATAAATTAGATCTTCAAGAAGCCCGTAAAATTCTTGATGAGGACCATTACGGCTTGGAGAGTGTTAAGGATCGAATCCTTGAATACCTGGCCGTCCTTAAGTTAAAAGGCGATATGAAAAGCCCTATTCTTTGCCTCCATGGTCCACCGGGTGTTGGTAAGACTTCTTTAGGTAAATCCATAGCCCGCTCGCTGGGGAGGAATTACAACAGGATGTCCCTCGGTGGCCTTAATGATGAGTCCGAGATTCGAGGACACCGCAAAACGTATATTGGGGCCATGCCTGGTCGCTTTATCCAATCCATCAAGAAAGCGAATACTTCCAACCCTGTGTTGGTCCTGGATGAGATCGATAAAGTGGGTGCGGATTTTCGCGGTGATCCGGCTTCGGCATTGCTGGAAGTGCTAGATCCGGAGCAAAATGCTAATTTTTATGACAATTACCTGGAAGTGGAGTACGACCTCTCTAATGTGATGTTTATTGCCACCGCCAATAACCTGGATAACGTTCATCCGGCCTTAAGAGACCGACTGGAAGTTATTGACTTGAGCGGTTACTTATTGGAAGAAAAGGTCCAGATCGCAAAACAGCACTTAATTCCAAAGCAGCGAAAGGATCACGGCCTCTCTGGTAAAAATTTCAAGATCAATGATAAAGTGGTTAAGGAACTCATCGAGGGCTACACCATGGAATCAGGCGTTCGTGGCTTGGAAAAACAAATCGCCTCCCTTGCCCGCTCTAAGGCCAAAGACGTGGTAATGAACGAGGCCCACTCACTGACGGTGAAAAAGGATGAATTGGACGATATCCTTGGGCCCCGGAAATTTCAGCGGGACACGTACACCGGTGATGAATTACCGGGGCTGGCTACGGGTCTTGCCTGGACACCCACAGGTGGGGAAGTGCTTTACATTGAGGTTAGCTTGAGCCCTGGGAAAGGAAATATCAACTTAACGGGTAAGCTCGGGGATGTCATGAAGGAGTCAGCGCAGATTAGTTTCTCCTACTTGAAGGCGAATTACCAGGATTTTAATATCCACCCCAAAGCCTTTGAGAACTGGGATATTCACGTCCACATCCCGGAAGGTTCCGTTCCTAAAGAAGGCCCATCAGCCGGCATCACCATGCTAACTGCGTTGGCATCGGCCTTTACTCAGCGTAAAGTCAAGCCAAAACTTGCCATGACGGGTGAGATGACCCTTCGGGGCTCAGTGCTGCCAGTCGGAGGAATCAAGGAAAAAATCCTAGCTGCCCGGCGTCAAGGTATTAATAACATTGTTCTTAGTGAAAACAACAAGAAAGAGATTAGTCAAATAGAAGAGGACTATGTCAAGGATTTGACCATTTCCTATGTAAACCGGGTGGAAGAAGTGATTGAAAAGGCTCTGCAACGGAAGCAGGTTCGAGAAGCCCTTGAAATCAATTACCCGGATTTTGCCTCTAACGGTAAAAATTATCAGATCGAGCAAAAATCCGGTTAATCGCCTGGTATCAAATTAAATCCCTTATCCAAAAGTTGGGCTAAAATGCTTAATACCTCCAGATTGAAAAGCCCGGAGGTGGCCGGAGCGTGGGATAAATGATAAAAAGATAAGCGGAATTTTACGGTTTCATACACCGTGCGTTTTTTAGCGGATGCACTAAGGGTCGTGGTGATTAGCAGTACAGGCTTAGGTTCATGGTCGTTTACCTTAAACGAACATGCTTGAATAGCCTAGCCTTTTCCGTGGGTAATAAACCGTATAAAAGCATTTTTCCATTCGCCTAGCGGGCGAATTTGATAGTTGCGCTTTCAGTGAAAGTACCCGAGCCTTTGGTAGTTGATTGATCATAGGTTTTTTTAGCAATAACCCGGTCATTGTTAGTGACCGGCTGCCAGTCTTTCATCGTGAAATAACCGATGTTGCGATCCGGGTTATGCGGGTAGGTAAGGGTCGGGTCAGCTTCATTTTTATGTAGCTCTAACCAAATGGTTGGGACCTGTGAAGTAATAGGGCTGTTAGTTGTTGTCCCATTAGTAGTCACCTGGCATGGGGCCTGTTGCACATTGTAAAATTCAATAGAGCCTTCCATAGAATCCGTAGGGGTGCCCTCAGGCCCAGCTTTGAAAATGACGTTTACATCAGCATCCGGAGGTGTTTCGCAGTCAAAAGTCACATCAGCGGCCGAGCTTGAATAGTTGTATTCAGACCATTTTAACTTCCCGTGACCTTCAAAAAATTGGCGATCTTTATTGTAACTCAGTGAAATAGCAAAAGCTACACTTTCTTTTATGGTTGTGGTACCACCATCATCTCCTACCACTTCCACATTGATATCAGCCTTATAAGTGAGTTTAAATCCTTTTTTGTCACCACAAGGACCCACGGCTTTTCCAACCGGTGTCTGCAGCTTATTCCAAGCTTTGTTCATTGCCTCATCAAGGGAGGTGGCTTCGCCCTCTCGTTGTTCCTCTACCCTTCCGGTTCCAATATCGATGTACTGCACAAAAGCATCGTAGCCATCAGGTAACGCAAAAACCTTGAAAACCAATTGCTTTTTAGGGGCCTTCATGAAACGGTCTTCCCCTTCACAGTAATTCGGATTGGCGGCCTGCCATTCACTGCTGGGAATAAGGTTGCCCTCTGGTCCTATATTCAGTTTGATCACACGGTCTCCGTCCGGGTTCACTTCGGTGCTTACGTAATCGCTGGTTTTGGGGCCATCACTGGTAGGATCCCGGGATTCATTTCGTTTATTGGTTTGGATCACTTTCAGGGATAAATTGCGCTGCTCCAGGACTTCAACCATGGCATCCAAAGCTTCGGTTTTACTTATGGTGCTATCATCAGCGTTTGTTTTAGGGTTATTGTTATCAGTGTTATCATCGTTACAAGAACTCAAGATCATAAAAAACATTCCCACGCCAACCCCAAATAACAACTTTTTAGTGTTTTTTAAAGCATAGCTCATATCCTGTAGTTTTTAAGGAATTTTTAAAATAAAATCATAAATGCTGTTTAGTAAAGTTCTTATTTACTATACTATTCAAATTTATCAAAAATAAAGTAGCTCATTGACAAATATTTACGGTAAGCTTAAAAATAGGCTTGATGAATCTTTTAACCATTTCAAAACAAGCTTTTAACTCATCGTTTAAAACTAATAAAGTTTTTTTAATGCGTTGCTGGTTGGCCTTTAAGCATGAATAGGCTTTGAATAAATGGTTAATGAAACGATTTGCTGCTAACTACCTAGCGCGGCTAATTCACAAAAGAGAGAATAACCATTACATTAATCAAATTTTGTCAAAAATCGACCCGCAATTACAGAGCATTTGCGGGTCGAGCAATTGGGTTTAATGGTAGCTTATGGTATTATCCTTTCAACCTCGATAGCGCTTTTACTCTTCTAGCTTCATTTTAGCATAAGTTGAACCATTCATCTTTTTTATAGCTTGGTTGTAAGCATCATCTGCTTTATTGGAAATCTTGTAGTAAATATCCTTATCCCAGAACTGCCGTCCGATCAACCCTTTGATCTCTTTTAGGACGAACCCTTTGATCTGAAGCATCCCTTCCCGGTCATAAGTTACTTTATCATCTTCCTTGACAAATCGGATAAACTGATTGAATATCCGGCCCTCAGCATCAAACTCATTGATAAAGGCATTGGAGGTGGGATAATTCTGCTCAATGCCATCCCGGTATTTATCTACAAACTGCAGGGCAAACCGGTTAATTAATACATGCTGCCTAAGCTTGGTTAGGAATTGGGAGTTGTTCAGCACCGTATCAATGGGAATAAAAATATCCGGCATAATGCCACCGCCCCCGTAAACTGTACGGCCCTTAGGCGTTTTATATTTCAGGGAGTCAGCGAATTCAATGCTATCTTTATAAATGAATTCGCCCTCCTTGTAGCGTTCCAGGATATCTTTCCGATACGCTTCATTACCTTCCTCATAGGGCTTTTGTATGCTGCGCCCTGTTGGTGTATAATAACGGGCTACGGTAAGGCGTAAGGCACTGCCATCCGAGAATTCACGCGGCTCCTGTACCAATCCTTTTCCAAAAGACCGGCGACCAACTATTAGCCCTCGATCGTGGTCCTGAACTGCTCCAGCTACGATTTCACTGGCTGAAGCAGAGCCCTCATCAATAAGAATGGCCACTCGGCCGTTATGAAAGCCTCCACGACCGGTAGCATCGTAAGATTGCTTGGGTTTAGCCCGTCCATTGGTATACAAGATATTCTTACCGGATTCCAGAAAGTTATCCGCCATGCGAATAGCCGCCCTGAGGTAGCCACCTGGATTTCCTCTTAGGTCTATCACCAGGTTTTCCATGCCTTGATCACCAAGCGTTTGCATGGCCTCCTGAAATTCCTGAGTGGTATTGGCTGAAAAGCGGTTTACTTTGATGTATCCGGTTTTATCATTGATCATGTAGGAAGCACGTACACTGTGAATTGGGATCTTATCACGTGTAATAGTGAAATGGAGCGGTTTCTGGACCCCTGTTCGCTTTATTGTGACGTCCACTTTAGTGCCCTTCTCTCCGCGGAGTAAGTCTATAACCTTTTGATTGCTAATCCCGATCCCAGCTACGTTCTCTCCTTCTACCTTGACGATCTTATCCCCTGTTTGGATTCCCAATTGTTCAGAGGGGCCGCCTTCGATTGGCGAAACAACCATTATCGTATCCTCAAATATGTTGAACTCAATGCCGATGCCCTCAAAGTTTCCTTCAAGCTCACTGTTCATTCGCTGCCGCCTTTTAGCGGGAATGTATACGCTGTGGGGGTCCAGCTCTTTCAGCATGCTTTGAAGTGCATTTCGGGTTAGCTTTTCGGAATTAACGGAATCCACGTAGCTGGCTTCTACATAATTTAATACTTGCTGGAATTTGTTACCACTTTTTGACTGCTTAGTGGTGCTACTGGCAAATGTATCGCTACCGGACATTTTGACACCCACTACCATTCCAAAAGCTACTACAACGGCAAAAAATAGGGGATAAATGAAATTATAAGATTTACGCATACAATAGTTTCCTTTTGTTTACTCCTTTCAAGCAAAAAGCAGGCATTCCCGTTTTGTTTAGGGATGAAGGTACAAATTTTTACCAAAGTAATGCAGCTAAAACCAACCGGTTCCTTTTTGGCCTCCTATAGGCCGTTGTTAACCGAAACCTTGGCATCTCAAAAACACAACTGCTAAGCAATTTTGGTCAAGGTGAATGTAAACAGCCCATCCTAACAAGGCTTGCTGCATACTTCATAAAACAGGTTTTATTTTCGATCAGCAAGCGTCATCTTATATTTGATTAAACTAAAAACCAGAATTATGCAGAAAGGGTTACTTTGTTTACTAATGCTCGTTTTTTGACCCTCCCTAAGGTGAACGGTCAAATAAGGGACTCATTAGCCATAAATAATATACGGGCAAATGTGGATGCATATGGGGAATTCTTTAATAAAAACGGGGAAGAGCCGGTTTTTGAAGCACCACTAAGTTCAGGTATTCATGCCATTTTCAAAAACACCATCTGGATTGGGGGTAAAACTGAAGATAATGAACTTCACCTTGCCCAACAGACTAAATACGACACACCAGGAGGAAATAGGACTTCGGATTTTGCCCCGGGCCCGGTTTCGGAAAATGATCAATACACCTTAGCTTTTGCCAACCGGTATGACCGCGTTTGGGCCATTACCCGGGAAAAGATTGAACAACATCGCGCCCAATTCAATGACGCGGGCTATACCGTGCCTGATATTATCAAGAACTGGCCGGCCCAAAAAGTCCCCAATTTAGGAGTCGACCATCATCCTGCTCCCTTCGTGGATAGTAACGATAATGGGGAATATGATCCCGAAAACGGGGATTATCCCAAAATCCGCGGGGATAAGGCGATTTTATGTATTGTGAATGATGAGCGTGCTACAAGGCCGGAAGGTGATCTCAGCAATAAGATGCAAGTAGAAATCCGGGGCATGCTTTATGCCTATGATAGCGCGCAAAATCCGGCATTGAATAATACCGTTTTTATCAACTACAATATCCGTAATCAATCGGATAACGATTACCAGGATGTTTTTCTTGGTAATTTTACAGATTTTGATGTAGGGTTTCCATTTGATGACTATGCGGGATGTGATACCCAACGAAATCTATTTTACGGCTACAACGGAAACAATCAGGATGCCTTGCCTAACTTTTATGGAGAAAGGCCCCCGGCTGTTGGAGGTGCCTTCCTGAATACGCCATTAAATAGTTTTTTAGCTTACAATAATAATTTAAGTGATACGGGCAACCCGGAGACCGCTTTTGATTATTACAATTACTTAAAGGGAATGTGGAAAGATAGCACACCCATGACAGTGGGGGGTAGTGGCTATAAAAGCAGTGATGACACCACAAGGTATTTGTTTTTCGGGGATCCCCAGAAACCTGGTGAATGGCATGAGCGGAGCGAAAACACGGATCCCTTCGACCGCCAGGGTATAGGGGTTGCCGGCCCTTTCAATTATGCAGCCGGTGAATCCGAATGCCTGGATATGGCCTTCATCTTTGCCCGTGATAGCACGCCTAACGATACCACTTCCTACCTGAAGAGTGTTGGTAAATTGAAGGACCGAACGGAAGCTATTCAGGCTTTTTACGAACGACAAGGGTTTAATTGTAAACCCATCCAAAATGACCCCACCGGCTTATCCGAAAAGAAGGAGGGGAAACCTTTCAACTTTTATCCCAATCCAGCCGACAATGCCGTCTTTATCCAACTACCCCGGCAACATGAACAGCCTCTCAATCTGCAACTGATGAATACCAACGGTAAAAACCTAATGGACCAAACCATTCCTGCGGGAGAAACCAGCGTAACCTTAAACCTGGAATCCTTGCCCAAAGGCATTTATCCCCTCCAAATCCAAAACAATGAAGCGCACTATCAGGGCATGTTAATCAAACAATAAGCGGGTTAAGCTTATGGAGTAATCCTGCTAACCGCTATTAAAAAGGAAGCATTAAAAGGTCTGTAAAGCTAATCGGTTTTTACAATCCGCTGCCGGCTTTTTACATGGGCTTGATCATCCTTGATCACTATAGGATATAAGCCTTTTGATAGGTCAGTGATTTGCAAAAAAGATCTCGTTAAAGCTAACAACCTTCCTATTTAACACCTTTCCGTCAAAAGATTGCAGGTCTGTATGGAGGATTGAGCTAAACTTAGGAAGCGCCAGGGTAAGCCTGTTCTGGACTGGATTGGGGTGCGCCAGAAACGATTCGGTACCAGAAAAGTTATTTACACCTGTTGGAGCCATATCCGTATTAACCGTAATATGTGGGCTCTTTTTTAGTATACCATCGTTATTCGGAAAGTATTCATCCATTACGGTTCCTTTGGGGTCTACAAAAACATCTTAGTAGTAATCGCTATTTTTTATGAGCTATAAAATTTTTATAATTCTTTACAAAAGTTGATCTCAGCCAATTGATTGTACTGGTTGTTAGCATTAGCAATGGTTCGAGTAAATTTTTTACTCCCCAATTTGATGTCAGAGCCTATAGCCCTGGTATCTAAGTTTTTATCCTTAGAAAGGTAAGAGGCGACCTCAATAGTTGAAGGATTGGGAACATCACTGTCATTGGCGATGGATAAAGTGACATCCAGCGTATCTCCATTGTTACTGAATGAAGGCTTGTTATTATCAACGGAAGTGCTAAGTACCGGATATGAGTCAGCACGGCAATCGGATTTAATTGTTTTGCCAAAGTTGTAGGTATTGTCACACTCATTGAAATCATCCACCTGGTTTTTAAGATCTATGACCACCGCAAAATGGTAGGGTTACTAATATTTTATTTCGGACATAGGGGGCATGTTTCCTTAGCATAAACGGAATACCAGTACTCATAGAGTCCTGGTCTGGAAATTTCTCCTATTAAAATACCGTTTTTATTCACAGCGTTTCGGTTATCCCTGGCTGCATAAAGGCCAATGGAATAGGAACCCGCATTTTTATTGGCTATATTTTTTTCTTCAACCTTCAACTTTACATGCTCCTTTTTTGGTTTGGAAAGGGATTTCATAGCGAATTCGAAATCTGGTTGGCAAGCAACCTTAATGTTAGGGCCATGGGGATATAAGAAGATGTTATCATTTTCATTGGATTCCGAGACTTCGTTTTCTGCATTTATCACCGCAAAAACTTAAAATGGTTTTTCCTGCTTCACTTGAATTGGATATTTACAAAAGTCATTAATTGCCACAACCTTAGCAGAATCGCCAGGAATAAGGGTTTTACTGGGATCAAAAATTCAATGACCAAACACGCATGGTTTGATCAAACTTTACGGAAAGGCCGGACCATTGGTTTTGGCGTATCAGGTGCCTTCATATTGATCATACTCATTGCGGGTATCCTTTATTCCTCCTATACCCTGATATTGGCATTTGCCACGCTTCCTTTTTTCATCGCCTCTTTCTTTATTCTTCATCGCACAAGGCATGGATTACAGCTTTACCATGATTGACAAGCCTTCAAAACCTACCTCAAGGAAAGGCGTTACCAGGACTATCAGACACCCCTTTCTGAAAACCTTTTTTACCAGTATCTCGTCTATGCTTTAGCATTGGGACTTAGTGAATCTGATCTTAAACAAATGGCTAATGACTGTGAAGCCCTTTTGTCCGAATGCCGAACCCTACTTTTTAGACGGTATGTAAAATACCCAGGCAGCGGTGGGCCAAATCAAGAATACGGTTTTTGCAGCCACAGTGGCAGTTGCTATTACCGCTACGGGTGTCGGGGGTGCTGATTAGCAAAATAAATGAAATGCCATTGTAAACCTGTATCAACGTAGGAATAGGTGGTAATACAATTGAACTAACGTTAAAATCCAGTAGAAATAAGGTTGAAATATTATAAAAATAAGGTTGTAGCCTCAAATCCGTCTCAATCCGCCAGGGGCCGGACAAGCAATCAGTAATCAATTCTCAGTACCCATCTTGTGTCTTGCACCTAAGAAAGGAAATACGGTTGGAATGTTCAAGTTCCTATGATTGAAGGGGTACAATGAACTACGATTAAAAAACATTCAAAACTTGCAGGCAAACACCCTATCAGTCAACCCTTATTGAAGTAAAATAGAAACAGGTTTGATAGCAGTAGGCATCCGTATTTTATTGAAATTGGGGTTTAAAACTGGAAAAGCGGGATTATATTTAAGCTAGGACTTGCAAAAGCGTTTAATATTGAGTGACTTATGAGCAAATATTTTTTTAGCTTTGATTCGGCTGTCTTAAAAAAAAGCTTTTTATGCAAAATTTTAATTTTTATACATTTATTTTAATATTACTCGGTTGCTATTCCCTGCAAGCCCAGGAACCGGAACTGGTTAAGGATATCAACCCAAATGGAGATGGTAGCCCTAATGAATTTGCCAATCATGATGGTAAGTTGTATTTCCAGGCTAACAATGGTACTGATGGAGATGAGCTATGGGTGACCGATGGGACTAC
>CAZIUI010000008.1:0-57993 GCA_964542585.1 uncultured Sphingobacteriales bacterium | reverse complement strand
CAATGGCAATGCTAATATTTCTTCTTTGACCATTTATGATGGTCAATTGTATTTTGAGGCTGCTAATGGCTCTGATGGATCTGAACTATGGACAACCGATGGTACTACAGCCGGTACCCAAATGGTCAAAGACATCAATCCCAATGGCAATGCTAATATTTCTTCTTTGACCATTTATGATGGTCAATTGTATTTTACCGCTTTTAATCGAAAAACCAGATCGGAATTATGGGTAACTGATGGGACCACCGCCGGAACCCAATTAGTCAAGGATATCAACCCAAATGGAGCTGGTAGGCCTAATGAATTTGCCAATCATGATGGTAAGTTGTATTTCCAGGCTAACAATGGTACTGATGGAGATGAGCTATGGGTGACCGATGGGACTACCTCTGGCACCCAAATGATCAAGGATATCAATACCAATGGAGACGGTAACCCTATTGAAATGACAACTTTTGATAGCAAGTTGTATTTTTCAGCTCGTAATAGAACCGATGGTTATGAATTATGGGTGACCGATGGGACCACAAACGGCACCCAAATGGTCAAAGACATCAATCCCAATGGCAATGCTAATATTTCTTCTTTGACCATTTATGATGGTCAATTGTATTTTGAGGCTGCTAATGGCTCTGATGGATCTGAACTATGGACAACCGATGGTACTACAGCCGGTACCCAAATGGTCAAAGACATCAATTCCAACGGAGACAGTAATCCTTTTCGTTTCATTGCTTACAATGGAAAACTTTACTTCACGGCAGTAGATGGGTCTCCTATGGGCAGGCAATTTTGGAGCTATGATGCAAAAAAAGATACGTTGGCTGTCGTAGCACCCGCCATTGCCCCGGAAAGTAATCCCGCTTTTAGATTAGTAATTACTCAATGGGATCAGGCTTTGTATTACGCTGCTGACTATACTACAGCGGGTAATGAGCTTTATAAAATTGAAAAAACCGGTAGTACTGGTATTGGCCAGCTAAGCGCAAAGCCGGCGGTAACCGTTTATCCCAATCCGGCGGGGCCAAAGACGACCGTTTCCTTAAATGTTGCTAACCCTTCTAACGCTCAAATCTCCCTTGCGGACCTAACCGGCCAAACCATCAAAGCTTTACCCCAACAAAACCTTAATCAAGCAAAAGGGGAAATAACGCTTGATTTAAGCGATTTGGCTAAAGGGGCTTACCTGTTAAAAGTGGCAACCCCGAGCCATACCTATTCCCGGCAAATCATCAAGGAATGACTTAGAATCAAGAGTTTCAGAGCGGTTGAGGAGAAATGGAGTTAAAATGTGGTTGAAATAAATGTAGCAAGTAGTAACAAGGTAGTAGTAAAGTTGTAAGGTAGGGTCATGGAATTGAGAGAAAGGTTTATGGCTTACAAGTTTTTTTACTCATTTTTGAACTCCTCCGTTTTGAACAAAACAGCGTCAAACTTCAGGGATGCCGGGATGCGGAAAACCTCAGTAGAGCCGATTAAAGTTGCACAAATGCCAAAGCCTCGGGCTTCAACAGTCATGCGTAACGTATCCCGGCTTTTCTGCAGGCTACTGTTAAATTCAGCAGAACAGCCTCCGACATTGGCGTGGTACACCAGGTAATCGTATTGTTCAAAGTCCCATCCCTTTCTCAGATCCGCTGGCTCACAAGCGAAAGGGTTTGTTTCAAAGTTGATGGAATCCACCAGGCGGTCATAGCGCTGGGGATTGCTGAAGACCATGCCCTCATTAATATCGCCTAATAAAAAAAGGCATTTTGATTGGTCGCTCAGGTCCTTAGCAGGAACTTGCTTAGGCTCAACCGGTTCGTCCTTTTCACAGGCTGCCAATCCCATAAGCCCGATAACCAAAACCAGCAAGCTTTTCATAAGCGGTAGTATCTGGTTGACTCGCATAAAGGTTCTTTTTTAATTGATTTATTATGGGGTTGGATTTTTTATCTTAAGGGTTACATATGCAAAAATAAAGGCGGTTTTCACGCCTTAGATTTTATCAGCCTCGTTGCTGTAGATGGTACTTTGCGGTTATTGCTACCCTAACTAAGCTAACCGTTTGGCTATTCATCAATCCGAATTCCGCTATCATCGGTTTTTTGCTATTGCTTAGCGGTTTAAATAAGCATCTACAAATTTTTCCCAGTATTCCGGGATCTTGGCTAAAGTCGATAACATGGCATCCGTATAGGTAGCGGGATCAATAATAAAATGGACCAGTAATCGCGGCATAATACCCAAAAATTCAAGGACAATGGCTGCAACTGGCAACAGGGCATAAGCCCAATAAGGAAAAGGATTTTGCCCCTTTAGCCGGCTTTGAGCAGCCTGCCAGATCGTAAAAAGGATTGAACGGTAATACCAAAGAATCAAAAAAACCAACAAGAAGTAAAAACCAAACCGCCAGGCAAAACCTTTGGCCAAAGTATATGGCATGTAAGTAAGGTCAAAAATCAGGATGCCTAATGCAATCGGAATGAACATAAAAGTCCCTAAGAAAGCTGTCCTGTTCCATATAAGCAGCCCGCCACACAGAATCTGGGTAATGCCTATAAAAGCCTTGAACGGCTGCTGATCGGATAAATACCAGGCCAGCTTAAAAAGGCTAAGCTCTTCCACAGGTTGTGCCATTTCAGCCTCGCTTATGCCAAATTGGCCGCCGGTTAGCTTACTGATGCCGTATTCAATAAAAGTCCAGGCTAAAAGGAAGCGGGCTGCCAGAATAAAGTATTCCCGATACATTGCCTTCGAATGCTGCTCCATGCCCTCATTTGTTACTTCCTACATAAGGGGGTTGTTTTTCGCCCATAGAAGTTGATCGGTTGATCCGGGTCCACACCCGAAAGCTCCACAACCTTAAATCGCTCATTTTCAACAGTACATCCCTCAGGGCCGTCAGGGACCTCGAAATCAATATACATGGTTAAGGTATCGGAATCGGGGTGCTGCTTAACCTGAGTGGCAAGGTAATTGATACAATCACCAACCCTGACCATTTCAATAAGATAAATGTGGGCTTCAAAATCAAAAGCACTTACAAATTCAGCACTGTCACAGCCTTCAGTTTCACTGAAATCGATTTGGTTTTGGATCGGCTCCAGATCGCTCCGGTCTCGCAGCACCCGGTGATCCGGGGTATCCACACATCTTAAGCAAGAAGTTATGGAAGGGAGGGTATCAAAAGCATAATCCGGGTAATCGGCAAATCGAGGCTTTTCAGGGTCTTGCGGATCTTCCGGTGTTGTAGCGTTATTGATATCATCACTGCCACACCCGGTAGCCATGATCAGTGCCGGGATCAGGCAGGCTAGGACCTTTAGGGGCCGGATTAGCATTAAATTTTTTTTCATAGCCTTTAACTTGTAGACCTATAACTAAACTAATTAATAAAATTAAGACAGAAAAGCTTAATCACTTTTTTTACCTTAAAAAAAGTACCTTATAAAGGTGTCTTTTTCCCGTTAAGATATAAACAGCAACCATTCAGCGCAAACTTATGGGTTAACTTTACCATAAAACCATTTTTTAAAAGTCAAGAATTCTTACTTTTATGATTTAAGTTTAGGTGATGAAATATGATCAATTAATCGGACTCTTTATAGGTCTGTTTCTCATAGCATTGGCCGGGAAGGGGCAGGATCGCAATCTCTCAAAAGGCCGCTTTTTTGATGGTGAACCTACCTCAGCTATAAACCCAAATAATCCAGGCCATCTTGTGGTAGCCTGAATGGGCTTTGACCAGCGCGGGCAATTAGCCATCAAAACACGTGTAAGCAAGGATGGCGGAGCAAGTTGGTCTGACCGGCAAAAACTATTGCATGTGCAACCAAATTTTTCAAGCGCTGATCCCACTATGGCTTTTGATGATAGTACGCATGTGTACCTGGCTTACAGTGATTTTCAGCGGAATCAGGATAGGGGGGCGGTTTTTATCCGTAAATCCATCGATGGCGGCCTTAACTGGCTATTGGCGAAAAAGTTAATCAATGCCAAAAGTCGGGGTGGCTGGATTCGAACCAGCGACCCCCTGCTCCCAAAGCAGGTGCGCTAACCGGACTGCGCTACACCCCGAAGGTGGTTCTTGGTTTTTGGTTCATGGTGTGGGTTAATAGAAAAATTCTTTGAGTTTATGGGCGGTTTTCATTTTACGGAGCGGTAAAGAGGAAACAACATTTTGGAAGCACTTTCATATTCTTCGTACAATCGATCAAAATCTTCCTTTTTGAGCACTTCCAATGCAAAAGCCAAATCTAACAATGCCACACACTCATTGAGAGAGCCTCTTGCTATGGTGTAAAAGTGGTTTTTGTCATTTTGGCTTTGCCTTCCTGAACCTTCAGCAATGTTCAACAAAATGCTTAATGAAGCTCTTTTCCATTGATCCAAATACTGCAGGTCTAATTCCTTCCCTACCCTTTTCAGCAATTGATGCGTTTCTACATTTAATTGCTTGACTTTTTGATAAACTTCCAGCTTTTCAAAATCAAACATTTCCCTTTTTGTTAAAGAACATAAACAAGGGTTCTCACCCAAAGCCTAATAAACTCACACCCAAACAAACAACTCACACCAATTAGCGGAGAGAGGGGGATTCGAACCCCCGGTTCCGCTTACGCGGAACAACGGCTTAGCAGGCCGCCCCGTTCGACCGCTCCGGCACCTCTCCTGATGATCATGCAAAGGTAACTATAAAACCCTGCTTGCCAAAGGCCTTAAAGCCCTTCCATACGCCGGACGCCCATTCACAAGCCTGGCTAAGCTTTCGGTTAAACCATAGCCTCGAAAAGCTCTGGGAGTTTGTATCTTTCGCCAACATAGAACCCGTGCCTGTTCCAGGTGTGATAAAGTTGCTCATTTTGCTGATCCTTAAAGCCAGAATATTGCTTCCATCATTGGCCCCAACAGGTGTATCAGCTGTTTGTATGTTATTGGTGCTTCTCAGCGGTTGCCGTCCGGAGCAGGACAGGGATCCTGGAACAGTGCTTATCCATTTACCAACCAATCCGGCTACCTTGCACCCCACCAATGGGAATGGTGCTTTTAGGTCTTTTTTGTTCCAGTATACACAAAAAAAGCTACAGCGAACGGATATCAGAAATGGGGATTTGATCCATCCTTTGCTCAATGGAGCCCCAAAACCAGGCCCGGATAGCCTCACTTTTACCTATCAGCTTAAAGATGGGGTAAAATGGGATGATGGCTCCCGCCTAACGGTAAAGGATGTGGTATTTACTTTGAAGGTCAACAGTTGTCCGCTAACCAACAATCCCAGCCAGCAGTCAATTTATGATCCGATTAACCATGTAGAAACCCTTCCTAAAAAGCCCGGAACCTTTCAAGTGGTATTTGATAAACGCCACTTTGCTAACTACCGCATTTTTGCTAATGGGCTTTATTTAATGCAACGCTCTTTTCAGGATCCGGAGCGGATAATGGCGGATTTCACAATACCGGAACTTCAGTCACAAGATTTTAACAGCTCCGATCATCCGCGCCTTCAAAGCTTTATGCAGCGCTTCAATGACGGTAGTCGAGGACGGAAGCCTGCCCAACTTAACGGCCTTGGCCCTTACAAAGTCACGAAATGGAAAAGCAACAATAGCCTGGTTCTTAAGCGAAAACAGGATTGGTGGGGAGCTGAAAGTGATCTTGTATATAACCAACAAGGGCCGGAGCAACTGATCTTTCAGGTTATCCGTGATCAGTTTGCGGCTGGGCTGGCCTTGCGGAACGGTACATTGGATGTTAGTACCCACGTAAGTTTAAATGAGCTCATAAAAGCCCGCAAGCGGGATTACTTCAGGAAAAAATACCGCTCGAAGTTTGTAGAACGCTATGGTTTTACTTACATAGCGCTTAATATGCGGCCAGGTCCAGAAAGAGAGCCCTATTTTAAGCAATTAAAAGTGCGCCGTGCTATTGCCCATCTAACACCCGTCAAAGAGCTGATCAAAGTTGTTACAAAGGGGAAAGCCACACGTCAGAATTCCTTTGTTTCTCCGCTAAAAGCTTCGTATAATGATACCCTTTCCCCGACCAAAGAAAACATCCCTAAAGCCCGGCAATTACTTACAGCAGCCGGCTGGACGGATGATGATGGCGATGGAATACGGGATACCCTTATCAAAGGAAGGCGTATTCCATTGGCATTTGAGTTTCAGTATATCAATGATCCTAATAAACGCCAGATGGCCACCCTTATCAAGGAAGTGATGGAAGAAGCCGGGGTAAAGCTCAAGCCGAAGGCAATGGAATTTTCAGCTTTTTATGAGGAAGCTCGTAATCATGAATTTGATGCGATGTTAGGGCATTGGTCTGGTTATTCCGGGCCTGTTAATCCGCGTCAACTCTGGCACACGGATAATTGGCTAAACAACGGCAGCAATTTTACCGGCTATGGCAATGCCCAAACGGACTCCCTCATTGAACTGGCTAACCGCACAATGAATACGCAAAAGCGTCATAGGCTTATCAAAACCTTGCAAGCCAGGGTTCATCAGCAACAACCGTATGTATTCCTTTTTTCTAAGAAAAGGGCAATCGCCATTCACAGCCGGTTTGACAAGGCAGGCATGTACCGTGAGCGCCCCGGCGTGATTTTGAATAATTTTAAGCCTGTAATGGAGGGAACCCCAACCAGTGGTCTTAGCCCTTAGCTATTCAACAAGTAACTGCTCCCGAACATGCTTAATTACCTGTTCCAACGGCTAGTTTTGTTTATTCCCATGTTGGTGGCGATCTCCCTTTTGGGGTTTGTGGTCAAGCAGTACACGGCTGGAACCACCGCTCAAGGTCAGGAAAATACCGTTGATAAGACCGGCTTCCGGAATCAGAGGCCCGTTTTTTATATAACCATCAGCACTTACGCTTTCCCTGATACCCTTTATCGGGTAGCCAATCCGGCTGAGCGCGAAGCGCTGAGTGCCCTTACTTACCAACATGGGAACTGGTCGGCTATATCCCGTTACTACCGTACACTGTGCCGCTTACGTCAAAAGCAGCAATCCCTGTCGCTGGATTCGCTGAGTGCCTTATACTATCAGCCCACTGTGGTTCAGCAGGCTTTGGCTGATAGCCGTTTTGGGCTACGGGACTTATTGACAGCCCAACGCGATCAGGTGATTAGCAATCAATTTAAACAGTTAAAAAGCTTGTACGGGAAGTATGCATTTTTTGAGCCACTCCGCGTTTCGCTACAGCGGGCACGCCAAGCCTACATTCGAATACTAAGCACCCCCCGGACCTGGAAAAACTATTTGCCTGTTATCCATTGGCGGGGGCTCGAAAACCAGTATCATCATTGGCTTATGGGCGTTTTGACCCAATTTGATTTTGGTACCTCGTACCAAACTGGTGAGCCGGTTATGGACCGTCTACAGCCTCGCATTGGATGGACCTTTGGCTTGGCCTTCTTGGCGGTGGTCCTAGCTTATGTGGTGAGCATGCCCTTAGGTATTTGGGGCGCTTACTACCAGAATTCCACCTTCGACCGTTTAACATCGACAACCCTATTTGCACTGGCAGCGCTCCCTAATTTCTTTGTGGGGACCCTTTTGATCTTTTTACTGGCTAACCCGGATATGTTAGCATGGTTCCCGGAATCAGGCGTTGGCAGAGCGGGTGTATCCCATGACCAGCTGGACTTAGCCCGGCAGGCTCCTTATCTGGTTTTGCCCTTACTAACCTATGCCTATGGCCAAGTAGCCTATTTGAGTCGTCACATGCGTGCTAGTATGCTGGACATCCTACCTGGGGAATACATTCGGATGGCACGGGCCAAAGGCTTGCCTGAAGGTAAGGTTGTGCTAAAACATGCTTTAAAGAATGCAGTGCTACCTGTTATTACGCTTTTTACCACCGCTTTTCCTTTGGCTTTGGGAAGCTCCGTGATCGTAGAGAAAGTATTTTCGATTCCAGGCATGGGGTGGGAGCTTTACCAAGCTATCCTTCGAGCTGACTACCCTGTAATTGTAGCTATTTTTACGATCATCGGAGTGTTTATGCTGCTGAGCTTTTTATTGATTGATGGCTTGTATGCCCTTTTAGATCCCCGTATCACAAACCGCCAAACCTGAGGATGACTGATAACCAGCGTTCCCATAGCATCTTTAGGCGTAGTAACTTGCAGCAGTTCCGCAAGAACAGGTCGGCCGTTGTTGGTCTGTGGATGGTGGTGGTTATTAGTCTGATCGCCCTTTTAGCAGATGTTATTGCTTCGCGGCACCCGCTATATGCCGTGTATAAAGGCAATACCTTTTATCCCGCTATTACATTAGCTTTTCAGCCAGAGGAACAGGTTAAGATACCCGGTGAGGAAAAGCAAACAGCCCTTAACGCTTTTGACGGGATTGATTGGAAAGCAACAAAGATGGACAAGGTAGTTTGGGCTCCAGTCCCCTATTCTCCTAATGAAACGGATCCTTTTAACCGTAATTACAAAAGCCCTTTAGCCAAGCAACAATACCGCAATCCAGAGGGGGAAATACAGCAATTACCGCTACGCCTGCGTCATTTGCTTGGAACGGATAAGCTTGGGCGGGATGTGCTTGCTGGTTTAATCCACGGTTCCCGGATTGCCCTTGGAATCGGGTTGCTGGGAATGGGGATTGCGACTGTTATCGGCATCCTGGCAGGAGCCATAGCGGGGTATTATGGGGATAGAGGCCTTAAGATGGCCTGGGTTCATTTACTGAGTTTGATAGTGGGTTTGTTCGCGGCCCTCTTTTACAGCTTTATGATCCCTCAATTTGCCATTGGTGATGCTTTTTCAAGAGGTGCTGGAGAAGGCTTTTGGGTACTGAGCAAAAGCTTGGTAGCGTTTGCAGTAATCGTTAGCATTTTCGACTATACCGGCCGCCGGCTGGCTCGTTTTTCATTTTTCAGCAGAAGGGTGAGCCTGCCCATAGACGCCCTGATTTCCCGGATAATTGAACTCTTACGTGCCATCCCGGCCCTTATTTTATTAATCACTATCAGGGCTGTTACGGGTCCTTTAACTCTTGGCCTTTTAATAGTTTTGATAGGATTCATTTTTTGGACCGGTATAGCCCGTTTTATGAGAGCAGAGTTATTCAGGAACCGCAACCTTAACTACGTGGAAGCTGCCAAGGCACTGGGTTTTTCGGAAAGACGGATTGTATTCGGGCATGCCATCCCAAATGCCCTTACGCCTGTGTTTACGGGAATTGCCTTTGGTATTGCTATCGCTATCCTTACCTCCTCATCGATGGCTTTTTTAGGCTTAGGTATTGCCCAGGATAGCGTTACCTGGGGCTCCCTTTTAAGGGCTGGTCAGGAACGCTTTACTGCTTGGTGGCTGGTGGTTTTTCCGGGTCTGGCCATTTTTATAACAGTACTTTTATTTAATTTGATAGGAGAAGGGCTGCGGCAAGCAACGGATCCCAGACTCCGAGTTTAAAAGGTACTTGCTATTTAAACTTGAGACCGGTATTATGAATTTAAGACTAAACAATGACCAATTTCCCGAAATAAAGTATGCATAGTTACCAATCCTTGCAACAATACATTGAGGATGGGATTCAAGCACTGGACCTGCCTCAATCCCCCTCGGAGCTCTATGACCCGGTCCGGTACGTCCTGGGATTAGGAGGTAAACGAATAAGACCTGTCTTAACCTTAATGTCAACTGAGCTTTTTGAAGGCTCTCTGGAGGAAGCGCGCAATCCGGCTATTGGACTTGAAGTTTTTCACAATTTTACCCTTGTTCATGATGATATTATGGATCAAGCTACGCTTAGGCGGGGGTACCCAACCGTTCAATGCCAGTGGAATACGAACAATGCCATCCTTTCCGGCGATCTGATGCACGTGATTGCCAATGATTACATGAGCCAGGTAGGAGATGATATCCTGCGCCCGGTTATGCAGCTCTATAATACTATGGCTAAGCGTGTGTGTGAAGGTCAGCAACATGATATGGACTTTGAGCGCCAAGATGGTATTACGGTTTCCAACTACCTGGAAATGATCGGTTTGAAAACGGCTAACCTTGTTGCTATAGCCTTACAGCTGGGAGCTGTGATAGGCCGTGCCTCTGATCCATCCAAAACCGACATTCGGGATTTTGGATTTAAACTTGGAATGGCCTTCCAAATCCAGGATGATCTGTTGGACACCTTTGGGGATGCTGAAAGTTTTGGTAAGCAAATAGGGGGTGATATCATGGCCGGGAAACGTACTTATCTTTATCTGAAAGCCATGGAGCTAGCTGATGAGCAAACCCGTGTTCAATTACAGCACCTTCTTGCAGAGGATCGTTTACCACCTGAAGAAAAGGTTAAAATGGTAAAGGACTTGTATGAGCATCTTGGTGTAGCAGAAGTCACTGAACGGCTGCGGTATGATTATTACAAAGCAGCCATGCAAGACCTCGATAGCATCCCGGTTTCAGAAGACCGCAAAACAGCACTCCGCCATTTGGCTGAATTTTTGATGCAACGCACCCAGTAGGCTAAATCCTAGATCAAGGCGGTTTTATGAATGGTAGGCATTTGCCAATTATAGTTTTTTTATTGGTAAGTTTGGTCAATTTAGCACCAGCTTCAGGCCAGGTTAAAGAAGTAAATTTTGAAGAGCTTCAGGCCTATTTTCAGAAAGATAACGATACCCTTTACGTCATTAACTTCTGGGCTACGTGGTGTGGCCCCTGCGTTAAGGAGATCCCGTATTTTGAGCGCTTACAACGGGAATTTGCTGATGAACCATTAAAGGTTTTGCTGGTAAGCCTTGATTTTGCCAAGAATTTGCAGAAAAAAGTTATTCCGTTTGTAAAAGAACGACAGCTCAGGTCAAGAGTGCTTTTCCTGCACCAACCAAGTGGTCACCAATGGATGGATGAAATAGCCAGTAAATGGAGTGGTGCAATCCCCGCTACTTACATTGTTAAAAATAACCGGGAGTTAGAAGCCTTTTACGAAAGATCTTTTAAAGGGTACCAATCCCTTTTGGATGTTGTTGAACCCCATCTGTAAATAATTCAGTTATGCGTTTTTTCCTAATGCTAAGTTTAACCCTATTACTCAGCTCGTGCTCTAATGGTCAGAATGCCGGACAGCGAGGCTATGAAGTAGGAGATGCCGTGAGGGATTTCAACCTGAAGGGGGTTAGAGGTGAAAAAATCTCAATGAAAGAGGACTTCCCGGATGCCAAGGGGTATATTGTCACTTTCTTCTGTAACCATTGTCCTTATGTACAGGCGTATGAGGAACGGATTATAAAACTTCACAAAGACCTGGCCCCACAAGGGTATCCAGTGATAGCGGTTAATCCCAATGATCCGGATATTGTGCCGGAAGATTCCTATAAAAACATGAAAAAACGGGCTGAAAAGCGCAACTATCCGTTCCCTTATGTGATTGATAGAACCCAAAATGTAGCCAAGCGTTTTGGTGCAACGCGTACTCCGCACGTATTTCTTTTAGATAAGCAGGAAGATGGCAAACTAAATTTAGCTTACATAGGAACCATTGATGATAACACTGAAAATCCAAGTAAAGTAAAGCATCAATATGTAAGGGAGGCGGTTAGTGCCATTGAACAAGGAAAAAGCCCAACTACCACTAAAACGAAGGCGATCGGCTGTACCATCAAATGGTCTGACGAGTAGCTTCATTTCCTTCAAGCTTGCAAACCTTTTAATGATTGATTTGTATGCTAAAAGGATATTTTAACACCAAACAATCAAATCTATGAGTTTTGCAGGCAAAAATTTCCTAATAGTCGGAGGAACCTCCGGGATAGGACTCAATGTCGCCCAAAGACTGTATGAAGAAGACGCCAACGTTATCGTAGCAGCCCGTAATTCCAATGAAACCGTCCAATCCTACGGATTTCAGTTTATACAGGTAGACCTTTTAAATGATGATGTAAAAGAGGCGTTCAAAGCCCTTCCTGAAACCTTACATGGTTTGGTTTATACACCAGGAACGATCACGCTTAAACCTTTCCAGGCACTGAAAGAGGATCAGATTCAATCAGATTTGAACGTGAATGTGATGGGAGCCATTAAATCCGCCCAAGGTGCCTTGAAAGCCTTGAAAAAGAGTGGAGATGCCTCTGTTGTGTTTTACAGCACTGTTGCCACGCAAGTGGGGATGCCTTACCATGTGTCAGTCGCAACCGCTAAAGCTGCGCTTGAAGGTTTAGGCAAATCGCTGTCGGCTGAGCTTGTGAAGAGTAATATTCGCGTAAACGTTGTAGCGCCATCCCTTACCAATTCTCCACTAGCTTCTAACCTCCTATCCACGGAGGAAAAGCAACAATCCTCCAATCAACGACACCCCATAGGCCGTTATGGAGAAGTGAAGGATGTGGCTGGGATTACTCAGTTTCTGCTTTCCGATGACGCCAGTTGGATTACCGGTCAGGTGATTAGCGTAGATGGTGGTTTATCCGGTGTTCGTTCTGTCTAAAGTAGCTTATTTATGGTAGAGGCCCATCAGCCGGTATCCGTCTTTTGGTTCAGGCGTGACTTACGACTTAGTGATAATCAAGCCCTGTATCAAGCGCTGCAGTCTGGCTATCCTGTCTTACCCATCTTTGTTTTTGATTCCTATATTCTAAGTTCTATTAAAGATACAGGCGATGGCCGTGTTCACTTTATCCACCAAGCATTGACGGAAATTCAATCTGAATTAAAAAAGGTAGGTAGCAGCCTGTGGGTTAAGTATGGCAAGCCGGAAGCTGTAATTGATGAAATTACCCAAACCTTCACGGTTCAGGGTTTATACATGAATAGGGATTACGAACCGTATGCGATCGATAGGGATGAAAAAGTTGAACAGCTCCTCCAAACAAAAGGAATACCCACTTATACTTACAAGGATCAAGTCATATTCGAAAAAGACGAAGTAGTCAAAGGGAATGGAGATCCTTATGTGGTCTTTAGCCCTTATGGTAGGCAGTGGCAAAAACAATTTAACAGTGAGCAATTGGTCGGGGCACCCTCGGAAGCGCTTACCGGTAATTTTGCCGCTTTACCGGAGTACAAGCTTCCTGAACTAGCCGATTTAGGTTTCAAATCCACATCGGTACCCTTTCCGGACAAGGCTATCAAAGAATCAGTTATCAAAAATTACAAGGATACCCGTAATTACCCCTCTCAAAATGGCACGTCTCGTTTGAGCGTGCACCTCCGCAATGGGACTATTAGTATCCGGCAGTTAGCTAAATATGCGGCCGATCACAGTTTTGCCTTTCTTAATGAACTGATTTGGCGGGATTTTTACCAAATGATCCTGTGGCAATTCCCTCATGTTGTGAACTATTCTTTCAAGGAATCCTATGACAACATTCCATGGCGCAACAATGAGGAAGAATTTGAGCGATGGTGCAATGGCACTACAGGTTATCCGATGGTGGATGCCGGTATGCGCCAGCTTAATACCATAGGGTACATGCACAACCGCCTTAGGATGGTAACAGCCAGTTTTCTTACCAAGTACTTGTTGATCGACTGGCGTTGGGGTGAAGCGTATTTTGGTCAAAAATTATTGGATTACGAGCTAGCTTCTAATAACGGAGGCTGGCAATGGGCAGCCGGCTCTGGGGTGGATGCGGCTCCTTACTTCCGTATTTTCAACCCACAGCGTCAGATTGAGCGTTTTGATCCCGAATACCGTTTTATCCGGTATTGGGTGCCGGAATATGGGACGCCTGCTTACCCAAAGCCTGTAGTTGAGCACAAATATGCCCGCGACCGGGCGCTTACCACCTACAAGCAAGCCCTTAATGAGGAAGCCTGACGTATGGCTAAAACCATCGTGGGTATTGATTACGGTAAAAAGTTAGCAGGAACCACGGTTTTGTGCTACCCTGACCAAAACTGCCATTTGCAGTGGGAAAAAGCAGCTAAAGATCAGGATGCTGATAAATTTTTAAGTAAAAAAATAGAAGCACTACTCCCGGAGGCTGTATTTATTGATGCCCCTTTATCACTTCCCGGTGTTTACCGTTTCAAAGCTTTCTATAGCGATTATTTTTACCGTGAACCTGACCGGCAACTAGGAGCCATGTCCCCTATGTTTTTGGCAGGCTTAACGGCTCGTGCTATTCGATTTAAGGATTCTATTGTTGGAACCTTCGGCATACCAGTATACGAGGTTTACCCCAAAGCATTAGCGCAAAACCTCGAGCTCACTCACGATAACTACAAAGGAGACAAGGCAGCCATCCAAAGCGTAACTACTGAGATCACTAAAGCGGCAGGCATCCAGCTTCCTGATAAGGAATTACCTGATTGGCATCATGTGGATGCGTTGTTAGCCTTTACCTCAGGCTACCGCTGGCAAGCTGGAATCCACAAGGTTTATGGTCAAGAGGAAGAAGGACAGATCCTGGTTTAATCCTTGGCCTCCCGCGCGTAAAAAATGTAATCGGTAGCAGGCGGTTCTTCCCCCTGATCCCTTATCATCTTTATCAACTGGGCACGGTGATGCGTGGCGTGGTTAACTACATGTAATATCACATCTTCAAGGGTTGTCTTAAAAAGTTTCCCTTTAGAATTGCTGTATTGGTGCTCTTCTTTGAAATGCTCATCATTCATGGTTTCAATGAATTCTGACCATTCTTCCGAGCTCTCGCGCAATTTTTCCCGAATGCTAGCCAGGTCATTTTCCGGCCATAGCTGTTGATTTTGATTGTCTGAATTCAGGATTCTGGCTAACCAGATTTCTTGTGCGGCTGCTATATGGCCTAAGAGGTTTAGCATTGGTCTGGGCTGGGCATTCGTTACCGCAACCGCCTCCAATATTTGTTGGTTAGCCCATTCATTGTAGCGGAACAGCTTTTGGAAATACGTTTTTAGCATAGGTGACTATTGTGCATTTTGGTTAGTATCGTCCTGGTCTTCTTTTAGGGGGCCACGCGTATCGTAAATGAAAGCATAAGCAATGGTTAAAGCTTGCTCATTCTCCTCAGCCGAAGGCTGCGCCTTCGCGAACTTAGCCATATCTGCGGTATTAAATAGCTGTTGTAGTTTTTCCTTTTGATCCTTACTTAAGGCTCGGCCATGAAGTTCCTCCATGATCTCACTAGTAGTAAGCTCTAGAGCTTTAATATTCAGCAAGTGCTCCAGGTAGTCGCGAATAATATCGGTCAACTGGTCATGGTATTCCTTGATATAGCCTTTCTGCCAGAGCCTCTCATCCTCTAAGTGTTTTAGTTGATTTAGCGCTTTTTCATGTGGAAGTTCCAAGGGTTGCGCGGAAGGTAGGGATTGCCGTTTCTTACGTTTCCATCGTTTGTAGAGCCAGTAACCAAGGCCAATCAAGATAAGGGCTCCAAGAGCTGCTAAAATATAGGGCAGCAACTCCCTGAAGGTGAGGGGTATTTCAAGTAAGCCCTTTATGGGTTTGATGCGATTATCGGAGTCTATTTTAACAGTAGTTACGGGAACGCTAAAGCTATCCGTTATTAAAGAATCTTTTTTGCCACTCGATAACTGATAAGGGATGGTTAACGCGGGAATATGAAAGCGGCCCTTCTCAAAGCCTATAAGGGTAATTTTTTGCTTATACCGCTGAAGATCTCCTTCTACAGCGGTATCAACCTTTTGTTTTTTTAGTATTTCAAAATCCCCTACAGAGTCCCGGAAAGACGGCCATTTGATAGTGGAAGTAATAGGTGCCTTTACTTTTAGCCGGTAGGTAAGGGTTTCTCCAATTTTAATGGCGAGGGTGTCTAAGCTGGCCTTGGCTTCTGGGGCTTGCTGAGTATGACCATTTAAGGGAAAGCAATAAACCATTAAAAGGGCTAAGGCTCCCTGCAAAAGCTTGTATGTAAGGGATTGGTACAAAAAAGGCAGCTTTCTAATGACGTTTTTCACGTTGCTTAAAAAAGTTTAGCAAGGTATTGACGTAGGGTTTATCTGTAGCAATACTCATCCAGTCCGCCCCGCTTTTTTTCAAGGTTTCACGGGCATAGCGATAATTGGCCTGGTACCAACGTTCATATTCTTGCCGTACTTTTTGTTTTTGTGTGTCTACCCATTGAAGCTGTCCCGTCTCCGCATCTTGTAACTGTATAAGGCCGACAGGTGGAATCTTTGACTCTCGCGGGTCATGAAAATGCATACCAATTAAATCATGGCGCTTGGCTGAGATCGCCATTGGCTTACCAAAATCTTTGTCTATAAAGTCTGACAATAAAAACGCAATGGTCCGCTTTTTCATGGTATTGTTGAAGTAATTAAGCGCTTCGCGGATATTGGTTTTAGAATGTTGAGGTTCAAAATTCAACAGCTCCCGAACGATCCGCAGAATATGAGAACGCCCTTTTTTCGGAGGTATGAATTGCTCTACCTGGTCGGTAAAAAACAGCACCCCTACTTTATCATTGTTGTTTACAGCTGAAAACGCAAGGATGGCTGCTACTTCCGTGATGACCTCATTTTTGGTTTTAGCCGAACTGCCAAAAAAATCCGAACGGCTGACATCAATGAGTAGCATCATCGTCAGCTCTCGCTCTTCTTCGAATACTTTTACATAAGGATGATTAAACCGAGCGGTCACATTCCAATCGATGTTGCGGATATCATCCCCATATTGATATTCCCGCACCTCTGAGAAGGCCATACCACGGCCTTTGAAAGCACTGTAGTACTCACCCGCAAAAAGGTTATTGGATAAACCGCGCGTCTTTAATTCAACCTTTCGAACCTCTTTAAGTAGGGATCGTGTATCCTTGGTCATGTTGGCTTTCGGCTTCCGGAAAAGTTTATAAAGGACTAGGGTACCTCAATGGTATTTAAAACACGGGTGATCACTTCATCAGCCGTAACGTTTTCTGCTTCCGCTTCATAAGTTAGGCCCACCCGGTGGCGCATTACGTCATGGCAAATAGCACGTACATCTTCGGGTACCACATACCCTCTGCGCTTGATAAAGGCATAGGCCCGGGCTGCTAAGGCCAGGTTGATGCTGGCTCTCGGTGAGGCTCCGAAGTTGATCAGCTCGGCTAGATCGCTGAGCTTGTACTCAGGCGGGTTTCGAGTGGCAAAAACAATATCTAAAATATATTGCTCCACCTTCTCATCCATGTAAACCTGTCGAACAGTGTCGCGGGCTTTAAGGATAGTTCGCGGTTCAGCTTTTTGATGGATCACTTCTGCCAGCTGGTTGATATTCAGCCGCATTATCGAGCGTTCCTCTTCCTTAGCCGGATACGTGATATGAACTTTCAGCATGAATCGGTCTACCTGGGCCTCCGGTAGCGGATAAGTGCCTTCTTGCTCAATAGGGTTTTGGGTAGCAAGTACCAGGAAGGGTTCTTCCAGCTTAAAAGTTTCAGCACCAATGCTAACCTCCCGCTCCTGCATGGCTTGTAACAAGGCACTTTGCACTTTAGCGGGAGCCCTGTTGATCTCATCTGCCAGAATAAAATTGGCGAAAATGGGGCCTTTCCGGGTTACGAATTCAGCGTTGGCCTGGTTATAAACCTGCGTACCCAGTAAGTCAGCTGGCAATAGATCGGGTGTGAATTGGATTCGTCTAAAATCTGCATTTATAGCTGAAGACAGCGATTTAATCGCTAAAGTTTTAGCCAGGCCGGGGACTCCTTCCAGGAGAATATGACCTTGGGATAGCAAGCCCACGAGAAGGCGCTCCATCATGTAGTGCTGACCTACAATGGTTTTGCTTACTTCCTGCTCGAGGTCGGCTATAAAAGCACTTTCCCGGTAAATTTGCTCATTAAGCGCCTGAATATTAACGGTTTCCTCATCCGCTTGGGGAGGAGTGGGGGTTTCATCCATAGGTGAAAATAATTTTGCAACTATTGTTCAAAAGCTGTTCCATGTCAAACAACCACAAAAATAGGATATCCCCGTGGTCTTCTATGGTGCTGCCCCATATTTTGGCTTTTTTGAATGGTTACTTTTGTGGTTTAATTCGCTCTCATGTCTTTATCTTACATATTGAATCAGTTAGGGGAAGAACGGGAAACTTATGATGGAGCCGTAGCTCCGCCCGTGGTACAAAGCAGCAATTTTGCCTACCCCACGGTAGCAGCAATGCGAGAAGGTATCAGTGATGAGCTTAGCTATTATTTCTACACAAGAGGCAATAATCCAACGGTTGAAATTCTGCGGCAGAAGGTGGCAGCGCTGGAAGGCACAGAGGATGCGCTGATTTTTGGTAGTGGCAGCGGAGCTATCTCAGCTGCTGTTATGAGTCAGGTTAGTAACGGTGGTCATGTAATAAGCGTTGATAAACCTTACAGTTGGACCTCCCATCTGCTGGAATCGTTATTACCACGTTTCGGGGTGCCTACCACATTTGTGGATGGTACCGATGCAGCCCAATTTCAAGCAGCTATCCGACATGAAACGCAATTGATAGTCTTGGAAAGTCCCAACTCCGTGACTTTTGAGCAGCAGGATCTGGAAGCTGTAGCCCAAATTGCCAAGGATCATGGAATCCCCACCCTGATTGACAACAGTTACGCCAGTCCTATTTTTCAACAACCTGCAGGATATGGAATTGACATCATTTGTCATTCAGCTACTAAATACTTAAACGGTCATTCAGATGTGGTAGCTGGGGTTGTTTGTGGATCTAGAAGCTTTATAAGACGACTTTTTGATGAGGAATACATGACCCTGGGCGCTGTCATATCACCCCATGACGCCTGGCTAATGATTCGGGGCTTGCGAACCCTGGATGTTCGTATGCAGCGGGTTGCTGAAACGACTGAGTCCCTTATTCCATTTCTTGAAAGCCATCCGGCTGTTCAGCGTGTGTATTACCCTTTTGCCAGTAATAACCCACAATATGAGTTAGCCAGTCGGCAGTTGAAAAGAGGTGGCGGTCAGTTTTCTATTGAATTAAAAGCTGATACCATTGGTACCGTTGAGGCTTTTTGTGAGCAACTTCAGCATTTTCTGTTAGCTTGTTCCTGGGGTGGTTATGAATCGCTGGTTTTCCCAACCTGCGCTATTTTATCTGACAAAAACGAAGCTAAGGCCGGTATTCCCTGGAACCTTGTTCGATTTTATATCGGATTGGAAAACCCTGAAGAGCTTCAACAGGATATCAAACAAGCGCTGGATCAAGTGGTGAAGGCTCAATAATCATGAATTCCAGGTTAGTGGCATTCATGCTGGATGTTGGCCTATGGCCAAATATTTGCCAAAATTCAATGAACAAAAAAAAACCAATAAAAGCTTAATGTCAGCAGGCAGTTATCAATTTGCAAATCCTGAATTTTTCTGGTTCCTGCTGCTTGTTCCGCTATTGGGCTGGTGGTACTGGCGGCCAAAAAACCGCTACTTTCCCGCACAAATCCTTTCGTCCCTCATCCCCTTTGACCGCACTCATTGGTCTTGGCGGCATGTGCTCGGTGCTGTTTTACCCGTATTCCGTTTATTAGCCATAAGCTTTTTGATCATAGCCCTTGCCAGGCCACAATCCGTGATGGAACGGCAAGAAGTACAGGCTGAAGCCATTGATATTATGATCTCCCTGGATATCTCATCCAGCATGCTAGCCCGGGATTTTGAGCCCAACCGTCTGGGGGCCGCCAAAGCTGTTGCCCAGGATTTTGTTTCTGGCCGGAGGAATGACCGGATCGGATTGGTTGTGTTTGCAGCTGAGAGCTTTACGCAATGCCCCCTAACTACCGATTATCAAGTTCTAGAGAATTTACTGAAAGAGACCCAAAGCGGCTTAATAGAAGATGGAACAGCTATTGGAATGGGATTGGCCAATGGAGTCAATCGTTTGAAAAGAAGCAGTGCTAAAAGTAAGGTACTCATTCTCCTAACGGATGGCGTTAATAACAGGGGTTCAGTTGACCCTATGACCGCTCAGCAAATGGCCCGGAAATTTGATGTTACGGTTTACACCATTGGTATTGGTAGTGAGGGAACTGCTCCTTTTCCTTATGAAACGCCTCATGGAAAACGATTCAGGCAGAAAAAAGTCAATATAGATGAAGAACTCCTGACCACCATTGCTGATAAAACCGGTGGACAATACTTTAGGGCTACAAGCTCTCAAAAGCTTCGTAAGATCTATGAGGAAATTGATAAAATGGAAAAAACCAAGATCAATGTTAGTTCTTTCAGACGGTATGATGAAGAATTTGTACCGTTTGCATTGATTGCAGCCTGTCTTTTGAGTGTGGAATTGATAAGCCGTTATGGGCTTTTAAAACGCTTACCTTGATGTGGGATCAGTTGCGTTTTGAACACGAAGGGTACCTTTACGGATTGCTCTTTATCCCGCTGCTGTTGTTATTATTTGTTTGGATGCAATACCGTCAAAGGAAGGCCCTCAGTCAATGGGGTGATAGCCAAACAGGTGCGCGCTTTCTTATTGATTTCCCTGCTTACAAACGGTGGGTCAAACTTGGCCTCCTGGCTGTTGCGGTCGGACTGCTTTCATTCGGGTTGGCTAATTTGCAATATGGCAGTAAAGAACAGGAGGTCAAACAGAAAGGGGTGGATGTGGTCATAGCCCTTGATCTTTCCAAGAGCATGCTTACGGAAGATGTTGAACCCAGCCGTTTACAAAAAGCTAAGTACTTCATCCGTCAGGTGCTTAATAAATTGGTTAATGACCGTGTTGGCCTTATTGTTTTTGCCGGCAATGCCTATTTGCAGATGCCTTTAACGGTAGACTATTCGGCCGCTAATCTTTTTTTGAATACCGTGAGCACGGAAATGGTACCAACGCAGGGAACAGCCATTGGAGATGCTGTAGAGCTTAGCATGGAAGCATTTGATGAAAATCAAGAGCAACACCAAGCTGTGGTAATCATATCGGATGGCGAAAACCACTCAGGAGATGCGCTTAAAGCTGTTAAAAAAGCTAATAACAAGGGGGTTACTGTGCATACTATAGGTGTTGGCACCAAGGAAGGAGCTCCAATACCTTTGAAGGAGGGTGGAAACCAAGTTGATTTTGTTCGCAATAAAAAAGGTGAGGTGGTTGTGAGTCAGCTAAACGAGAATATTTTACAGCAAATTGCTGAGAAAGGTGATGGGGTTTATTTACCTTTAAAGAATAATCGGCAAACTGTAAAAGCGTTTGATAAAGCACTAAACCAAATGGAGCAGCGAAAAATCGATAAAAAAGTTTACACGGATTATAGTGACCAGTTCCAGTATTTTTTAGCTGGAGCCTTGGTGCTTTTACTCCTTGAGTTTTTGCTCACGGAAAGAAGCAGTAAGTTTTTTGAAAAATTAAACCTGTAAGGATGTATTTACGGAGGTATTGGCTTTTTGCGATTGCCCTTTTGATCACCGCCTCAGGGTTTGCGCAGAATGAGCGTAGCCTGGCCCGAAAAGGCAACCAGGCCTATAAGGATGAAGCCTATAGCGAAGCCGAGGTTAAATTCCGCAAATCCCTTAAGGAAGGTTCTGACTTTAACACAGCCCGGTATAACCTGGCCAATACCCTGGTTAAACAGCAGCGGTATAAGCAAGCGGCTGAGAAGTTCAATCAGGTGGTTCAAAATGCTGATAAAGAAGCTATTAAGGCTAAGGCGTACCATAACATGGGCAATGCTTTTTTAAAAGCTAAAAAGCTGGATAAGAGCATTAAAGCTTACAAAAAAGCGTTGCGGCTCAATCCCAAAAATGAAGAGGCCCGTTACAACCTTTCTTACGCCCTTAAAAAGCGCAAAAAACAGCAAAAGCAAAAAAAGCAGCGTAAAAAGCAGGATAAACAATCTAATAAAAAGCAGAATAAGGGGAAAAAGCAGAAGAGCAATAAGAACAAAAAGCGGCAGGCCAAGAAAAACCAGCGTCAACAGGAAAAAAAGCAAAACCAAAACAAACAGGAACGTCAGCAGCAACCCCAAAAGCAGCAGAAAGCCCAAAAAACGGGTGCTAAAAAAGGGGATAATCAGCAAATGAGTAAACGTCAAATGCAGCAGATCCTAAAGGCTATTCAGGCTAATGAAACGGATCTACAGCGTAAGATCCTTAAGAAAAAGCGTAAGGGTAGCCCCAATTCGGATAATCAAAAGGAATGGTAAGCATGCTACGGTGGCTTTTTTTAGGGCTTTGGATGATGGCCTGGGTGTGCGGTGCCAGTGCCCAGGATAAAGATTTCCGTGCTGAGCTCAAACGCGATCAGGTTAGCGCTAATGAAAGTTTTCGTATTACGTTTAAGCTGCTTGGTAAGGGCCATTCTTTCCAGCCGCCTTCTTTTCGGTACTTCAATGTTGTTTGGGGCCCCGCTAAATCGATCAAACGAAAAAGTGTGAACGGTAACTTTTCGATGACGATGAGCTATACCTATAAGCTCAAGCCTAAAAGGAAAGGATCCTTTCGCATCGGTTCAGCGAAAGTTGTGAAGGATGGGGAAACAATAAAAACCGAACCCGTCACCCTGAAAGTAGCGAAAGAGGCTGATCGAGAAAAGAAAAATAAGGCTAATAAAGAATCAATTATCAAGCGTATTCGGGAAAATCTCTATATCAAGTGTATCGTCAATAATACGGAACCTTATCGTGGAGAACAAATTCGGGCGGTTTATAAACTGTTCATCAATGTAGGGGTAACGGATTATGAAGTAAAGAATACACCGCAGTTTAAAGGATTTTGGAAAGAGACCATTAAGGATCCGGAAAAATTTCAAGTAAAGGCTGAACGAGTCAATGGGAAGCGATTCAAGACGGCTGTTTTAAGCAAAGTGGCATTGTTTCCTCAAATGGCAGGAACCTTAAAGGTAGACCCGTTCAGAATGAAATTTAATGTACGGTATCGTGCTGATGAAAATGGTGAAGGGGTATTTTCCCGCTTCCGAAGGGAGTACAAAACCAAAACACTAACAGTCTCAAGTAACCCGGTCAAGATTGACGTAAAACCTTTGCCGGATCAGCCTTCTAAAGGATTTTCCGGTTTGGTTGGCCAGTTTGATTTTTCTAGTCAGCTAAGTAGCTCCCAAACGACTCTTAACAAACCGGTAGAACTCAAATTATCGTTACGGGGGCAGGGTAATTTAAATAAATTACAGCCCCTTAAGCTAAATCTTTCCCGGGTTTTTTCCAATTATCAACCTAAGACCATTTCTCGTATTAGTGCGAAAAGTGGTGTTGTGAAAGGTGTTAAAACTTTTAAATATCCCATTGTGCCTCGCTCTCCCGGCCGTCATGAAATTGACCCCATCAGCTTTACTTATTTTGATCCCAACAAGCAGCGGTACATTACGGAAAGCACCCCATCCTATACGATTCGCGTTCAGCCAGGGGTGAAGGGTGAGGACTCAATGTTAGCAGGAAGCGAATTATTACCCGATCAGCCATCTGTAAAATCCATTGAAAAGGATATAAGGTACATCAAAGTTTCATCCGGACACCTCACCAAAAATCCTTTAGGATTTGTTTTTTCAGCACCTTTCTGGGGATTAACCTTAGCGCCCTTCTTGCTGATAGGGGGCTTGGTTTGGTGGCAAAAGCAAAAATGGGGATTGCTTGCCGTTCAGCATACCTCAAACGCCAAAACACTGGCCAATCGTCAGTTAAAAGCAGCGCAAAAGGCCATTAAGTCCGGTGAGCATCAGGCTTTTTTTGAGGCTATGAGTTGGGCTTTATGGGGTTATGCTGGCGGAAAATTAGGTATTAAAGTTTCTGAAATGAGACAGGATCAGGTTCAGCATAAGCTGCTTTCAAATGGCGTAAGCCATCAAAATGCGGAAGAATTGTTTGAGCTGATCAAATGTTGTGAGATGGCTACCTATACCCCCTCTGGTATTAATACCAACAAACAGGAATTGTATCAGCGCGCATCAAGACTGATCAATAACCTTGAGGCTGAAATTTCGGTGTCATGATGAAGTTTACGGGTACCTTAATTTTAATGCTTTTAGGCATCCAAATCACCACGTGTGCAGAAGGCTCCTTCAAAGATTTATTCAAGGAGGGTAACCAAGCTTATAAGCACAAAAAGTATCAAAAGGCCATTGGCTGTTATGATAGCTTAATTCGTATGGGCTATCGTTCCAAAGAGCTGTATTACAACCTGGGTAATGCTTATTACAAGCAAAGAGCTTTACCAATGGCCATCCTTTCCTATGAAAGAGCCAAATTGCTAAGCGGAAACTGGGAGGCCTTAACGCATAACCTTTCCCTGGCTCGTAAACAAGTTACGGATTCTATTACCCGCCAGAACAAGCCTCTAATTTATCGAGTATGGGATAAAATCCTTCAAAACTGGCCCCTTCAAACCTGGGTTAATACCACCATTTCATTAGCTTGGGTAGTGGGATTAGCGGGGCTAGGACGTTTGTTGTTGCGCAGAAGAAGAATTCAACGTTTATGTTCATTCATAGGGTTTATTACATTCATGGTTTTTGCGATCAGCTTATGGTTAACCATTGAACGCTATAAGCTCATCACCAACCATGATGATGCCATTGTTATACAGCCGAGCGTTGCCGTTAAAAGCGCTCCCGATGCCGCTAGCAAAGACCGTTTTGTGTTACAAGGTGGCCTAAAGGTCCGCCTAACGGATCAATTAAACAATTGGCACCAAGTGCTACTCCCGAGTGGTCAGCAAGGCTGGGTGAAATCAAAAAACCTCGCTATTGTGCAAGTAAGCTAAAAGATCCGCACCTCTGGCTGAAGCTCAATGCCAAACATCTCCTGAACGGCTTTTTTTACCCGCATAGCAAAGGCATATACCTGCTTACCGGTGGCACCCCCATAATTGGCAACTACCAATGGCTGATTGGTATGCGTACCTACCGGCCCATCACGGACGCCTTTCATACCCGCGTTTTCAATCAGCCAGGCGGCTGGTATTTTATTAAGGCCGTCAGGCTGGGGGAAATACGGTATAGACGGATAGGTTTCTTGAATGCTTCTTAATGCCCTTTTGGATATATAGGGGTTCTTGAAAAAGCTACCTGCGTTACCGGCTTCATCCGGGTAAGGCAATTTTTCGCGCCTAATAGTGGCCACAATATCCCGCATTTCCTGAATTGATGGTTGACTTAAACCGAGCTCCTCAAGCGCTTGCTTAAGCCCCTTGTATTCTGTAATTGGCTTTGGATTTTTAAAAAGCTTTAGCGTCACTGATAAAATCAGGTATTGACCCCTTAGCCCCTGTTTAAAGACACTGTTTCGATACCCAAATTGACAATCTGCATAATTGAAAGTGGATATTCTTCCATTTGCCAGGTTTAATGCTTCAAGGTTATAGAAGACATCTTTTAGTTCCACACCGTAAGCCCCGATATTTTGAATAGGAGCTGCGCCAACGGTACCTGGTATCAGGGCCAGGTTTTCTATACCGCCCCAATTTCTGTCTACTGCAAAGTTCACGAGTTCATGCCAATTTTCTCCGGCATAGGCTTTCAAGTAAACATGCTCCTCATCTTCTGATGTCTTCTCCTTCCCCATTAAACTGTTCAGGATAACGCAACCCTCGTAAGGCTGTGTAAAAAGGATGTTGCTTCCACCCCCTAGAACTAATAGAGATAATCCCTGAATAGATGGCTCAGCAAGTAAAGCCTCAGCGCCTTTTGTAGTGTAGATGTTACCCAAGCATTGAGCGGTAGCCGGAACCCAGAAAGTGTTGCGGTAACGTAGCTCTGCATTAAAAGTTATATCATAGCCGCTGTCGATTGTCATAGAAGTGATCGCTTACCGCTCAAGCTGGTTTTGAAGTTATTTTGGTAAAAGTGCAGAATCTTTACCTTTGAGTTTTAATTAGAACATTTCTAAATAATACCTGTTACTCTGATTGACAAATCTAAAGTAAAGCGCTATGATAACCGTATCAGAAAAAGCCAAGGATAAACTACTTGAATTTAAAAAAGAACAAGGCTACGATGACTCCTATTTTGTACGCGTTGCTGTTCAGGGAGGCGGTTGCTCTGGCCTATCCTATTACCTGGATTTTGATAACAAAAGCAAAGAGGGTGATCAGGAATTTGATGCCGGAAGTGATATGAAGGTTGTCGTGGACATGAAGAGCTATTTATATCTCCACGGAACAGAACTGGAATTTACTGATGGACTCAATGGCAAAGGCTTTCAATTTTACAACCCTAATGCCACGCGAACTTGTGGTTGCGGTGAAAGCTTTGCTGTTTAATCGTTTATCAGAAACAAATTATTGGAAAAGGGGATATGCTAAGCATTTCCCCTTTTTTTAGCCTGCCCAATCTTCCCGATCCAAACTGCGAAAGTGTATGGCTTCCGCCAAATGCTCCACTTCAATATTGTCAGCTTCAGCAAGGTCGGCTATGGTACGGGCCACTTTAAGTATCCGGTCATAAGCTCTTGCAGATAGGCTTAGCTTTTCCATGGCCGATTTTAACAGGTTCTGGCCGGCTTGTGAAATCTGGCAAACATTCCGCACCTGTTTGGTGGGCATTTGAGCATTCGTAAACATGCCTTCTTGCTCTTGAAACCGCCCTTCTTGAAGGTTTCTTGCTTTTACCACCCGTTCACGCACTTCTGCACTGGTTTCGGCTCTGGCATTGGAACTTAGCTCTTCAAAGTCGACAGGCGTGACCTCTATGTGGATATCAATGCGATCTAGTAACGGTCCGGAAATTTTGTTTAGGTATTTCTGAACCACTCCTGATGAGCAGACGCATTCTTTGTCGGGGTGATTGTAATAACCACAAGGGCAGGGGTTCATGGATGAGATCAGCATAAAATTAGCGGGGTAGTCCACTGTAAACTTGGCGCGTGAAATACTTACCCGGCCTTCCTCCATTGGCTGCCGTAATACTTCCAGCACGGTTCGTTTAAATTCAGGAAGCTCATCCAGAAAAAGAACACCATTATGCGACAAAGAAATTTCTCCTGGCTGAGGAAGGCCACCTCCTCCCACCAGGGCTACATCGCTTATCGTGTGATGAGGCGATCGGAAAGGCCGACTGGCTACCAGCGATGCATTATTGGGAAGTTGACCGCCAACAGAATGGATTTTCGTGGTTTCCAATGCCTCATATAAATTCAAGGGTGGCAGGATTGTAGGTACCCGCTTAGCAAGCATGGTTTTACCAGAACCCGGCGGACCTACCAGGATGATATTGTGACCTCCGGCAGCTGCAATCTCCAGGGCGCGCTTTATGTTCTCCTGACCCCGCACATCCGCAAAGTCTACATGGTAGGTCTGTTGTTGTTCAAAAAACTCCTCCCGTGTTTGAACTTTTACAGGTTCTAAAGCTTGCTCTTGGTTAAAAAAGTCAATGGTTTCAGTAATCGTCTGAACTCCGTAAACTTCCATGTCATCCACGATAGCAGCTTCACGGGCATTCTCGGAGGGAAGGATCATGCCTTTAAAGCCTTCTTTTCGCGCTTGGATGGCTATGGGTAAAGCGCCATGGATAGGCTTAAGGCTACCATCCAGGGAAAGTTCACCCATAATGAGGTATTCGGCTAAATGATCGGGTTTTACCTGACGGGAGGCAGCCAATATTCCCAGGGCTATCGGAAGATCATACGCAGCGCCCTCCTTCCGGATATCTGCTGGTGCCATGTTTACGACAGTACGCTTTCTGGGGAAATTGTAGTCGTTGTTTTTGATAGCACCCTGCATTCGCTCCATACTTTCGCGCACCGCATTATCGGGAAGTCCTACGATAGAAAAGCCAGTACCCGAGCTCACATCAACTTCCAGGGTTATGGTTTGGGCATCTATTCCGAAAACTGCACTACCGTAAGTTTTAACTAGCATGGAGATTTTACTTTTGAAAACCTGTTAAAGGGTAAATGAAATTTTGTTGGCTCATGATGGGTAGGGATTGCCTGCCTTGATTTTTAGTACAATTTTTGGAACCAAAATGGGATAATAGTTCGAATTTAAATAATGTCATAAGTATTTCATCTGTAAAATTGCATAAAATATGATAGACTTTAGTCAAGTAAAACATCGACAAGTTGAACCAGGAGCGGGAAAATTGCTGATTTCCGATCCCTTTTTACCGGATCCGAATTTTAGTAGAACGGTTGTTTTGCTTACCGAACACCAAGAGGATGCAGGGTCTTTTGGTTTTGTACTGAATCGCTCCGCAGGGGTTAATTTAGATGAGGTGGTTGACTTTGATGTTAAACGGGATTTTCCGCTATTTACAGGTGGGCCGGTCCAGCAAGAAACCCTCCATCTCTTACATAAAGATGACTACCTTGCAGAACCGGATATGGAGATCATTCCTGAGGTTTACTGGGGCGCCTCATTTGAATCCCTCAAGCACTTGCTTCAAAGTGACCACGCAGCGGTTGAGAATTTTCGATTTTTCCTGGGTTATTCGGGATGGGGTGCTGGCCAGTTAGAGCAAGAGCTTGAACAAAAAAGCTGGTTTGTTATCGAGGCTAATAGTGAAATTGTTTTTTCAAGTGATACCGATGCCATGTGGCAAGCGGTCCTTAGATCCTTAGGGGGTACGTACTCGCTGCTAGCAAACTCACCTAATGATCCTCAATTGAATTAACTAAGGTTCAGGACGTTGGTTATCTTCAAAGGCTTCAGGGTTGTGGTTGTAGTACACATCCAGGGCCGTTAGGATCGCCAGGAATCCAAAAAATGGAATGGCAGCTTTATCATAGTTAAGGAAATTGTTCAAAAAACCATGCGTAAAATAGGTGACCAAGGCTAAGGTGACGGCTAAGGCTGTAAGCCGCACAGTTCGGTTTCTACCTCGCTGGTATAACTGCATGCCCTTGAATAAGGCTACCAATAAAAGCCCGAGTTTACTCAACATCCCCAAAATCCCAAACTCTGCCATTGGCCCTAAATACTCACTATGAGCATTGCCCCTATTGCCAAAATTGGTGCTGATTTTGGTTTTCTGGAAATGACGCTGATAAGGGGCATAGGTAAATTGGTAGGTTCCGGGACCGTGCCCGAACACCGGTCGGTCTTTAAACATCCGCCAAGCGGAGAACCAACGATTAATACGCTCAGTATTACTGGCATCATTGGTAATATTGTACATAGATTGAAGTTGCTGCTTAATACCTTGATCTGAAGTGGATTCATTCTCTTTAAAAAAAAGCGTAATGGGGGTCCAGTAGATGGTTAAAAGTGAGCCGATAATAATCCCCCAAATAATCAGGGTCCGGAATCTGATCTTGAGGTAAAAAACCACAAGTGCAAGGGCTGCTACTACAATGCTGACCCAGGCAGCACGACTAAAAGATAAAACCAAGCCGATCAACAGAACGGGAATAATGACAATCGCTGTATACCTCATCCATTGGCTATTACCAAAAGGGCGCCTGAGTAGAGCGAATGAAAATCCTATGGGTATCATAAGGGCTATGGTAGTACCATAAATGGTATGATCCTTAAAAAAAGGATTTGGAGCTCTGCCCGCAAGATCCTGGGACAAACCCAAGCTTAAGTGATGCAGGGTGGCATAAATGATAACCAGTGCCATGGCACTTATTAGCAAACCAAGAAACCAGCGGATATTGCCAAAGTACCTGAAAACATCCAGCGCCAGGAAGTAGAATACCGTAACATACCATAGGCGCATCATGAAGTACTTTAAGGAGACGACAGGCATGGTTGAGGTAAAAGTACACACAAGCATCCAGGTTAGGTTCAGCAATAACAGTAATGTTAGCGGATGAAGGATGACTCTGCGATCAAATGCGGGCTTTATAAGATGGCTAAGCACGTAAAGCCCCATGATAACCACAATAATGGGCTCTGTGGGGAATATAAATGCTGTTTCAGGTACAGGGCGGAGTATAACGCTAAAGGGTGTTAGGCCTGCTACTACCAGGAATAAAGCCTTAGGGTACCGTACCATGGTATAAAAGCCGGCTACCAACACAGGCAAGACCAATAAGAGGTAGTTACCATCTGCCACCCTGTAAGCAGTCATGGCCAGGTAAAGGATCAGGCCTGCCATAATTAGCGGGTACGGTGGCAGACGAAGGGCTTTCAAAGAATAATACTTTAGGATTGACCGGTTATTTCACTCTTAAGGATATTCCAACGTTCGTAAATTCTTAGAATGATCGCCGTAATGATAAAACTTCCAAGTAAAACGATAGCGACAATTAACGGCTTATTAGGCTTCGCATCATCACTCGTTGGTTTGGCTTTATCAAGGATGTAAGTCTTTGTTAAATCAGCTTCAATATCGCCTTTGATGCGTTGATAATTTTCATGTAAGATGGTAATACGTTCGTTTACCAGATTAAGTTGACTAATAAGACCATGATAGACAGGTCCCCATTTTCCAACAATATCTAACTTATCTTTGATGATATCCACAACTTCACCCTGGTTCTGAAGGCGGGCTTTTCCCATGGTTTCAACCAATCTTTCAGATTGTTCTTCAAAAGCAACCAAGCCTTTGTTGGATAATGTTTTTAAACTATCAGCAATCTCACTAGCTCTAGCCTTTTGATCTTGGTATTTATCTTTAACGACCTTTAATGCCTCTCTAGCCCGCTCTTTACGAAGATTGCCCTGGATAGAGTCTGCGAGCTGAACCATGGTATTGGCCATTCTTGCGGCTTTTTGGGGATCCTTATCCAAAACGCTAACTTCAATGGCCATGAATTGGGTTTTAGAAAAGTTGAAGTTACTCTTGAAGGTTTTGCTGAAGCTTTTGTACCGGTTTGGTGTGCTTGGCGGTATTTCGTAATGTTTAAAGAGGTTAAAACGCCTCAACATTATGCCCTTAAGGGTTTCAGAATTAAGGATCTCCAGGAAACTTTCTACACGAGGTTCCTCTCCAAAATCCAAGTATCCTTCATCATGAACACCATCTGGATCTAAAACCTGGTCAGACAAAGCACCTTTGGAAGTTGGGTAAAATGTTGTGGCGGACCGGTAGAGGGGCGTTGTTACGAGTGGACTAGCAAATAGATAAGCTAGAGCCCCACTTAATATAACCACTATAAAGAATGTAACCTTCCAACGGTAAAGGAAACGGATAACCTTTAAAAAATTTAAGGGCTCCCGCGTCTGATCTTGCATGACCTGAATTATTTTGTGTTTATGGCTCGTCAAATGTCTTAAAAAACAGCTGCTTATCCCTGCTTAGCAGTAGAACAGTGCAGCTAAACCACTCAAGAAGCTATTGCCAATACAATAATGGATAAATTCAGTAACCATCTGTAATGCTCTGATGCTGTTTATTGATTTAAGTCGGATTGAAGGGATTTATAATCGTTTTGAGTTTAACCGTCCAAAAACCATAGTAATAGTAAATAAAAACCATCCCTAACCCATTCCAAAGCGTGTTGGCAATCAGTGTAGCGATGGCTGTACCATTGATGCCCCACATTGGTATAAAAAGGTAATTAAGCGTGATGTTAACTAACCCCACAAAAAGCAGGATAAACTGGGATGTTATTTGCTTGCCGGTCATGTTCAATATAATAATCACCGAACCCGTGGCAACGGTAACGAAAGCTGCTAACGCCAATATGTACAGGCAAGTTTTACCTTGCAAAAAGGCTTCCCCAAAAAGATTCAGTAAAAACCCTGGAAAAAGGAAAATGCATAGCATTAGAGGAATGGAAGCCAGGATGACCAAGGCTGTTATCTGCTGAATAAATCTGCGTAGCTGATCCATATTCCCCTCGCTATAGAATTCAGAGAATTTTGGAGCTGCAATGGTGTTAACGGCATAAAGGGTAAGACCAATGACCTGGGCAATCTTAAAAGTGATCTCGTAAACGCCAAGCTCAGCACGGCTTGCCATAAACGCCAGCATGATCTTATCAGTCCAGTTCATCAGGTAAAAAATGGCGCTAGCAAGCAAAAATGGGATCGATGACCGCACAATTTCACTGGTTGCTAATGGATTTCCAGGCTTTTCCGTTATTTCCGGTGTTGCCTTATTCCATAACCAGAAACTCCCTAGCATAACCACTGCCTGGCCTATTAAAAAACTCCACAAAATACTTTCAACCTTTGGATCAGTAAGTTGAAAAACCCCAAATCCAATGAGTGCCATCAGGAAAATGGAACCATTCTGAACCAATGAATAATACTTGATCTGCTTGAGGCCTTTCAATGCCTCGGAGTTCAGCCTAAGAAGGGTAGCTGGCAAAAGTGCAATGGCGGTAATTTGCAGTCCTTTTGTATAGCTTTCTTTGTCTGCCAAATCCATGATAACAGGAAAGGCAAAGTAGAAAACAAGGACAAATCCTAAAGTAATCAGGCTTGTAAGGAGTAAGGCTTTCCGATAAATAAACTTTAATCGGCCCCACAGCTTATTACGGGCAAATTCTGCTATATACCGGATTAGGAAAGTCTCTAATCCAAATAAGCTAACAATAATGGCGATATTCAGGAAAGTATAGCAAAAAGAAAATAAACCATTGCCATCAGAGCCATAAATCTGGGCTATGGCAAAAGTGAACAGGTAAACTGAAAGAATGCTGCCTAATTTGGAGGACAGGGCACCTACTGCACCCTTTAGTAATTCACCAAGGTCTTTATCCTCGACATCAAAAGCCTGTTTGAACTTATCAATTCCCTTCAGCAAAAATGGATGAGTTCTTTTTAAGCTAACGAAAATACTTGAAAAATACAGCGAATCGGAGGATTGGTATTTTCGTAAGTCCTAAATGTCGAATTCCCAGAGCAAGCTAGCGATGTTGCCATTAGTTGTAAGGTGTAGATTTGTCGATAGGTTGCATGGTCTAAATCCCTTGTTTTAGAGAAATGCGGATAGCGGTTAATACACGCTTTTTGTTACCTTTTAAACTTGAAGGATTTGGGGTATTTACCCATGAAGTGCTAAAGCGGCTAACTTGTGATCATCCTGAACATGAGTTTATCTTCTTGTTTGACCGGCCCTACAGTAGCCAATTTATCTATAGTGACAACGTTACGCCCGTTGTGGTCCCACCACAAGCTCGCCACCCTTTCCTTTGGTATACCTGGTTTGAGTGGTCTTTACCGCCGGTCTTAAAGCGATACCAGCCAGACTTGTTTTTTTCCCCGGATGGTTATTTATCCCTTGCTACGAATGTGAAGGCTGTTCCCGTGATACATGACCTGGCCTTTGAGCATTATCCCAAAGCCGTTCCTTTCCTCACCCGGCATTACTATCAGCACTACTTCCCAAAGTTTGCTGCTAAGGCTGAAGCCATCGCTACTGTTTCTTCGTATTCCAAACAAGATTTGGTCTATCAGTACCAGGTTCCTTCTGATAAGGTGACAGTGGTATACAACGGAGCAGGTGAAAATTTTCAGCCGCTTAGCCCGGATGAAAAGGAGGCTGTAAAATATGAGCTTACAGGTGGGAACGATTACTTTATTTATGTAGGTGCTATTCACGAGCGAAAAAACATTCCTAACCTTCTCAGGGCTTTTGAGCAATTTAAGGAAAAAACAGGCTATGGTACCAGATTGGTAATTGCCGGCCGTAAGGCGTGGGGCAATCAGGAACTAGAGGAGCTTTTTGATAAGCTGAGGTGGCAGTCTGATATCCTTTTTACCGGGAGCCTTGAACAAGAGCAATTAGCGCGTTACTTAGCAGCCTCCCTAGCCCTTACTTACCTGTCTTACTTCGAAGGTTTTGGTATTCCCTTGTTAGAAGCTATGCAGTGCCATGTGCCTGTGATTACCAGCAACTCATCATCCCTGCCAGAAGTAGCTGGGCAGGCAGGTATAATCAACGCCCCGGATGATGTAACCGGAATTGCTAACAGTATGGCGGTGCTGATCGAAGACCAAGAGCATTATAAATCCTTACAAGAAAATGCTAAAATTCAATGCAAGCAATATTCCTGGGATCAAACGGCTCAGCGGATATGGCACCTTTTAGAGAAAGTCGCAAATTCGTAACCACCCCAATTGTTGATTCATGGCTTCTATTGCCGTTTTCCCCGGTACGTTTGATCCGCTTACCCTTGGTCATGCTAACCTGGCTTATAAAGCCCTTAAGTTGTTTGACGAAGTGTATTTAGCCATTGGTCATAATACCAATAAACAGCATTTTTTTAGTTTAGAGGATAGGCTTTCGATTTTAAACACGACATTCCAGCACAATGACCGTTTAAAGGTTACCCATTTTACCGGCTTAACGGTAAATTTTTGCGAGCAAATCGGTGCTTCTTTTATCATCCGAGGGCTCCGGAATACAACCGATTTTGAGAATGAGAAAGCTATCCTCGAGATGAACCAAAAACTGAACTCCGCTGTGGAAACGGTCCTTCTCACCACTTACCCGCTTTACTCAGCCATCAGTTCTACCATCGTAAGGGAAGTAATTCGAAACCGCGGGCCCTTAAAAGAGTTTGTACCTGAAAGTGCGGCCCAGGCCATCTATACCAAATTGGATTAGAAGGGGCCATCTTGGTCGGCTTGGTCTGTTTCCCCTTTTTTCTTGGGAACTAAACTGGTAGAAACGCCCACTAAAATTGAAAGGGTTACCTGATTGATCTGAATACTGCCAGCTTGGCCTCCGGGATTAGTGAACAAGTCCATGTTTTCGTTAATGTTTGTTATACCATTTGCACCTCTTAGGGCCAAGTAAACCGAACCTGTTTTGCTAACGATGAAGCGGCTGCCAATGGAAAACACAAAGCTGAGTTCAAAGCTTTTCACCTTATTTGTTAAAAAGTTGGTCTGGGTAAAATCTACCTGGTCTATGGAAACCTCACGCGTTGCTTGCGTATGAATGTTCAGGCCCATGCCTCCGCCAAAAAAGAATTGTTGAAATACTTTACTACCAAGGTAGCGGTACTCGTTTTGGTAAATATACTGAACTGGTACACTTACTGAGTGTAAGTCATAAGTAAGGGTTGCGGAGGAGTCCTGACGAGGAATCCGTAATTCATTACTCTTGAGTTCGTAGCCTGCTGAAAGGCGATAAGCTGAACCAGTATTGCCACCCCACTTTACAAAACCCTGCACTGCTTGTCCGATTCCAATCCGGGCTTCTGCTCCTTGTATTTGGGGTTCAAACTGAAAAGTTGAGCCATTAATGCCTGTCAGTAGCCCAACTTCCCAATTTGAGCGATTAATCGCCTTTAGCTGATTAAAAGATTTATCCTGGTCCTCAAAACTACCTTGACCGTAACCATAATCAGCCGTTAGCAGGAAGCCTATTAGCAGTAAGAAGAATCGGACCATAACTTACAACGGCTTTGAGTTGAATAGGCGCCAATTTCTGTTTTTGACGACTTGAAAGTTTTATTGACAAATATTTGACCATATTTGAAGATTTCCAACGGCTCAAAAAGTGCATTGGCATGAGCTACAAGTTTTCAGTAGCCACGATCTGCTTTAACAATTTGGAAGAAGTTAAACGCACCATAGCTTCGGTTGATCAGCAAATAAGCCCGCCTGATGAGCACTTGATCATTGATGGTTCTACTACTAGCGCCATCCTTGAATACCTGGAACAGGAGGAACACCCTGGTTACAGGAGATGGATTTCAGAGAAAGACAAAGGTATAACGGATGCCTTTAATAAAGGCGTGTTCAATGCTACTTGCGATGTGGTTCATTTGCTTAATTCAGGCGATTATTACTACGATCATTCGGTTCTGGAGCGGGTAAGAACGGTGTTTGAAAAACATCCGGAGGTGATGTGGACCCATGGGCAATATCTGCAACAAGTGGGGGGTGAATGGGTCATTACCGGAGCGCCTTTTAATCCGCGAAAGTTATACTGGGGTTTTAGGAAAGTGGGGCATCCCACCATGTTTGTAAAGAAAAAGCTTTATGAAAAGCACGGCTACTTTGACTTATCTTACCGGCACTCCATGGATTATGATTTTTTAGTGAGGATCCGACACGAACCCTTTGTTTATATCCCATACCCGATAACCGTATTCACGCCCGGTGGGAATAGTAACATCAATTGGAAGCCCGCTTTTAAAGAGGTTGTGCAGAGTTATACTACGCATATTGGATGGGACGTGCGCATCGTTTGGGGATATGTTTACCAAGTCATTTTCAATAACCTGATCAATACAAAACTCGGCCGATTGCTCTTAAGGTGGAAGTATCATCAAAATACCTAAGAAACCATGAGATTGGTACCAGGGGTTAAGCTTTAGACTTACCTTTTTGACCTTTTTGCTGGGATTGCTCAGGTTCTCTTTGGTAGACCGTGTAGCCTACGCTACCTAAAAAGCCTATTAAAATTAGCAAAGAGCTGGCAAGCGCAATCCCTTCATATTGGTACAAACTGCTTGGCTCGAACTTAAAGTGGATCTTGTGCTTACCGGCAGGGATCTTCATGCCCCTTAGAACGTAATTAACACGAATGTGTTTGGCTTTTTCCCCGTCAATGTAGGCTTTCCAGCCTTTTTCGTTATTGTAGTAGATTTCTGAAAATACAGCAAATTGGGGCTGTTGAGTTTGGGTTTGGTATACAATTTCATTCGGCTCATACTTGGTTAGTTTCAGCTTAGCGTTTGGCTCATATTGTGGTTGAAAACCTGTTAAATAATCCGGGAAATCAGTAGTATTGTAAAGCGCTGTTTTCCTGGGATCAATGTCATCTAATTGCAGGATCAGCTGATCAGCATCAGGAATACCCTTTAAATTCTGGACATACCATGCCGGGCCATAATGGCTAGGGTTGTAAATGGCCAACTCCTTGTTATTACGAGCTGGGGCTTTCAGGTACTTCGTGTTTAGCATGTTCAATGTTGGAATCTTCGATGTTGCTTCCTTACTAAAGCTTCGCCTGACGGGGCCCTGCCTGGATCGTTGCATATTACCTTTCTGACGCAATAGTTGTTGAGCTTGCCGAACCTGATCTTGTAAATTGTAATCGATCAGCTCTTGGTAGCGGCCCATTTTAGCACCATGATACCCCCCTACAGACCGATGGTGATAGGAGGTTACGGCATCATTAAAGGGATTCTGTAAATTCAGCACCCGGTATTGGGGGGATTGGTCATTAAGGATCTGTTGATCAGCCCGGCTTGCCTGGATAGGCTGTTTGTCTGCTTGTTCTTTAAAACTATCATCATTGACGTATCGCTTGTTGACGCCCCAAAGGTCTACCAACAATAGCACGCCTATGCCCAGGATAGCCCACTTTGCTTGTACCCAATTCTTAGCAGTAAGGAAAAGAGCGCCCGCCGTAAGGGCTATAAAAATAAAGGATCGCCAAGCATCCTCCTGTAACAGACCTTTACGGTCAGACTGTATAGCATCTAATAGATTAGGAGCGCTTTGAGCAAGCATTTGACTCATGCGTCCACCTTTGGTAAAATCGAGCAACGCACCGGGTATGATCGCGAAAAGCAGGCAAAATCCACCAGTGATGTAAAAAGTATATTTAACTCCTTTCAAGAGCTGGTCTCGATCTATTTGGCCTTTAAAAACCTGGCTAAGCCCTAAAATTCCCAAAAGCGGTAAACATAACTGCACTAAAAAGAGGATCATGGTCACCGTACGGAACTTACTGTACAGGGGGAAGTAATTGTAAAAAAAGCTGGATAGGGCCATGAAATTTTTCCCCCAAGCTAGCATAATCGCCAGCACTACGGTAGCTACGATCCACCATTTCAAAGGCCCTCTTATAAGAAAAAGGCTCAGGATAAATAAAAAAACCGTAACAGCTCCTATATAAACGGGTCCGGAGGTCATAGGTTGCTGCCCCCAGTAAGCGGTTGTTGCACGGATCAATTGCCTACGCTTCTTTTGATCCCTGATTTTTGAGAAAGCTTGGCGTGTTTCACTACCTTCTTCTCGGACCAAGGCTTTGGAACTACTCCCGCCCATAAAATTGGGAATGAGTAGATTCCCGGTTTCAGCTATGCCATAGCTCCAGTTGAGGACATACTCCTTGGAAAGGCCATTGCTTTCATTTTGCTTTAGACTATCCAAAGGTGTTGAACCCCGGGTTGAAGCTTCGCTGTACTCTAAAGTCATACCGAGTTTAGAGGCATTAGCTCCTAAAGCAAGAACTGTTGCTAGTAACAAGACGCCAACTCCTTTGAAATATTTTACCAACTGCTTTTCCCGGTAAGCCATCACTAAGGCAATAAGCATGTATACACCGAGGAATAGGGCCAGGTAATAGGTGATCTGCGGGTGATTAGCCGTTATTTGCAAAGCCAGACATAAGCCCATTAGACCGCCCCCTACAACATAGCGATGATACCGCATCACAAGCATAATTGTCATTACGATTAAAGGAGCAAACCCCATGGCCATTATTTTGGTACCATGCCCGGCAGCCAAGCTTATAAGGGTATTTGAACAAAAAGCGTATGCCAAACCCCCAATAATGGCTATTAGCGGACTAATACCAAACACCAGTAACATGAAGTAAAAACCCGTCATTAAAAGGAAAAACTTTCCTGAGTCCCCTGGCAAAGCCTTACTGAACAACCATTGAGCCTTGCCTATGATGTAGGTATTGTACTTGAACCCTCCAAGCATTTGATAGGTCGGCATGCCGCCAAACATGGAGGTTGTCCAGAAGGTACGGTCTTCGTGGGATTGATTGAAATCACGAGCTTGTTTGGTCATCCCACGCCACTGTTTAATGTCATGTTGTTGGAGACGCTTGCCCTCTAGCGTGGGGTTGAAATATATAAGGGTGACTACTAAAAAGAGGACGATAGCTCCCAAGTGGGGCAGAATATCTTGCTTAAATCGAATGCCGCGCATCAAGTGGCTTTTGAAGTGAACTTCACAAATATAACTATTAAGAGCTTCAGCCCTCTCCTATGGCACGTTTTTAGCCAAATTAGGTCAACTTAAATTCTTTGATTTTTGGTGTGCCGAATGTTAGCTTTGTTTGTTAATTACCAAAGAAAATTATGAAAATATTAGTAACAGGGGGTGCTGGCTACATTGGCGCCACGTTAATTCCAATGTTTTTAGAGCGCAACTATGAAGTTGTCCTTTTTGATAAATTCATGTGGGGCGTCAAGCCTATTTTACATTTCGCTACCGACAGCAGGCTTTCGATCATTACGGGGGATATTCGGGATGAGGAGGCTGTTAAAGATGCGATGACGGGTTGTGATATGGTTATCCACCTTGGAGCTATTGTGGGCTACCCTGCTTGCGCTGCTGACCGCGATAGAGCCGTAACTACCAACGTGGAAGGAACCAGGAACATCATTAACAATGCTGATGGTCGGGAAGTCCTTTTTGCCTCTACCGGTTCCACTTATGGGAAAGTTGATGGTATATGTACCGAAGATACCCCTATTGATCCTTTAACCCTTTACGGTTCTACCAAGTGGGAGGCTGAAAACCTGGTTACAGATTATGGTGGCGTAGGTCTGAGGTTCGCAACAGTTTTTGGTGTATCTCCTCGTCTTAGGCTGGATTTAATGGTCAATGATTTCGTTTACCAAGCCCTTCATAACCGGCAAATTATTCTTTACGAAGGTCATTTCAGGAGAACTTTCTTACACTGCTGGGACGCTGCCAGGGTTTACCTTTTTGCCATTGATAACCTGGATAAAATGCGGGGCGAGGCTTACAATGTAGGGAATGAGGGTATGAACTACACCAAAAGGGAAGTTGCTCAGCATATACAAAAGCACGTGGATTATTACCTTCATGAAGCGGATATTGGTGAAGATAAGGATAAGCGAGACTATGAGGTTAGTTATGAAAAGATCCGCGAGCTAGGTTTTGAAACCCAAATAGACATGGATCAGGGTATCCAGGAATTGATTAAGATTCTCAAGCATATTTACGTTAAAAGTGAGTGGAGAAATGCCTAAAACAATATTGGTTACCGGTGGCAGTGGCTTTTTGGGAAGTCACATCGTAAGTAAAGCTCAAGAAAAGGGTTATCATGTATTAGCACCCCGCAGCAGTGAATTTAACCTAGAGACGGGTGCTGGTATCAGGAAATACATGGATGAAGTGAATCAGAGCTATGGAGGCGTGGATGCTATTATACATTCGGCCGCTTACTATGGTGGTATTGGTATTAATAAACGGGAGCCGGCTTCCATATTTCAAAAGAATATCCAGATGGCCCTCAACATGTTTGAGGTGGCCCGTGAGCACCAAGTGCCCAAAGTATTGCCGATTGGATCGGCTTGCGCTTATCCCGGAAAGCTTACCGGCAATCTGAAAGAAGATGATTTCTGGGAAGGAAAGCTTCATGAAAGCGTAGAAGCTTACGGCATTTCCAAAAAAATACAGCTAGTTGGGCAGGAAGCCTATTACAACCAGTATGGGATAACTTCCAATCACCTGATCCTGACTAATCTCTACGGCCCTCATGATGTTTTCACTGAGTACCGCTCCCACGTGTTATCGGCCTTGATTAAGAAATTTACCGAGGCGACCCACACCGTTAACTTGTGGGGTGATGGCACCCCTATCCGGGAATTCTTGTACGTGGAGGATGCTTCCGAATTCATTACACGGGCGATAGAAATGGAACATGACCTGAAGCCCGTTAACATTGGTACCGGGGAAGGTGTCAGCATCAAGGAATTGGCTCAAAAGATCCAAAATATTACAGGTTTTCAGGGTGATATTGATTGGGATACAAGCATGCCAAACGGGGTGCATCGCAAGGTTCTGGATGTTTCCAGGATGCAAGAGGTTTTTAACTGGAAGCCCCGTTATTCCCTGGATGAAGGACTACGCCTTACCGCTAATTGGTATGCTGAGAATAAAGCATATGCTGACGCCATTACCTAACCCCTTTTATCCGAAGCTGAATCGAGGGACTGCCTGACTGTGCCAGCTAAAAAACTATGGGCTAGAGGTGAGCTTCAAAAAAATACCCCTAAGCGTTACCAACCCCGCCTCTTAGGGTAGAGTGCCGCTTAGAGGATATTGACCTTCACCTCATTGATCAGTATTTTTATAGGGATGTCCCAACCATTAACCTTGAAGACACAGGTACCGGGCTGAATGCTTGTATGTGAATAGGTTTCTTCCGGTTGGGGCGAGTTGAAAATTGCGGACCACCTGCCCCTGCCTGTTGTAAAGAGCTCCTTTTATTGATTCTTGACTTTTCCCTTACGAAAAGCTCGGAAAAGGAACAACTAGCAATCCTGAGCTCCGCTTTATCCTTCTTGTTGAAAAATTCATCTTTGGGTCATTTTTATCTTTAAAGATTATTTTTCTTTTGACAGACCAAATCAAACCTTCTTTATCCCGGCAGTCACCACTTCCTATTCAACAGCGTCCGCTGGTTAGCTGGGAACCCCAATAAATCCTGAATGGTGAATTAAAACCAGGATTAACGTGCTATGCTCAGAATAAGGTATTAACTGACGGCATTACCTGGGCTATCCAGCCTCTTTACTTTTCAGCGACTTATAAGTGTAAGACAGCAGCAGGGCAGCCAGCAGCACAAAGCTCCCCAGCACCATATAGGCATAGACCACGTGGGCATCGTGCCCAAAGAAAGGCAGGGCAAACATGCTTATGAAAAAGACCCGTAACAAGGTACCACAAACACTGAAAACGCTATTGATACGACCTATGATCTCATTGGGAATGTTATTGAAAATGAAGGTCATCCGCAGAATCCGGTTGCCCGAGTTCATAATCCCATACAGCAGAGAAAAGCTGATAAGCACAATCAGGCTTTGAGTGAGACTAAGCCACCACAGTAGCAAGCCTCCCAGAAACGTATTCACAATTACTCCTACTACTGGACTAAAACGACTAAAAACCTGCCTTATACCAATTCCTGACAGGATAGCCCCGACAGCAAATACCATTTCAGCAGCGCCGTAAGCATAGGCTTCTGTTCTCAGATGGTTGTTAACATATATGGCTAGTAAGAAAAAAGCATGAACCATCACCGTGATAAAAATAGCATTGGATAATACTCCAAACACAAAAACCGGTGGCTGAGCCCTCAGATAAGAAAGCCCCTCTTGAACCCTTGTTTTGACACTGGCTGTGGAAACTTTACGATGCTGTAAAGGTTTATAACGGATTAGGGAAACAATGCTAAACGATAGCAGGTAAGTGACAGCATCTATGGCTAAAATCTCATGTAAGGAAAGGCGGGGTAAATCAAAAGGCACCAAGCCTCCAAGCTCTACAAAACCGCCAGCAGTACCACTTAAGGTTATAGCCGCTAAACCACCGGCCAAGGCATTCGTAGCCTGGCCTTGTATTTCTATGTAAGCGTTTAGGCGCCCAAAATCCTCCTGGGCGGTGATTTCCTGCCCAAAGGCATAAAGGTTCGGGTAATGGATGTTGAAATTAAAAAACGTGGTAGCATAAGCTATCAAAGCCATGGCGGGAGGTACGTAACCTTTTATGAAGCCCAAATAGGCTACTGCGCCAATAACAATTGCGCAAGTTATTTTAGAGACCTGAAAAATGCGTTTCCGGGAGTAACGGTCTATTAAAGTCCCAGCGTAAAGGCTCCAAAAAAAGCTAACGGCAGTAATAGCTCCATAGCCAATGCCATAAAGAGAAGGCTCCTCTAACTCATGAGAAAAATACCAAGGAACTGCCAGAATGGTAATGCCTGTTGCCAGCCCCGATAAGGTGTTTCCAGTGAAAAGCAGGGCAATGGCTTGTTTGTTTTGCAAAAGCAGGAGTTCAGGAAATGTCACATAAAAACAGCCTTAATAAACAAGCTGTTTGGTTCAATTAACCTTTATTTGTCACAAAAGCAGATGATTTGCTGAATCAGTTTCTAAAAGGTAAGGCAAAATGAATAAGCAGTACGTCTCCCGGGAAGATGCTTTGGAGAAAGCCAAGAAATACTGTACTTACCAGGACCGATCACACCAGGAAGTTTGGGAGAAGCTGAAATCACTTAACCAGTCACCCGAAATGGCGGAGGACCTTGTAACGGTGTTGATAGAAGAGGGTTTTTTAGATGAAGAGCGCTTTGCCCGGTCTTACACCAGGGGAAAGTTTAAACATACCCGTTGGGGGCGGGAGAAAATCCGGCAAGGATTGAAAGGTAAGGGAGTTCAGCCTCGACTTATAGAAGAGGCCTTGACCGAAATTGATGAAGCTCATTATCATAATACCCTCCAGACCTTACTTCAGCAAAAGTTGAAGCGCTTATCCGGAGAGTCCTTATTCAACAAAAAAAATAAAGCAGCCCGATACCTTATTGGCAAAGGATACGAACAAACTCTCGTATGGCAAGCCATCGAAGAGGCGATAGATGATGAAAAAGGTCAGTTCCCCTCGTAACGAAATTGGAAAAACAACTGCAGGAAAACATTTTTAGCGCTATTAGTGGCTTCCCTGTTTTTGGTTGCGAGCAATATATAAAATGTTTCCTGCTGGATATAAGGCGCCAAATTGATTTGAGTTGGGTTAAGGGAAAGGTCTTGAGTAGAATCTTTAGGGATGTTGGATTTTTGGGCGGCTAATTCACGATCAAGCTTTTGAGCATTAAGGCTTACGACCAGGGAGTCCAGCCATTGGAAACCTTGTGTTTTTCTATAACTCACTTTTGCACTATCCAGTTGCACATCTTTGATGTCCTTGCGGCTAAGTCCTCTCTCACTCAAAGCTATTTTGTTTTTTAACGTGTACCGCAAGACAAATGCGCTGTCCTGGTAAACACCACTATCGGCTAAGGGTACGGCTGCTACGGTATCCAGTTTAAAGGGAAATGACAAAACCGGTTTTGGCTTTTGGTCTTTACAAGCTTGAAACCCAGCTACGATAAGGATTAATAGCAAGCCACAGGTTGTGGAGGATCTTTTAATCATCAGCTTTCAATCGTTTCAATCCTGCTTTGGCTTTTTGAGATAGGGCCTTTTCATAAGGGTATCCATCAAAATTGAGCATTTTTTGAAATGCTGCTTTGGCCTTCTGGTACTGGCCAAATTCCTCCTGGATCAAACCTGATTGCAAAACAGCGGCTGGCAAGTAATAGTGTTTTCGCTTTTCCGCTGCCAGGTGTTGTAGTTTAGCATAGGTTTCTAATGCTTGTTTATCATGATCTAATGCCTGATGAATACGACCTAGCCGGTAATAATATTCAAGGCTTTCTAAATTCGGATTATCTCCAAGGGTTGGCTTGGAATGCCTTTGAAGAACACGCAACGCTTTTTCGAAATAACCGCCATCATATGCGAGACGCGCTTTTAGCAAGTAGCGATTACTTTTATCGTATTGATCGGCTTCTTTCAGCGCTTGCTCATCAACTGAGCGCACGGTGGACCCTTCGGATTTGAGTTTCTTCCTGTATTTCTTGTAATACTCCATATTCCCATTTAGCAGCCCTGACCATCCCATTTTCAGGTAACTGTCCTTTACATAAGTACCCCCTTGAAAATTTTGAACATATGCATCAAGGAAATGCCGGCTTCGGGGCTGAAGGTCATATAGCAAAGCAGAGCCAATGAGGTAATCGAGGTAGGGAATGGTTGCTTTGTCTGTTGTGAAGCGTTCAAGCACGGAAAGGGTAGTTTCAGCTTTTTGCATATTCAGCGCCATGTTAGCCCTTAAAAGGGCGCTAAGCGGATTCTTCTTATGATCTTTGGTTGCTTTTTGGATGGTTTGCCAGGCCTTTGCGGGAGCATCCATTAAATGCAGTTGCATATAACTGTAAATGATCAAACTTTCTCGGTGAAAAGCTTTAAAGCGGGGCTTTTGATGAAGCTCATCAATGATTTTTGGATATTGATCCAGCGCTTGTTGGAGTTGGCCACTTATTCCAAACCGCTTCATAATCCATTGATAAGAGCTCGGCAGGGTCCCTACCATTCCTTTAATAGCCACGAGCATTCGCTGAGCTGGTAGAAAATCCGGGGATTTTTCGGTTGTAGACTCGTATTTGTTATAAGCTTGGTAAAGGTCCATTCCAGCAGCAAAATAGTCGCCTTTCCTCACCTGCAATAAGCTCCAGATAAGGTGGACCTCGGCTACTGTGAAATCATGGTAAGGGGAGTTTTCCGGGCCTTCCTTGAGTTGTTGCACACGGCTACTAACGCGATCATCTACTTTCTCATAGAGTTGATCATCGCCATACATGTACAACCTTAAAAAATCCCTGTAATGGTAAAGGTACTGGGGGATGAGGTTACCTGGATTTTTGCTTTCTTCTTTATGAAGCAAGGCACTAGCTTCGACCAGCTTCCGCTGAAGGAGCAATTGATGAGCTTTTTGGCACCGCTCATTGTAATTGTAGTGCTGGCCCTTGGCTGGTATAGCCAACACCAATAAAAAAATGCCTAATGATAGGCTTAATACCCTCAAACGGCAAAGCGGATGCAACAAAAGGATTAAATATCCTGTATTAATGCTTTTGATACACCCGCTGATATGCCCTCGAGCGCCCATAAGAGCGCTTATAACTCAATATTGAGGTTCTCCTGGACTTCTTCAGCCGTTTCGCTATCCAACAGAATTCGGCCGCAGTTTTCGCAGGTAATGATGGCCTTGTGGGTAGCCACATCCAACTGCCGCTGAGGGGGCACATCACTAAAGCAACCACCACAGGAATCACGACTAATGGTAACCACAGCTAGGCCATTTTTGAAGCTGTTGCGAATACGGGTGTAAGCATTTTGGAGCCGTTCCCCGATTTTTTCCTGAACCTGCTCCCGCAATTTAAGGTATGTATTCTCTTCTTTTTCAGTCTCAGCTATAATGTTATCCAGCTCCTCCTTCTTTTGCTCAAGCTCTGACTTTTTCTCAGATAGCTCTTGTTCAGCTTCCGATTTCTTGGTTTCCGTATCCTTAAGCTCGCCTTCCTCGTCTTTAATCTTTTTCTGGGATGCCATTACTTCAAGATCCTGCAATTCAATCTCTTTGGAAAGCGCCAGGTATTCACGGTTGTTTTTAACTGAATCCTGCTGGCTTTCGTACTTCTTCTTGAGTTCTTCAGCCTCTTTTATCCGGTTTTTACGCTCCTGTATATTATCTTGGTATTCTTGGATCTGGTCATCCAATTTTTGGATTCTTGTCTGAAGGCCGGCAATTTCATCCTCCAAATCCTGAACCTCCATGGGCAATTCACCGCGAATAGAACGGATTTTATCAAGCTTTCGATCAATTAGCTGCAGCTCAAAAAGCTCCCTAAGACTTTGATCAACGCTCTTTTTAGTTTTTGTTTCTGTCATAAGTAATAAATTGGGTTTGTGTTACAAGCCGAAATACTGACTGTTGCTTCTGGTAATTGATTAGCTATGTAGTTGTACAAAATTTCCGGGGTGAATTGTTCGCTCTCGTAATGGCCAACATCCACCAAAAGGAGTTGCTGATCCACATCAAAAAAGTCGTGGTACTTAAAATCCGCCGTAACCAAGGCGTCCGCTCCTTCTTGTACAGCCTTGCTTAACGTAAAGCGACCAGCACCACCACAAATGGCTACTTTCTCAATAGGATTGCCTGTAAGCTTTGTGTGACGTAGACCCTGCGCATGAAGGTTCGCTTTCAAATCTCTCAAGAAATGCATTTCCCCTACTACCTCTGGTAGTTTGCCGATCATCCCAGCGCCAACATCATTGAAAGTATTATCAACGGAATAAACATCGTAAGCCACCTCTTCATAGGGATGTGCCGATTGAAGCGCTGCAAGTACCTGACCCTGGATGGCTGAAGGGAAAATGGTTTCTATACGAACCTCTTCTTGAACGTGCATCTGATCTTCTTTACCAACAAACGGGGACGAACCTTCTGGCGCCCTAAAGGTGCCTTTTCCTTTTGCATTGAAGGAAGCTTGATCATAGCTGCCGGCTTGTCCAGCTCCAGCTTCAAAAAGGGCTTGCCGTATGATACCAGGGTAATAATGACCATCCTCCGAATTCATGGAAGGACAAAAGGTTACAAGCTTTTTCAAAACTTGGTACGATGGCTGTAAAATTTGGGTGTTAGTCAAGCCTAATGCTTCTGCTAAGCGTTGATTAACCCCATTAGAAACCTGATCCAGATTGGTATGAACAGCGTAAATCCCGATCCCATTACGAATCGCTTTGATAACCAATCGCTCGGTGGGTGTTTGACCGGTAAGCTTTTTTAAAGGACTGAAAATCAAGGGATGGTGAGAAACAATGCAATCAGCCTGTTGATGGATAGCCTCATCTAATACCGTATCCGTAACATCTAGGGTGCATAGGATCTTTTCGATCGTATCTTCCGGATGGCCGACCAGCAATCCACTGTTATCAAAGCTCATTTGGTAGGAAAAGGGAGCCAGCTGGTCCAGTACCTGGCCCAGATCTTTGATTCTCATTACGAGCATTTACTTAAACTTGCAAAGGTAACTATTTCAACTGGTGCACAGGGGAAAATGGAAGAGGAAAACAAGGTTTTTTACGCCTGCTGGGGTTTTAATGGGCTAAATGAAATCATTTGCACCTTCTAAGTTGTCCATTTTTCGGTAATTTTGACCTACGTCTCCAAACCATGACTTTTGATTCGGATCCTTTTACGCATGTTGTTAATACCGTTCTCCTTGATGTACGGCTTGGCAGTAACCATGCGTAACTGGATGTTTTTTCTAGGCGTCTTGCGAGAGCGTTCCTTCCCTATTCCTATTATTTCCATAGGCAACCTGTCGGTAGGAGGCAGCGGTAAAACACCGCTTGTGGAATACATGGTTAGTTGTATGGTAAGGGATGGGATGTTCCCGGTCATTGTAAGCCGCGGCTACAAAGGTTCAGCTCATGGCGTTGTATTCCTGGATAATGATCAAAATGCTGCAGAGGTTGGGGATGAACCTTATCAAATAAAGGCCAAATTCCCTGATGTGCCAGTTGTTACCAGCAAAAGCCGTGTTGATGCTATACGTCAGATCATGACTGAATTTCCTCAGGCGGATGTGGTCATTCTTGACGATGCCTTTCAGCATCGTTATGTCAGGCCCGGCTTGAGCATTCTCACTACTCCCTATTCCCTTCCTTTTACAGAAGATTTTCTTATGCCTAGTGGGTGGCTACGGGAACCCAAATGGGCTAAAAATCGCGCTGATGTGATCGTGGTAACAAAAAGCTTGGTGGTGTTATCCCCCTTTGAGCTTGAGCGCATGCGTGAAGAGATCAAACCCAAAAGTTATCAAAGCCTTTATTTCAGCTATCTACAGTACCAGCACTTGATAGATGCTAAAGATCCCGAAAAGTCATTCTCTATAGATGATTTTGAAAATTCGAGAATAGTATTGTTCACGGGTATTGCTGAACCTAAGCCTTTATACAATTACTTGGAACGGAAGTGCAACGAGGTTCAATTGGTTAAATTTGCCGATCATTATGCCTTTGGCACGAAAGCCTATAATAGGGTATCAAAGATTTACTCAGAGATTTACGTAACCGATAAGGCTTTGGTAACCACCGAAAAAGATATAAGCAGGCTCAAAAGTCTTCCGGCCTGGCAGTATTTTCAGCAACTCCCTATTTACTATGTACCAGTTGAAGTCGGATTTCACCAAACGGACGAAACGCTAACTTTTGATGAACGAATCCTCCAATATGTTAGAGAAAATCAAAGAAACCGCCCATTACATTACGGATAAGATCGAAGTTAAACCCCAAATCGGAATTATTTTGGGAACAGGCCTAGGAGCTCTGGCCGATGAGGTATCCGTGCATCAACGCTTCCCGTATTCAGAACTCCCCAATTTTCCGGTATCCACTGTTATGAGCCATGAAGGACAGCTAGTAGTAGGCGAGCTCGGAGGTAAGCCCATCATTGCCATGCAAGGGCGATTCCACTATTATGAGGGGTACACTATGCAAGAGCTGACATTTCCGGTCCGTGTAATGAAAATGGTGGGTATTCAAGGGTTATTCATTTCTAATGCTTGTGGCTCCGTCAACCCCGCCATGAAAACGGGGGACATGATGATCATTGAAGACCACATCAATTTGTTGCCCGATTCACCATTAAGGGGCGACAACATTGATGAGCTTGGTGATCGCTTTCCTGATATGAGCGAACCTTACAAGAGAAGCTGGATACATCTTGCAGAACAAATTGCTCAGGAGGAGGGAATCCCCTGTAAAAAGGGCGTTTATGCCAGTATCCAAGGACCAAACCTGGAAACCAAAGCTGAATATGGTTGGATAAGGACGATTGGAGCCGATACCATTGGTATGTCAACGATACCCGAGGTGTTGGTCGCTCGGCATATGCATGTTCCGTGCTTTGCTATTTCAGCTATTACTGATGAGGGTTTCCATGAAGAATTGGAAAAAGTAACACTGGAGGGAGTGATAGCTGCAGCTAATAAGATAGAGCCACGCATGACTGAGCTTATGAGAAATCTTATCACTAGGCTGGATCTGGACGAAGCAGAATGAAAAGGTGCCAATCTGCGTTAACAGGTTATAACCGATTTTTGAATTTAATTCAATGGCAAATCAGTGGCAGTGGTTAACAATTGCTTTATTGGTTAGTATTACCTTTCACATGGGAGGATTGGCTAATGCCCAGATTGGTGGTGATAATCCCCCAAAAGATGATACCACCCTTATCCTGAGGCAGCTAGCCAGGTGGGATACGGATTCTACGCTGGATACCAAGGCGCAGACTTTCAACGATATTTGGGGCTGGGAAGGAACTAAAGGGCGGGAATACGCCATCATGGGTGGGAAAGCTTTCACCTATTTCATTGATATCACTAAGCCTAGAGATCCGCATCTAGTGGCTAAAAAGCCTGGTCGGGGTTCCAGAGGTATTCATCGCGACTATGCTACTTATCAGCATTATTGTTATGCTGTTACTGATGAACCCCCCGGTGCCCTCAGAATCTATGATCTACAATATTTACCAGATTCAGTGCCATTGGTCTATGATAGCCAAGAATATGCAGCATACGTACACAACGTTTTCCGAGAAGGAAAAAAACTATATCTAGCATCTAACAACAAGCAGCAGCTGGATGCGCCCATGACCGTATTGGGCCTAGAAGATCCTGAAGAACCGGTCTTACTGAACCATCTAAACCCGACAGCCTTTAAACCCTCTCTTTCCCTGGATAATGTTCATGACGTCTACGTCCGCAATGATACGGTTTATGCTTCCGCTGAAACCAAAGGGCTTTTTATATTCGATTATTCCGATCCCAGGAATCCGGAGCTTATCAGCAAACTCAAGCAGTATCCCTTCCAGGGTTACAACCATAGTGCTTGGTTGACGGCTGACGGTCAAACGATGGTAATGGCTGATGAGACCCATGGACAACCCCTCAAAGTCTACGATGTGAGTGCCCCAATGAACTTGGTTTTCAAAAATACCATGGGCGTTAATTCGGACCGGCGGTCTATCCCGCACAATCCTATCATCAAAGATGATCTTGCCTACGTTTCTTATTACCATAATGGTCTTCAGATCTTTGATATTAGTAACCCTGATAAGCCTGAGCGAATCTTACAAGGCGAAACGTTTCCGCAATATCAAAAAGATACTTTTCGCGGTTATCAAGGATGCTGGGGCGTGTATCCCTTCTTTTCATCCGATGTCATTGCCGCTTCTGACATGACCAATGGCCTTTACCTGTACCGTATTGATACGGTGGTAACCGAACCTTCGAAAAATTACAATTTGACGGCCAAAACCCGTTTTCGTAATAAGATCAAAATGCGGGTGGACCTTTACAATCAGCAAGCTGTTGAGCTCTCGTTGTATAACATGCAGGGGCAGCGCTTAAAATTTCAGGAAACTCCGGTATGGCCTAAAGGTGAGCAATTGATAACATGGAATCAGCTTGGAGGGCTGGAACCTGGCATCTACTGGCTAAGGTCTAGAAGTGGAAACCAGACCCAGGTCAAGAAAATGCTCAAAGCGCGATAAACCTTGCTAAAAGGAGTCTGCTTCCTAGCGCTTTTTATTTTGCTTTCAACAGGGGTATTAGCCCAATCATCTGATAGTACAACCCGGATCGGCACCCAGCATATTACCCGCAATGATTTGAAAAGAGAGCCTCAGCCTTGGCGAGGAATTGATACCGGAATCAACCTTATTCACCAGTTCAATCCGGTTTACCAATGGGATAACAATCAAACCAACCTTGGTAGCTATGGATCCCCAATTTTCAGCCGGACTTTTCAGCCCTTTACAAAAGCTGTATTCCGCTCGGGATTGAATGGTTATAGCCCTTACACTTATAAGCCCGGTACATTGCCATTTTATGACACGTACACCCCTTACACGGATATAGACTATGTCCAGCGGTCAAATGGGGATCTGCAAGACCTTAAAGGGATTTATTCCAGGAACATCAATCCTTTGTGGAATGTGGCCATTCGTTTTAACAGCATGAGAACACAAGGGGGCTACTTGTCACAGCTTAATAAGCGTAACAACATAGCCCTCAACACCCGCTTCCAAAGTCAGAATGGCCGCTATAGGGGTTTTTTAAGTGGGATCTGGAATAATATCCGTAATCAACAAAATGGTGGAATAAGCGACCTTGAGGAATTTACAAGCCCTAAAACTGATGCCAGGTCGCGACTAGGAGTTAATCTGGAACAAGCGTTCTCACGCTATAAAACACAGGATTATACCTACGATCACTATTTATACCTCGGTGAGGAGCAGGTCGATACAGTATACCAGGATAAAGATACCTTCATTAGCAAGTCTGTATCCTCCCCTCTTCAGGTGCACCACAAATTCAGCTACCAGCAAAGAGGCTACAGCTACCAGGATCAAAATTTACAGGAAACGGACTCTTTTTATACGGCAGTCAGGTTGGATAGTACCTTGACCTATGACTCCATGCGTTTTTCTCGCCTCCGGAACGTACTTACAATTGGTAATTTCCAAAGTCCTGATTCTGTTGTAGGCGGTATTCGCTACAGGGCTGGGGCCGCTTGGCATTTATTAAATGTTGATCAAGGCGTTTACGGAAATGATACAACGCTTAGCGAGAACAGTCAGCGCTTTCAGCAAGTGCTGCTTAAGGGAAAAGTAGCCATGGATCTGGGTCGCTTTCGCTTGCAAGCTCGTGGTCAATTTTTCCCCGCTGGAAGATACCAAGGAGACTTGAAAACCCGAGCTAACTTTGGGCTCCAAATTGATTCCTTACAAAAGCTGTCCTTGGGGTATCGTTTTCAGCGGCGGCAACCGGATTTTCTATACGGTACTATTGAGAGCAACCATTTAAATTGGGATGTTACCCTCAAAAAGCCTTTTTTAAACCGTATTTATGGTTCCTACAAGAACAGGGCTGTTAACCTGGAAGCAAGGGTAGCTTACACGCTTATGAACAATTACACCTACTATGACCAATCCCTTGAGCCAAGTCAGGAAGAAGCTCCTCTGAACACGGTTTCCGGTAAGGTGAAGCACCGTTTTGAACTTTCGCCCTTTTATTGGCAGAACCACCTTCAAGTTCAAGTCTTTTCTAAACCAGACTTGATTAGATTACCTAACTGGCAGGTAAATAGTAGCCTTTATTATAAAAACTGGCTATTTGATAGTAATCTTTTATTCTCCGCGGGGTTAGATTTCCGTTATAGCCAAGCTTATGAAGGAAAAGCTTATTATCCCGATTATAACCTGCGATATCTGCAGGACCAGCAATCAATAGCCGGCTACCCGGTTTTTGATGCTCACCTTAATTTCAAGATTGGGAGATTCCGAGGGTTTTTAAAAATGGCTCACATCAATAAAGGTTTAGCCGGACATGATTATTTTGGACTGCCCGGCTACCCTATTCATCCTCGCATGCTCACCATTGGTATTAAATGGACCTTTTTTAACTAAGGACTACCTGCACGGTTGCTAATATTCGTCCTCGTTAAAGAAGTATTCATCATGGGAAGGGTAATCCGGCCAAATTTCCTCAATGTTTTCATAGGGTTCACCGTCATCTTCCAGTTCCTGAAGGTTCTCAATGAGCTCAAGGGGAGCTCCTGAACGAATACTGTAATCAATGAGCTCGTCCTTTGTAGCTGGCCACGGTGCATCATCCAGGTACGAGGCTAATTCTACAGTCCAATACATAAATCTTCCAACTTTTTGCTTGCGTTAGCATTTTACGAATATATAAGTTCCATCCAATTCAGCAAGTTAAGTGCTTTGCCAGCTTCAAACCCTTTCAATTCTTGATTTTTGCGCCTTTAAACCATTGAATTAATTACTGAATTACAACTTCGAAAGGATAGAACAGGTATTTTTGTTCCAAATTATGGGAAGAATTTTGAACTTCTAATTAGATGCAAACCTGTAGGCGTCCAAACTCCGACTTGCTGCTTGTGTTAAGAAAATTGTAAAAAGGGAACCCTGCGTCTGCATATGCCCTTTATAATTTTGCACCAGCGATAAAAGCGAGAATTTGAACGAACAATCATTAATCAAGCTTTACCAGGAACAACCCTATGTAGATGCTATTAAGCAGCAGATAGAAGACGAGCCGGCCGCCCTCATTGATCTTAATGGCCTCAAGGGCTCGGCTAAAAGTCTGCTGCCTGCTGCGCTCTTTCATACCAATAGTTATACACAAGTTTTAATCCTGAGTGGAGAAGAACAAGCGCGCTACACGTATACGGACCTGCATACGTTCATAGAAGAGCAAAAAGTCCATTTTTTCCCATCTCCCTACAAAAAAGATCAGCCTGCCAAAGGATACGATAACGGCTCAATACTGGAACGGACTGATGTACTCAACTCCCTTAAACACAAAACGTCAACAGGCCATTTGGTGGTTACCTATCCGGAAGCCCTTTCCGAAAAGGTCATCAGCCAGGAGGAGCTGCATGAAAATACGTTTCAGATTAAGGTCAAGGATAAGCTTGATATTGATTTCATCATCGAGTTCCTGACCACTTACGGTTTTGAACGTACCGATTTTGTTTTTGAAGCTGGTACGTTCTCTATCCGGGGAGGGATTGTAGATATCTTTTCCTTCGCTAATGAAAAACCCTATCGCGTTGAGCTCTTCGAGGACCAGGTGGATTCCATCCGGATGTTTGATCCTGAATCTCAGCTTTCCATCCAAAAGCTAAGTGCGGTAACCATTATCCCAAATCTTGAACACAAAGAAGATCAGCACAATATAACGCCCTTCCTGAATTACTTACCGAACAATGCCATCCTGATCTACGATAATCCGGATTATACAGCAGAGGTGATCGATAAATTGTACCATGGGGCTGAAGAGCGTTTCCAGGAGGACGCCAATAGTTTTGAGATGAAACCATCGGAATTCCTGGATAAAGGGCAGGACTTTCTGAATTTACTTAAGCGTTTCCCGAGGATTGACCTTGGTACCCGGGAGCGTTCGGATGCCACGTATCAGAAAAACTTTGACATGCAGGCCCAACCGGCTTTCAACAAAAATTTTGAGCTGTTGAAAGAGGCTTTGCTAAAAAATACCTCCCAGAAGTATCAGAACCTCATTTTTTCCGAATCAGTTAAGCAGGTTGAGCGGATATACGCCATTTTTGAGGATCAGGGAAATGAAGTGGAGTTTAAACCCCTTTATAAAAGCCTGCATGAAGGCTTTGTTGACAATGAGCTTAAGCTGGCTTGCTACTCGGAGCGGCAGATCTTTAACCGTTATCATAAGTACAAGCAAACATCCTATTACAAGGGTGAGCAGGCCCTAACGCTGAAGGAGCTCCGCGAACTCCAATCAGGGGACTTTATTACCCATATTGACCATGGTGTTGGGGTTTTTCGCGGCCTGACCAAGATCAGCAACAATGGTCAAACCCAAGAGGCTGTAAGGTTGGAGTACAAGGGTGGGGATATGCTCTATGTCAATATCCATTCCTTATATAAAATCTCGAAATATCAAGGAAAAGAAGGGCAGTCTCCATCCCTTAACAAACTTGGCACGAACAAATGGGCTAACACCAAGCAAAAAGCCAAGCGAAAAGTTAAAGACATTGCCCGTGACCTGATTAAGCTTTACGCTAAGCGTAAGGCCTCTAAAGGCTTTCAATTTTCACCGGATACCTATTTGCAAACCCAGCTTGAAGCCTCCTTTTTATACGAGGATACCCCAGACCAGGCTAAGGCCACTGAGGATGTCAAAGAGGATATGGAATCCGAATTCCCCATGGATCGTTTAATATGCGGGGACGTAGGATTTGGCAAGACTGAGGTGGCTATGCGAGCGGCTTTTAAGGCCATTACGGAAGGTAAGCAAGTGGCTATTCTCGTACCTACAACAGTGCTTAGTCTTCAGCATTATAAAACCTTGCAGGAGCGCTTTAAGGATTTTCCGGTAACAGTGGATTACATCTCCCGTTTCCGGTCTAAAAAGCAACAGACCCAAACGCTCAAAAACCTGGAAGAAGGGAAGATCGATGTGATTATCGGTACTCACCGGCTGACCGGTACTGATATCAGGTTTAAAGACCTGGGGTTATTAATCGTTGATGAAGAGCAAAAGTTTGGGGTTTCTTCTAAAGAAAAGCTCAAAGGGCTGAAAGCCAATGTTGATACGCTTACCCTAACAGCGACTCCTATCCCACGTACGCTACAGTTTTCAATGATGGGAGCCCGGGATTTTTCCATTATCAATACCCCGCCGGAAAACCGGCAACCTGTTGAAACCCACGTGGAGGTTTTTGATTCCGACAAGATCAAAACCGCTATTGAGCAAGAAATAGAGCGGGGTGGGCAGGTCTTTTTTGTACACAATCGTGTTAGCGATATCTACACCATCCACGATACGTTAAAAGACCTGGTGCCACAGGCTAACATTGCAGTAGGCCATGGCCAGATGGAAGGGAAAAAGCTCGAGGAGGTCATGCTCAACTTTGTGGATGGCTACTACGATGTATTACTATCTACTTCTATTGTAGAAAATGGCTTGGATATTTCCAATGCCAACACCATCATCATTAATCAGGCGCAAAACTTTGGGCTCAGCGACCTTTACCAACTGAGGGGCCGGGTTGGACGTTCCAATGTAAAAGCTCAGGCTCTTTTGCTAACACCCCCGCAGTCTGTAATTACACAAGACGCCCGGCGCCGGCTCTCTGCATTAGAAGAATTCACTGATTTAGGCAGCGGCTTTAACATTGCCATGCGGGACCTCGATATTCGTGGTGCCGGCAATTTGCTGGGCGCTGAACAAAGCGGGTTTATTGCTGAGGTAGGTTTTGACATGTACCAGAAAATCCTGGACGAAGCCCTGCAAGAACTAAAACATGATGAGTTTAGTGAGCTTTTCCAACAGGAAGAAGGTGTTCAGCCCGCTAAAACCTTTACCAGTAAGGATTGCCAAATTGACACTGATCTAGAAATCCTGATTCCGGACTATTACGTTAGCAATACTGAGGAGCGTTTAAACCTGTACCAGCAGTTGAATGAGCTCAAGAGTGAAGAACAGCTTGGAGATTTTAAGCAAAACCTGGAAGACCGGTTCGGGCCTGTGCCCACAGCTACCAACGAACTTTTGGATACCATACGCCTTAAATGGTTAGGGATGGAAGTCGGGATTGAAAAGATCATTCTTAAGAATGGTAAGCTAAAAGCCACTTTCATGGGCTCTGCTGAAAACAATGAGTTTTACCAATCAGATAAATTTGGTGAGATACTAACTTTTGTCCAGGAACATCCGGATGAGTGCCGTTTTGACCAGCAGCAGGAAGGCTTGAAATTGACAATCTTTAAAGTCCGCAGTATTCAGGAGGCTTTGAGTACCCTGAACCGAATGGCTAACAAAGTAGCCATGGCGGCACCATGAGGGTTTTAGCAGGTCTAACAGTTAGCATTCCAGGGCTAAAACAGGAGCCTTAATTATTGAAAAGGGGTTTCAACCTGAAGCCTGCATTATTGTTAGCAGGATATAATACAAACATTTGTCCTTCATGAAAATAGTTGGGCAAACAAAAAAAGGATGTTGCCATATGAGTAATCAACAAGAAGATGATGATCAACAAAAACCCTTATTAGATCGGCTATTAAATGGTGGTGCATTTGTCCTGGGTATTTTTACCGGGCTTGAGCTTTTGGTACTGTCCTATCTTTTCTTGTTCGGTAGTGCAGGTGATTATTGGTCAGCCTTTGGTAACCTGCTTTCGGCCGCTGTTCCATTTGCGATCGTTAGTCTGGTAGCTTTATTGAGGGGTAATTCGTGGAGGGCTCTAATGCTGATGGAGTAAACCACTAGGAGTCCTGAATAATTTAGCTTTTTATCCCTGATAGTTAGATAAAATTCCTTAGAATCAAAAACGGAGCGTTTTAATGGAACTATATTTAAATTATATTACCTTAATAGGTCTGATTGCTCCACCGATTTGCTCACTCAGATGAATTAATTCATTGAGTATTGTAGGTAACGACAAAATCCTCTCATTTGTCTTCAAGGTAGCTCACACATTGGTTTTTGCTTTCAAATAATCCAATACTGGGATATCCCCACTTTTTGCATTTTTTAAAGGCTTTGGTTTTCGACTTTTCCCATTGAACCGCAGGATTTTTTGACTACCAGTAGGGGTGTATCATTACTAAACTCCCCTCTTGTTTATTACCATCGGTTATTTTTAACGCCTTATGGACCGTGCACTCCTTTACTCCTTATTTATTGTAAAGCCGATTAAATTAATAGGATTAGCTAAGCCCCGTCAAGGTAAAATTGAAAGTTGCAGCAGCAAACGGGCACTTGATTTATACCTAAAAGTGAAGAATTCAAAAAATATCACTCACACTTCCCATCAAAAATCAAAATTTTTATAACCAATACAACCTAATCGCTGATATTTACGTCAAAGTTTATAGTTTCAAACGGCTTTAAAGGTACTTAATCGACATCCTTATTATCCTTCAAAAATCTGCCCTTATGCTTCATGAAATGAAGGTTTTTTTTCAAGTAATCTTAATCGGCTTCTTGAGTTGTAATGCCATAATATCCCACGCTCAGCCTTTTGATAGACAAGCTTCCAGCGATAACTTTTCGGAAAGCTGGCTTGAACAAGCCAAGCAAAACATCCGCAACCGGGAATACCGGATCAACGCTAAATTGAATGCCAACCAAACCTGGCGGAGCCCTAACCGGGCCCAAAACCTCAACATCACATACCAGCCACGGGCGGTGACCATGGAGCCGCTTAAGGATACCGCTAATAAAGAAGCGTGGCAACTTCGGTTAGCTACTAAAGGCCTTTATGCAGATGGCAATCTAAGGCAAGCCGTAGCTAAAGGCGGAAAAGCGCATATGAAGGACAGCATGGCCAACTTCCGTCATGGGAAAATGACCATCCAATACCTGAACACGCCAAAAGGCCTGCGCCAGAATTTCA